>JAYVQK010000261.1:0-17616 GCA_043757005.1 Verrucomicrobiaceae bacterium
TGCTGCTTTCGACCACTCAGCCATCTCTCCGGTTGCGTAGTCGCGAGTAGTAAAGGCGGGGCGACGGCGCGCGTCAAAAGATTTTCGCGATTTGCGATAGAAGGTGGCGAAAAACTCATCACCAGCGCCCCTTTTAAAAACTGAGCTGGCACCGGTGCTGCTAATTTTTCTCACTGCCATGAACGTCCAAATTTTCACCACCATCCTCGCCTCCATCGGCGGGCTCGCAGCGTTGGTCGCGTTGTTTCTGATCACCGTCCGCGCCGTGCTCGCGATGACTCCGGCGGAGCCCGTGGCGAAGCCCGCGCATAGTAAGTAACGTCCCGCTTCCCTTTGGCTCGCGGCTCGTGTATCTCATGCGCCATGTCTCGCCCCTTTCTACTCACACTCGCCACCGTCAGCCTCACTTTCGCAGGCTGCACTTACTTTCGCTCTGCGCCGATCCCGAAGGCCCAGCCCATCCATTTCCCCGCAGCAAATACTTCCGATGGCACGAAGGGCGCACCAAAGCAGATCGGGCGCATCGTGATGGTGAATGGGGACGGCGGTTTTGTATTGATCGAAGCCAGCCCGCTCGCGGTGCCAGCGGAGGGGACCGCGCTGAAGTGCTTTCGCGACGGCGTGGAGGTCGGCGTGGTCGCCGTAAATCCCGAGCGGCGCGGCGGCATGGTCACTGCGGATAAAGTGACCGGTGAACCACAACGAGGAGATTTGGTTTTTCAATAAACCGCAGACGTGCGCGGTGGGGATCTTGTAGCTGCATATGATGAAAGTAATTATCTCCCCTCCCCTCGTCTTTCATTTGACCAAAAGAATGACAGGCTCCTAATCAGCGCATCTGGCAGGCACCGCGCTTGCTGAACATACCTCTTCACGATGATTTTCCTCACAGCATCACTCGGCCTCATCACAGGCACCGCTATCGGCTGGTTTGCCGCGCGGAATCGCGCCGAAAAAGACCCGCTCCGCAAACACCCCGTCGGCATGGAAGAGCAAGATCCCTATCGCCTCCGCGACACCGTTTTCACCAGTTCAGAGCACCATTTTTTCGCCACTCTCACCACTCTTCTCCCAGCAGGTCACGAGCTTTTCGCAAAGGTGCGTTTCGGTGATTTGCTCGACGTGACTTACGGCGCAGGCGACCGCCCCGAGGCCTATTCCCGCGTGATGTCCAAGGGGCTCGACTACATCGTCTGCGACGCCGCGAGCCGCCCCGTGCTCGCCATCTGCCTTGGCGAGACTGCCGACTCCGATCGCAGCGAGCGGCGCTATCGGGAATTCATAGACCGCGTCTGCGCGAAAGTGGGACTGCCGCTGGAGCGCCTGCCGATCCGCGCAGAATACTCGATGGAAGAACTTCGCCGGAAGCTCGCGAGCTACTTCCAGCCGCACGCCATGCAAGTTCCACAGCAGGCGGCGTAGTTTTTTAAAGCATCGAAGCTGGCGGGACTCTGCGACTCGCTGAAATGATGCGCGCATTGTAAAAACACGCTTGCCAGCAGAAACGATCTCGGTATTTTCGCACCCCTCCAAAATGCCAGGGTAGCTCAGGGGTAGAGCAGGGGACTCATAAGCCCTTGGTCGGGAGTTCAACTCTCCCCTCTGGCACCACCCCCCGGAATGGTTGATGGCTCACCGAGGCCGCACCAGCATCTCCTCCACGATCACTCGCGCGGGGAGGTGGATGCAGAGCAACACGCAGGCGGCGATGTCTTCGGGGCGCATCATACGCTCACGCGCAGAAATGTCCGGCACCACGGGGCGCTTCTCCAGCAGCGGTGTATCAATATCGCCGGGGAAGATCGCACAGGCGCGCACGCCGTTGGCGCGCTCCTCGGCGTTGATGCTTTGGGTGAGCCCGGCGAGGCCAAATTTCGACATCACGTAGCCCGGCCCCGCTTTGGGCGAAGCCTGCTTCCCGGCATCGCTCACCACGTTCACGATGGTCCCGCTTTGGCGCTCGCGCATCCCGGGCAGGAAAGTCTGCACGCAGTAGTAAGGGCCGTGCAAATTGGTATCCATCATCGCGTGATAATCCTCCAGCGAGAGCACCTCCAGCGCACGATTCGGCGCGTTCGTCCCGGCGGAGTTTACCAGCACCTGCACCTCGCCAAAAGCCTCCAACACTTGCGCACCCATCGCGTGGACGGCGACGGCATCGCCAATGTCGCACGGGCACGCGAGCATCTGCCCGCCTTGCTCTGCGGCCAGCGCGACCGTCTCCGCCAGCGCCTCCGCGCGCCTCCCGACGAGCGCGACGCGCCAACCTTCTCGGACTAAAGCGAGCGCTATCGCCTGCCCCACTCCGCTTCCTGCCCCAGTAATGACTGCTGTTTTCATAGTGCCATCTCTCATGCGGAAATATCCCGCACGCGGCGAGAGGAAAGTTGGCAGAACGCTACAGCAAAAGCGGAACGCCCATCCGACACCCCTTCGTGTCTTCGTGCCTTCGCGTGAGAATAAAGCGCGCGCACAGCGCGGTAAAATACCGCCCCTCCAGAGAAGTTCACGCCCCCGGAGCCTTCGCCTCGGAAATCCATCCTTTTTGGCTACCAGCACCGGGCGGGTTCTTGGTGTTTGTCAGCGAGGCTCACTCGCCGAGTGGGGCGGTGGCCGGGTTGTCCTCAGGCTGGGAAATCCATCCCACCGGAGCAAACTCGGGCCGGATGAAAGCCAAAATTGTTGCCCGTGACGGCAAAGATGGATTGCCGAAAGCACCACTCTTCCGCATACGCATCCGAGCAAAAAAAGACCGGAGGTTCATCACCAGCGATAAAGCTGGGAGAGGAATAGCCCCCCAGACTGTGCCACTCTATAGCCTCCATCTCATGCCCCGCGCAAATCCATTCCTGCACCGCTGCAATGGCTATCACGCGCGGAAAACTCCCGAGCCCGACGTGTCGTTCACTCACCTCTGCGGACTCTGGGTGATACGAAAAGGCGACGCATCTATGACTTCGAGCCCCGGCACTCGCGAAAACTCATCCACATTCAGCGTCGCGACTCGGTAGCTGTGGTGCAGCGCCACCGCCGCAATCTGCAAATCATGCAGCCCAATGAGCGTCCCTGCTGCGCTCATTACAGCCCATACTTTGGAGTAAATGACCGCCTCATCCCGGCAGAACGGCAAAAGCGGATACCGCACCTCGACCGCTTCGATATACTCCATCCTCCTCCTCCTACGCTCTGGCGAGTCTGCGCGTTCCGCCCCGTGCAAAAGCTCCGCAAGCGTCATCACCGTGAAGGAGAGCCGCTCCGCTCCGATCTCCGCATGGAACCCCACCCAGTCAAACCGCCCCCGCTCCGCAGCGATGAAAATGGAAGAATCAACGACTACTCCCATCGCGGTGCTGTGGCCGGACGATTTGCTTCACCGCGAGCCGCCTCCACATCCGCAGCAAATGCCTCTCCATCCGCCATCCGTTCACGCTCACCCCACCAGCGCACCGCATCCAGCCCCGTGAATACCTTCCGGCGCTCCCTCAACGTCGCCTCCAGTGCATCATCAAGTTTTACTAATTCGCTCGTAGTAAGACTCGGTAACGCAACTTCGATTTCAGTCAACGTGCTCATGCGCGGAAAGTGCCCGTGATTCGGCGAGACGTCAACGGAATGCTGGCGTAAAAAGCCCCACTCACTTGCAAGAGCGGGGCTTTGTTTAGATTCATTACGCTGCAAATAATCAGCCAGTCCCAAATAGCACTCAGATAAGGACGGAAATGGACACCTTCCCCTTCTCTGAAAGTGTGCGCTGCTTTTTGCCGCGTAGCGGCAGCCCGAGGGTAGCCGTGGGTTTTAACCCACGGTCGAGCGCACCGAGCGCCCGTCGCGGAGCGACGGCTGAGAGCGGCTCGTGCTTGCTACGCCTGCTCAGGCGTCGCTCCGCGACGCAACCCGGCCCGCCCTTTCCGTGGGCTAAAGCCCACGGCTACCCTCGGGCTGCCGCTACGCGGCAAATACACTGCTCGCTCGATTCCACACGCCCGATTCCACTCGTTCCTCGGTGAGGGGCTTATCTGAGTGCCATTCGGATCAGACTTATTTTTGCTCTGGCACGATGTGGTAGTCCGTATCGTAGAGGGTGACCTTGCCGAGCTTTTCTAAGTCGGCGCGGACTTGCTTGGCCTCGCCAACCACGATTACGCAGGCGTCTTCGGGGGTGATGTATTTTTGCGCCAGCTCGCGCGCGCTGGCGGGGGTGACGGCGGCCATGCGTTTGGCGTAGGTTTTGTAGAAATCGGGGTCGAGTCCGTAGAGTTCGATGTCCTGCACGCGGGTGGCTACGCGGCTTACATTTTCCAGCGAGAGGAGGTAATTGCCGACGTTGTATTGGCGCTGAAGCTCCAGCTCGGGCTCGGGGATGGGCTCTTCGCGGATGCGCTTCATCTCGGCGAGGATCTCTTGCACGGCGGGGGCGGTGACTTCGTTGCGCGTCTCGGCGGTGGCTTGGAAATACCCGGCGTCGGCATTGAATCCGAACGCGCTGCTGCTGCCGTAGGTGTAGCCGTGTTTCTCGCGGAGATTCTGAAAGAGCCGCCCGCTAAAGCCGCCGCCGAGTGTGGCGTTCATGACGTTGAGTTCGGGTAGCACCGGGTTTTTGCGCGGTGGGCCGAGGTGTGTCACGATGATGCTGCTCTGCACGCTGCCGGGGCGGTCCAGCAGATGAATGGTGAGGCCTTTGTGCTCGGGCAGTGCGTTCTTCTTTACCGCAGGCAGGTCTTTCTTTGCCCACGAGCCAAACGCCTTCTCCAGTCTCGGAACGATGTCGGCGGCCTTCACATCGCCCACGACGACGAGGGAGGCGTTGTTTGGCGCGAACCATGTTTTGTGGAACGCCACGAGGTCGTCGCGTGTGATGTTCTGCACGCTTTCGGGCGTAGGGATGCTGCCGTAGGGGTGCGAGCCGAAGAGCACTTTGTTCATTAGATTTCCCACGAGAGCGCTGGGCGTTTTCTTTTGCGCGGCGAGCGAGGAAAGCGTGCGCTTCTGCTCTTTGGTAAACTCCTCCGCTGGGAAAACGGGATCGCGCACCGCGTCGGAGAATAGCTCCAGCAGTGCGTCGGTGGATTTTACGAGGCCGCTCGTCGTCACGCTCGTGGAGTCTTCGCCAGCGCTGGCTTCGAGCTGTGCGCCGAGGGAGTCCACGGCTTTTGCAAAAGCCGTCGCGTCCAGTTTCGTCGTGCCGCGATTGAGCAGACCGGCGACGAAATTCGCCACGCCGGGCTTCTCGCCATCGAGCGCATCTCCTGCTTTTACCACGAGCCGCAGCGTGAGCGTTGGCTTACGGTCGTCCTCGATCACGAAGACCTTCAGACCGTTCGAGAGTGCGGTGGTCGTGTAGTCGGGGAAGGCGGCTTCCGGCGCGGGACCTGGCGCGGGCTTGGTGGTGCGATCCGCTTCGGCAAAGGCGGCGGCGAGGGAGAGTGCGACGAGAAGAGAGAAAATTTTACGCATGAGAAAAGAGAGTTACTTGGTGGCGGGAACGGCGGCTGGGTAATGCAGGACGTAGGTGTGCTCGGGCAGTAGATATTGTTTCGCGACGCGCTGGAGGTCTTCACGTTTTACCGCGAGGTAGTGGTCGAGTTCGTGGTTCACATCATCTGTGCCGCCGTGGAAAAGATGAGCGTTCGCGAGGCTACGCACCCGTGCGGCCATCGTGCCGTTGCCATTGGCGACTTCGGATTCCTTTTGGTTTAGCACCTTCGCAAATTCCTCCTCCGTCACGCCCTCCTCGCGCACCTTTTTCACTTCTTCTTCGATCAGCTTATCGAGCGTCTCCAGCGGCACGCCGCGTTGGCCGGTGGCGAAGACCGCGACGACACCCGCTTTCTCAAACAGCATCGGAAATGCCTCGGCATTGAGTGCCACTTGCTCGCCATCCACCAGCCGCCGATACAGCCGCGAGCTGCGTCCGCGTGCGAGGATGTCGGCCAGCAGATCGAGCGCATACGAGTCCGGGTGCGACTCTTCGCAAGCGTGCCAAGCGTGCAGCGAAGAGGGCAGCGGCGTCTTCTCCTCGATCACCTCCAGCGTGCCCGGCCCCTTCGTCTCCGGCAACTCCACCACCGGGCGTGGTGGCTCCGCGCCTTTCGGGATCGTGCCGAAATAATCGGCCACGAGCTGCTTGGCCTCTTCGAGTTTGAAGTCGCCCGCAATCGCGAGGGTCGCGTTGTTTGGCACGTAGTAGCGTTTGTAGAAATCGCGGAACTCTTCGATCTTCGCTTGGTCAATGTATTGCGTAGAGCCGATGGGCGTCCAGGCGTAGGGTGAGCCTGCAAAGACGAGGCCGCACAGCTTTTCATAGAGCGAGCCGTAGGGTTGGTTTTCGTAGCGCATCCGGCGCTCTTCTTTCACCACCTGCCGCTGCGTCTCCACGCCCGTCTCGTCTATCTTCGCGTGTAGCATCCGCTCGCTCTCGATCCACAGCGCGAGCTTGAGCTGGTTGGAGGGCATATTGAAAAAGTAATCCGTTTTATCAAACGACGTGCTGGCGTTCAAATTGCCGCCTGCTCCAGAGACGTATTTGTCTATCTTCCCACGCGGGATATTCTCTGTGCCCTCAAACATCAGATGCTCGAAAAAATGCGCAAACCCCGTGAGATCTGCCCGCTCATTTTTTGACCCCACATGGTAGAGCACGTAAGTCGCCACGACTGGCGCAGCATGGTTTTCGTGGAGGATGACGTGCAGCCCGTTTGGCAGATCGTATTCGGTGAAAGCGATGGGTTTGATCGTGGAGCGAGGACTTTCCGCAAAAGCGGAAAGTGCGGGCAGCAGCGCGGTGGCAAGGGCCAGAGTCTTAAACATGGTCGCGCATAGACACATCTCTCGCGGGGATGTTCAACATCGAAACGGCGCGGATATTCAGGCGCATACAAAAAAATCAAAGTCTCGCCGTCGTCGCTGATTTAACCCACACACCAATTATGCAACCAACACCGTTCACCCGCCGCTCATTCCTACAGACCACCGCTGCTGCCGCTTCGGCGCTCGCATTTCCCGCCATTGTGCGCTCGCAGACGGCGGGCAGCGACATCCGCGTCGCCATCGTCGGCTTTAATGGCCGCGGCCAAAGCCACATCGCCGACCTGCTCAAAGTGAACGGCGTAAAGATCGCCGCGCTGTGCGATGTGGACGAGACGGTGCTCGGCAAAGGCAAGGCGCAGCTCGAAAAAAAGGGGCAGACCATCGAGACCTTCACCGACGTGCGGAAGCTGCTGGAGAGCAAATCCATTGACGCCATTTCCACCGCCACGCCGAACCACTGGCACTCGCTCATCGGCGTGTGGGCCTGCCAAGCGGGGAAGGACTCGTATATCGAAAAGCCTGTTTCCCACAACGTCTTCGAGGGTCGCGTGCTCGCCGAGGCGGCGAAAAAATACGGGCGCATCGTGCAATGCGGCACCCAGAGCCGCTCCACCATCGGCCTCCACCAAGCCGTGCAATGGTCGCAGGCTGGCAACCTCGGCAAGCTCCAGTGGGCGCGCGGCACCTGCTACAAGCGCCGCGAGAGCATCGGCAAAGTGGACGGCCCACAGCCTTGGCCAGCGGAGATTGATAAGGATCTGTGGTTTGGCCCCGCGCAGATCAAGCCGCTCATGCGCAAGAAACTGCACTACGATTGGCACTGGGTGTGGGACACCGGCTGCGGCGACCTCGGCAATCAAGGCATCCACCAAATGGACGTCGCCCGCTGGTTCCTCGGCGAGAGCGCCCTCTCGCCCAAAGTCTGGAGCGTCGGCGGACGTCTCGGTTACGTGGACGACGGCGAGACGCCGAACACCATGTTTAGCATCCACGAGTATGAAAAAGCGCCGCTCATTTTTGAAGTGCGCGGACTCCCCGAAAGCACCGACTCCAAGAGCATGGACAAATATCGCGGCGGCAACGGCGTCGGCGTCTATGTGCAGTATGAAAACGGCCACATCTACGTGCCCGATTACAACAGCGCCGCCGCCTTTGATAAGGCTGGCAAGATGGTCCAACGCTGGGGGAATTTCCCCGCGCCCAAAGACTCCGCCGACCCCGGAGAGCCCGATAACAAAGGGCAGGGGAGCCATCATCAAAACTGGATCCACGGCGTGCGCGAACGCAAACCCGCGCAGCTCAACGCCGAAATCCTCGAAGGCCACCTCAGCAGCGCCCTCTGCCACACCGCGAACATCTCCATCCGCCTCGGCAAAGTGCAGGCTCCCGGCGCGATCCTCGAAAAGGTGAAGGGCGACGCCAACGCCGCGGACTCTTACGCCCGCATGGCCGAGCATTTGAAAAAGAACGGCGTGGACATCGAGAAAGACCAACTCGCCGTCGGCGAACATCTCGTGATGGATCCGAAGACCGAGCGATTCATCGGCAACGCCGCCGCCGATGCGCTCCTCACCCGGGACTACCGCGCGCCGTATATCGTGCCGGAAAAGGCGTAGTCTTCCGTGGTGCGATCAGCGTGCTTTTAGCGCCTGCTTCATTTCATCCACGAGTTCGCTCGGTTGCCATTCATTCCCCATAAAGACGCGCTGCACGCGCCCTGCGGGATCTATGACGATGGTGCGGAGATTGTGTGTGAGTGCGGCTCCGGTGCCTTCTTTGATGAGCCCGAGCGCGGTGCCGAGCTTGGCGATTTCGGCCTCTTCGCCCGTGGCGAAAGACCACCGCTCTGGCTGTGGATGAAAGTGCGCGGCGTATTCGGCGAGGCGAGCAGGGGTGTCGTAGGCGGGGTCCATCGTGATCGAGAGGAGTCGCCATTTTTCATCCGGCGCAGAGGCGGCGAGCGCGCGCTGCACGATGGCGAATTGAGCACTCATGCGCGGGCAAAACTCGGGCAGTGGGCAGCGGGTGAAAATGAAAGTCAGCGCCAGTGCGCCGCCTTTCATATCGGCGAGGCGGAACGGCTGGCCGCGCTCATCCACCAGCGCGGCATCGGGCAGCAGCTCCGCGTGGGGAACCAGCGTGGGAGCGGGTGTAGGCGGGGGCGGCGTGGTATGGGCGACTTTGCGGAGGTGTTCGATGCGGCTCTGCGTCTCCATCACTTGCAGGCGAAAAGTGAGCACATCGCCCGGCACAAACTCGGCGAGGTCGGCGGGCTGTGCGGCGATGAATTCCATCGTCATCGCCGCCATGTAGCCGGGGATGGCCTCGTGCGCGATCACAGCCCGCCCGCGTGCGACATCGGTGCTTTGTAAAACGCCACGCACTTCGTAGCTCACGCTCGCGAGTGGTAGAGCGGGGAGGGGAGCGCGATTGCAGCCGCTTAGCAGCGTAGCAAATACGAGCAGGCAAATAGAAAGAAAGCGCATCGCTGGCTGAGTAGTGGCGGGAGGGGAGGGAGTCCAACTCGGAAAATGGAATCGAACGACGGTAGGTGTGGCAGGCGGGCACCCGTGCTGCTTACTCTGCGGGATGTCTTTGAAGGGAATCATTAAGTTTTTGCTCACGGCTGCGGTGGGGTTCGGCGTGTATTCCGCGTGGCCTTGGCGCGTCGTGCATCATGCGCCGGGCGTGCTCGTAAGCTCTCAGCCATTGCAAAAAGCCATCGCCCCCAAGGCGCTGCCGGAGGTGGGCGGATGGAAGCTCACGGCGGTCGCCGAATACACATTGCGAGGCCGCGTGTTGGGGACGAAACGCTACTTCATCGGCGAAAATACGTCGCTTGTGCCGGTGGATGTCTCGCTGGGTTGGGGGCGGATGAGCGATGAGTCGGTGCTTTCAAAATTTGATCTCTCGATGGGCAATCGCTTCTTTTACTACGAGTGGCGGAATCAACCCGCGATCCCTCCGGAGGAGATCAAAGTCTCGGCGGCGAACAACCACATCATCGCCGCCAACGCTGATGTGCGCAGCGCGGTGCGGTGGTTGAAGGCGGGGCAGATCGTCTCTTTTAAAGGCTATCTCGTGAACGCCGTGAGCGCGACGGGGGGCACTTGGAACAGCTCGCTCCAGCGGGATGATGATGGCAATGGAGCGTGCGAACTTTTCTATGTAGAGAGCGCGAAAGTAGAGTAATGACGACGATGCTCATAAGAAAACTAATCGCTGTGCTGGCGTGCGGCGTGGCGGCGCAAGGCGCGGAGGATGTCTCGGCGCAGATCGAGACGATCCGGGAAAAGCACAAGCTGCCCGCGCTGGCTGTGGCTGCGATGAAGGATGGGAAACTCGTGGCCATCGGAGCCACGGGATTGCGGAGGCTCGGCGGCGAGGAGCGGGTGACGGTGGAGGATCAATGGCACCTTGGCTCTTGCACAAAATCCATGACGGCGAGTGTGGCGGCGATGCTCGTGGAGCGCGGGAAGATCGAGTGGGGCAGCACGGTGGGCGAGGTGCTCGCGGAGCTGCGCCCCAGCATGGATGCGGCTTGGCGGGGTGTGACGCTGGAGCAACTGTTGTCGCACCGAGCGGGCGCTCCCGGCGATGCACCTGCCGATCTCTGGGCCGAGGCGTGCAAGCGCCAGGGCACGCCGGGCGAGCAGCGGCTGGCGTTTGTGCGGGGGCTTTTGCAGCGCCCGCCGGAGTCGGTGCCGGGGAGTAAATTTGTGTATTCCAACCAAGGCTACAGCATCGCGGGCGTGATGCTGGAGACGGTGACGGGCGAGGCGTGGGAGTCGCTGATGGGCAAGATGCTCTTCACGCCGCTGGGGCTGAAGTCGGCGGGGTTTGGCGCGGCGGGCGTGGCGGAAAAAGTGGATCAGCCGTGGGGCCATAGCGGCCTCGCGCCCGTGCCGCCGGGGCCGCTGGCGGATAATCCGGCGGCCATAGCACCGGGCGGAGTCGTCCACATGAGCATCGGGGATTTTGCGCGCTATGCGGCTTGGCAGGCGGGCGGCGCGCGGCTGCTGGCGGCGCGCTCTTTTACAAAGCTGCACACGCCGCTCGCGGGCCAAGACTACGCGCTCGGCTGGCGCGTGCGGGAGCGCCCGTGGGCAGGCGGCGCGGCGCTGATGCACAATGGCACGAACACGATGAACTACGCCGTGATGTGGCTCTCGCCGAAGCGGCATTTTGCCGTAGTCGCCGCGTGCAATGTCGCTGGCAAAGATGCCGAGGAGGCGTGCGATGAAGCCGTCGCCGTGCTGATCCAGCGGGTTATCGCCAAGAAAAAATTATGAGCAAAACAGAACCGATCTACAAACGAAACGTCGCCGGAATCCTCCGCAATCGCGAGGGCCGCATCCTCATCTGCGAGCGTGTGGATATGCCCGGCGCGTGGCAATTCCCGCAGGGCGGGATAGACGATGGGGAGACGCCTGAGCAGGCGCTCGTGCGCGAGCTGTGGGAGGAGATTAGTATAGATCCCGATGACTTCCGCATCGTGAGCCAGCGGGCGGGCTATCGCTACCTCTTCACCGATGGGCGCAAGGGGAATCACGACGGGAAAGATCAGACCTATTTCCTGTGCGACTTCCTCGCCGACGACGCAAAAATCAACGTCGCCACGGAGCATCCCGAGTTCACCACGTGGCTCTGGGTGAGCCCGCAGGACTTCCAGCGCACGTGGCTACCGGAGATGAAGCTCGCCGTGTATGTGCAAGTCTTCCGGGATTTTTTCGGCGTGGAAATCTGAGGGCTGCTTGAAGCCTAAACATCACGGCGGGGCGGGCGAACAGATCACGATTGAATCGCACGAAGTCATTTCCGCGTGCGGGGCTGCCAGCGGATAAATCAACTGCCCCTCTTGCAATCGTAAGGCGGAACCCTTAGACCCATCCTCATGCCTCCAAAAGCGAATCCCAACAAAGACACCCGCACCGTCACCATCGGCTTCGAAGCCACCGCCCGTTCGATACCTTCTGGCGCGACTTTTCATTCAATTAATCACCCATGTTCGAACAAGCCTTCAAAAACATTGATGACGTCCTCTGGAAGGACGCCGGTTGCACCAGCGAACTCGACTACACCGAGCAGACTTCCTGGCTCCTCTTCCTGAAATACCTCGATGCCCTGGAGCACGACAAGGCCACCGAAGCCGCCCTCGATGGCAAAAGTTATTCCCCCATTCTCGACGCGCCCTACCGCTGGGAAACGTGGGCCGCGCCCCGGAGCCACGACACTCCTGTCGTGCCAGCCCTCCTACGACAAGAGTGTCGTAGCCCCATAGACCACAACACCGCCCAGACCGGCGACGACCTCATCGCTTTCGTCAACCAGAAGCTCTTCCCCTACCTGCACGGCTTCAAAGCCAAGGCCACCGGGCCGAACACCATCGAATACAAGATCGGCGAAATCTTCGGCGAGATTAAGAACCGCATCCAGAGCGGCTACAACCTGCGCGAGATCATTGATCACATTGATGAACTCCGCTTCCAGTCCCAGACCGAGAAGCACGAGCTCTCGCACCTCTACGAGGCCAAGATCAAAAACATGGGCAACGCCGGTCGCAACGGCGGCGAGTATTACACCCCGCGCCCGCTCATCCGCGCCATCGTCCAGGTGGTGGCACCGCGCATTGGTGAGACGATTTGCGATCCGGCTTGCGGGTCGGGCGGGTTTTTGTGCGAGGCCTTCGAGTATCTGCGGGCTGGGACGTATGTGAGAGATGGGAGTCATGGGACGCATAACTCCCCTCCTTCCCATTCCTCCCATGGGAGCCAGCTCACCACGCGAGACTGGCGCACCCTCCAGACCGCCACCTTCTTTGGCAAAGAAAAGAAGTCCCTCGCCTACGTCATCGCGATCATGAACATGATCCTGCACGGCATCGAAGCGCCCAACATCATCCACACCAACACGCTCGCCGAGAACCTCGCCGACGTGCAGGAAAAGGACCGCTTCCACATCATCGTCGCCAATCCCCCCTTTGGCGGCAAGGAGCGCAAGGAGGTGCAGCAAAACTTCCCCATCCGCACCGGCGAGACCGCGTTTCTCTTCCTCCAGCACTTCATTAAAATCCTCAAGGCCGGTGGCCGCGCCGGCATCGTCATCAAGAACACCTTCCTCTCCAACACCGACAACGCCTCCGTGAGCCTGCGGCAAAAGCTCCTCGAAGAATGTAATCTCCACACCGTGCTCGACTGCCCCGGCGGCACCTTCATCGGCGCGGGCGTGAAGACCGTGGTGCTCTTCTTTGAAAAAGGCACGAAGACGCGCAAAGTCTGGTTCTACCAGCTCGACCCGGGCCGCAACATGGGCAAGACCAACCCGCTCAACGACGCCGACCTCGCCGAGTTCATCGCCTTGCAGAAGACCAAAGCCGACTCGCCCAAGAGCTGGAGCGTGGACGTGGCGACCATTGATCCAAAGACTTTTGACCTCTCCGTGAAGAACCCCAACGGCGGCGAGGAAATCGCGCACCGCAGCCCGCAGGAAATCATGGAGGAGATCGCGGCGCTGGACGCCGAGAGCGCGGAAGTGCTGGGCAACATCAAGGCGCTGCTATGAACGCAGCCGTCGCCCAAATCGTGAGCACCAACGGCACAACCATGGACGCCACGCAGGTCCGAAGCGCCAACGGCGCGGCCTCATACCAGCCTGGGGCAACGCCCCAGGAACAATGCCCCCCAACACGCCAAGGGCTGAAAGCCCGTGCCAATGGCCGCGCAGATGGGCCGGGCTTTCAGCCCTCAGCGATTTGCGAAACCGTAACCCAGGGCGTTGCCCTGGGCTGGTATGAGGCCGGGGCTTTGCCCCTTCGGAGGGCGCGACCATGAAGATGGGGTGGAAGACAAAAACGCTGGGCGACGTGTGCCAACTAATTTCTGGCCAGCACATCGACGCGAAAGACTACAACACGGAGTCTCGGGGCGTCGGTTATCTCACTGGTCCTTCCGACTTCGGCCCATTGAATCCGGTAATCACGAAGTGGACGGAGCATCCGAAGATAAAGGCGAAGCGCGGCGACGTGCTCATAACCGTCAAGGGATCGGGCGTCGGTAAAATCAACCTGCTCGACGAAGACGAAGTGGCGATTAGCCGACAGTTGATGGCCGTTCGAGTGACCGGCGCAGAGCCAAGTTTTATCCACGCGATTCTCAGTTCGACGTTCGATCACTTCCAATCGCTGTCCACGGGAGCTGCAATACCGGGCATCTCCCGCGAGCAAGTTCTCGGGCTGACAATCGCGCTCCCCCCGCTGGCCGAACAGCAGCGGATCGTCGGCCTGCTGGACGAAGCGTTTGAGGGCCTCGCCACCGCCAAAGCCAACGCCGAAAAGAACCTCCAAAACGCCCGCGCCCTCTTCGAAAGCCGCCTCCAATCCGTCTTCACCCAG
This sequence comes from Verrucomicrobiaceae bacterium, assembly GCA_043757005.1. GTDB lineage: Bacteria > Verrucomicrobiota > Verrucomicrobiia > Chthoniobacterales > Chthoniobacteraceae > SXWH01. The sequence continues at coordinate 14,198 of JAYVQK010000261.1, forward strand.
CGCGGCCCGGGGTGGAAGCAAAAGACGTTGGAGGAAATCGCCACGACGTTTGGCCGTGGTAAGTCGAAACATCGCCCGCGCAACGAGCCGAAGCTCTACGGAGGGAAATATCCGTTCATCCAAACGGGCGACATCCGAAACGCCGACCATTTCATCACGGAGTATTCCCAGACTTACAGCGAACTCGGACTCGCCCAGAGCAAGCTTTGGCCGAAGGGGACAATCTGCATCACCATCGCGGCGAACATCGCAGAGACCGCCATCTTGGGCTTCGACGCTTGCTTCCCCGACAGCGTCATTGGCGTCGTGGCAGATCCGAAAGAGGCTGAAATCGGCTTCATCGAATACCTGCTCCAGTCATTCAAGGCGCGCATCCAAGCGCTAGGAAAAGGAAGCGCCCAAGCGAACATCAACATGGGCACGTTTGAGAACGAGCGGTTTCCGTTTCCGCCAGTTGCAGAACAAAAACAAATCGTTGAGAAGCTCGACGACTTGTCAGAAGAAACCCAACGCCTCGCCCGCCTCTACGAGCGGAAGCACGCCGCGCTGGAGGCGTTGAAGAAGTCGCTGCTGCACCAAGCCTTCACTGGAGAACTGTGATGCCCGCTACTCTGTCGCCACAGATACAGCCAGAGATTCTGGCTGGGGGTCGGGAGGCTCGGGAACGTCAGGCGCAATCGTTGGCTGGGGGTCGGGAGGCTCGGGAACGTGCGCCGAGATTCTCGGCTGGCATGGGGGAGGCTGTCGGAAGTGTGCCTTTTTTAGAAGCCCTATGAACGCCACCGCAACCCAACGCCTCGCCCGCCTCTACGAGCGGAAGTTCGCCGCGCTGGAGGCGTTGAAGAAGTCGCTCCTGCACCAAGCCTTCACGGGGGAACTGGAGCCACGACACTCCTGTCGTGTTTAACCAGCCTCTTCACGACACTCTTGTCTTGCTTGCAATTTACCCCAACGACAGGAGTGTCGTTGCTCCTCAAGCAACGCTCCACCAAGCATTCACCGGAGAACTCTAAAATGAAACCAACTACGCCATTTTCAATCCCAAGGAGCAGGGCATCCATGCCGCTTCACGGCGAATCGCGCTTTGCCATCCGCGAACCGCAAACCATCCATCCGCCGAAGCGGTGTTTCGGCGACGCGCGGAGGGCGAACGTATGAGCCGATCCAAGGTCAACAACCTCCGGCTTGGGCTGTGCTGCCAGTTTGCGAGCGAGCCGATCAAGTTCCGCACCACGACGGTGACGGCGATGCTGCGGCTGGGCCAGCGCGAGCGGCTGGCCCGGCTGGCGGAACTCTGCCTCATCAACGCCAACGCGCTGCTGGCCGCGCTCGGCTATTGCGCGGCGCATGGCATCGGCGCGTTCCGGGTGAATAGCCAGATTTTGCCGGTGAAGACGCATCCCACGGCGGGTTACGACGTGGGCGAACTGCCGGGCAGCGCGGATCTGGTGGCGCGCTTTCGGGCGTGCGGGGAGTTCGCCCGCCACCACGACCTGCGGCTGTCGTTTCATCCGGATCAATTCGTGGTGCTTAATTCGCCCAATCCCAAGACGCTGGAAAATTCGCTGGCCGAACTGGATTACCAAGCTGAGGTGGCCGAGTGGATTGGCGCGGACACCCTCAACATCCACGGCGGCGGTGCGTATGGCGACAAGCCCTCCGCCCTGCGCGCGCTGTGCACGAACATCGAGCGCCTGCCGGAGCGGGTGCGCTCGCGCCTGACGCTGGAGAACGACGACAAGGTTTACACGCCCCGCGATCTGCTGCCGGTTTGCACTGGCACGGGCGTGCCGTTGGTCTTTGACGCGCACCATCATCGGTGCTGCCCGGATGGCTCGACGCTGGAAGCCGCGACCGAAGCCGCGCGCGCGACATGGGGGCGTCGCGAGCCGTTGTTTCACATCTCCAGTCCGCTGGAAGGCTGGGACGGTCCGAAGCCGGAGCGGCATCACGATTACATCGAGGCGGGAGATTTCCCGAAAGCGTGGCTCGGCTGGCCGCTGACGGTGGAGGTGGAAGCCAAGGTAAAGGAACTCGCCGTGGCCCGACTCCAGCGCGATCTGCTTTCGGGGGCGGTCGAACCCAAGAAAGGCGGCATAAGATGAAACCCAACGCCTCGCCGCCTCTACGAGCGGAAGCTCGCCGCGCTGGAGGCGTTGAAGAAGTCGCTGCTGCACGGGGCGTTCAGCGGAGAGCTGGAGCGACTCGTTGCTTGACCCATCGTATGAGTGCCTATAAGTAATGGAAAATGCTGAAAACCAAACAGACGATCTTTTTGGATCTGCGAACTATCCGCTCGTTCGCTGGCGTCCGTGGCCGTGTGAAAGCTGCCGTGGCAGCGCAACCGTGCTCGGTTTCCTTGTCTCAAGCATTGGCGCAGACAAGGAATTTCAAGAAGGCGGGCGCAACGGTCAAATAGATCAAAAGAAGAAACGGCAAGCTGCCCTGCTTCTGGATTGGGCGCAGAGTTGCCCGCATACCGGGTGGTCTGATTTATGCCTGCGCTGGCTGGCGGAGGGCTCTGAACATCTTGTGTTGTTTGACGGGGAAACCAGTGAAGTCGTGAAAATCACCCTGCCGGGAACCTACGGGGACTATTACGAAATCATCAATGACAGAATCTACCAGTTCGACAGCACCCCAGAGGAATATCTTCTGCGCATGCGCTGGTGGGAAAAGCTCTTCTCCACAGCCCCTGAGCCCATTGGAATGACGGAGTCGGGCCAGATCGTTTCACGCCAGAAATTCATTTTGGGCGATCCGAATCCCCCACAGGAAAAGGTAGATCAGTTTCTCATCGAAGCAGGGGCCGTAGCAGTGAGGCAGTTTTGCTGGTTATGGAAAAAGGTGGAGACGGACTCGCGGTGGGAGGTCTGGATTGGGGATGCGCGTTCGGATAACTTTGTATTGGCTGCGGGCGAGATCATCCCGATTGATATCCGCATTTGGGGTGTTCCCATCCCGAGCAAGAACAAGTAAGAGAACAGCCTCATGAACGAAGCCGAAACGAGAGCCGAGCACATTGATCCCGCGCTAAAGGCGGCGGGCTGGGGCGTGGTGGAGGGGAGCAAGATCCTGCGCGAATACCCCATCATGCCGGGCCGCATCGAGGGGCACGGCAAACGGGGCAAGGCGCTCACCGCCGATTACGCGCTCGTCTATCGCAACCGCAAGCTGGCGGTGATCGAAGCCAAGGCGTGGGACAAGCCGCTGACGGAAGGTGTGGCGCAGGCGAAGGATTACGCGGGCAAGATGGCCGTGCGGTGGGCGTATGCCACGAATGGGCGCGGCATTTACCAAATAGACATGGGCTCTGGGAGCGATGGGAGTGATGGGACGCAGGAGTCCCACCCCCTCGAAAGCGAGGTGTCGCGCTACGTGGATCGCGAATCACCAAGCCCCCGGCGTGAGTCCCACCC
>JAYVQK010000262.1:0-17499 GCA_043757005.1 Verrucomicrobiaceae bacterium
TTCGCCAGCGCATTGATCGTGGTGAGCGTCGGCGCATCGTTCACAGCGGCGACGTTGATGTTGACCTGCACCGCCGTGCTCGATGCGAGCGCGCCATCCCAAGCCTTCACCGTGAAGGCGGTGAGCGTGCCGTTCGCATTCGCTGCGGGCGTCCACACCACGGTGTCGCCACTGGCAAACAAGGTGGTGCCAGCGGCGACGTTCGCGCCGTTGATCGTCAGCACGCCGCTGCTCACGGCTTCAATGCGGAAGCTGATCGCGTCGCCATTCACGTCCGCTTCATTCGCGGCGGCGGCAAGCGTGGCATACGAGATCGAAAACGCGGTGTCCTCGGTCGCGCCGGTGAGCGTGCTGATCGTCGTGAGCGTGGGCGCTGTGTTTGCGACTACATTGTAGGTGCCCGTGGCGGTCTGCGAAGTCGTCACCGCCGTGGCCGTCGTCGGCACATCATACGTGGCCAGCGTCGTGCGGGTGACGCGCCCATACTCCGTGCCGCTGCTGCCGATGGTGGCGATGCTCTGCGCCGTCGTCGTCGCGTTCATCGCCGCCGCGAGGCCCGTGTTGCGCGTCGTCCACGAAGTTTGATTCGTGCTGTTTTCCACCGTGTAGCTACTGCCCTCTACGCTGTTCCAAGTGAGCGTCACATTCCCCCCGCTCGCCGAGGGGGTGGTGGTAAATGCGATGGGTGTCGCCGGGCCCGCGGCCACTTGGCTCGTCACGGATTCCACGATGCTCGTGAGCGTGAGCGGCAGCGTCGTCGCGCCGTAGTGCTCGAAGTTTAATAGATACGGGAACGCAGCCGCGTTGCCGCTGTCTATCGTGGCGAAGTAAGCATACGTCCCCGCCGGGTATTCCGGCGTGTAGCAAAAGCGCCCGTTGTATTCATCGAGATCAAAGTCCGTGGCCTGCGCGTAATAAGTCGTCCCCGTTTTGATAAGATCGCCGAGGTAGCTGTAGTCCTGCGCAAACGTGCCGATGGGATACGTCGTCGTATTCGCCGAGCGCGCCACGGAGACGGGATTCGTCGTGCCGCCGAGCGCGTGATTCGTGCGGTAGCGCAGATACCACGCAGGCATCGTCGTCGTCGCGGAAGTCACCGTATCCACGCCCGTCGTGCCACCATTTCGTTTCACGTAACCGCTCACCATGCGCCGCAAACCGCTGCCAGCGTTCGTTGCCGCGCTGTAGCCGTAAGGGCCGTAGATGGGGTAGCCATCGTGCGCGTAGCCGAGGATGGGCGAGTGCGCCGTCACAGCCGCCGCGTTCTCGGAGTAATTCTTCGTGGAGGAATTATAGTCCACATGGTCGCCGAGCTGGTAGCGCAGCGCGATGGGGTTTTGGTGATTATGAAACGCGCCCGCCGGGTTCGAGTGCGCGAGGCTGTAGTCGAAATTATACGACTCCGCGACGGGCGCGACGCGGTGCCAGTAATACGTGCCATTCGTATGCTGCGCGCCGCCCGTGATGGCGGTGCCATTCCACGCCTGCCCATCGAGGTTATTAAAAATGTGGACGCCACTCACGAGGATGCCCGATGTGCCCGCCGCCGTGCTGCTCTTCGCGGTCGCCGCTGGCACCGTGGGCGTGCGCGGGAAGCGCCGGATCACCGATTGCGTCGCTGGCATGATCGTGCCCGGCGTCACCCCATCCGGCTGGAACCACGGGCCAATCGCGTAGCTCGGCAGACCCGTGTATTTCACATAGACCCAGTTCGCCGAATACGAGACCTCATACACGTCCGAATAAGCCGGATTCGTATGCCCCGTCCAAGTCGTCGCCGTGGTCCCCGCCGTGCGATTCGCGGCAGTGGTATATTGGCGGGCATATTTCCCAGAGCCCGTGGTGAACCACGAAGTGAGCTGCGGATCGGCATGGGCTGAGGCTGCGAGGACGATGGCGATGAGTGAGTATAGAGCGCGCATGGTTTGAAATATGAATCCTGGATGTAAATTTCATGTGTTCAGAGCGGCGGAGATTTGTGCGCCGATGGTAAAAGTTTCTGGCTCAGTTCACGGTGAAGCCGTTGGTGAGCGACCACGTATTTGGGCCGAAGGTGACGTTCGCGGTGTAAGCTCCGAGCGTGGCTCCAGCGGGCAGGGCGAAGACGAGCGTGACGACGCCAGTGGTGGTATTGCGCGTGTAGCTGGTGGCGGTGATCGTGGTCGCGCCACTGCGAGTGAGCGCGGCGGAGGTGGGCTGCACGGTGACGGGCGGCGGCGCTGGCGCGTAGCTATTATTCAGCACGACGGTGAGCGTGGCAGTGGTGCCGTGGGTGCCGCTGCTCGGGCTGACGCTGCTGATGCCTTCGACTGCGGCGGCGCTGGTGGTGAAGCTCTGATCGCTGCCATTGGTGGTGCCGCCGGTGTTCACCGATTTGGCGCGGAAGTGATACGTGCTGCTCGCGGTGAGGCCGGTGAGTGCGAGCGCCACGCTCGTATTCGTGCTGCCGGTCACGTTCACCGGCGAGGAGGATGCGCTGGTGCCATACGCCGTGGTGAGGCCATATTCAAAGGACGTAGCGGAGGTCGCGCCGTTGGCATTGATGGTGCCGTTTAAAGTAGCCGTCGTGGAGGTGATGGAGGTCGCGGCATCGGTCGTGACGCTCGGTGCCTGCTGCGCGCCGACGGCGATGGTAGTGAAGCTCACGTCGCTCCCGTAGCTGGTGCCGACGCCATTCACGGCTTTGATGCGGACGTGATACGCCGTGCTCGCGGCGAGTCCCGTGATGGCGGCGGTGACGGTCGTGCTCGTGCTCGTGGCGAGTGGCGATTGCGCCGCCGTGGCCGTCGTGCCGTAGCTGGTGGTGAGGCCGTATTCAAAGGTGATCGCCGTGCTGAGGCCGTTCGCATTCACGATGCCATTCAGCGTCGCCGTGCTGCTGCCCACGCTGCTTGCGGCGCTGGTCGTCGCGGTCGGCGCGCTGTAAGTGATGCCGCCACCGCCGTCGTAGAGTGCGAGCGAGGCGCGCGAGATTTTGTAAAAACGCTGCGGATTAAACCCTCCACCGCTCTCGCTGTAGGTCGTGCCAGTGGAGTTCGCGGTCGCAGCCTGCGCGCTGGCGAGCGTGCCCCAGGAGCTGAGATCGGCGGTGGCCTCCACTTTATACGCGCAGCCCTCCACGCTCGTCCAAGTGATCGCGGCGGCTCCGGTGCCGGTGTTCACGCTGCTCATGCTCAGGCTCTCGGCGAGTCCGGGGCCGCCGGTGAATTGATTCGTCACACTCTCCGTCACGCTCGACACCGAGCCGCCCGTGGGCGTGCCGTAGAAGTAGCGGTTTATCATGTAGGGAAATTGCGGCCCGCCCGCGCTGGTCACGTTCAGGAAGTAAGCATACGTGCCGCTCGGGAACTCGGGCGTCACGCAATAGCGCACGTTGTATTCGTTCAGATCGAAGTCCGTGCCGAGCGTGTAATACGTGATGCCGGTCTTGATGAGATCGCCGAGGTAGGCGTTATCCTCGATGTAGCGCCCGAGGGGATACGTGGTGCTCACGGCGGGGCCCGCCACGCTCGTGCCGCCATTGCGCAGCGACCACGCGGGCACGGTGCGGCCTGCGGTGGTGATGTTATCCACACCCGCTGTCGCGCCATTGCGCAGCACGAACCCGCCGACCATCCGGCGCACGCCACTCGTCGCATCCAGCGCACTGCTGTAGCCGTAAGGGCCGTAGAGCGGCAGGCCATCGAGCATCCAGCCGAGCAGCGGCGAGTGCTTGGCGGGCGCGGTGGTGTCGCCCTCGGCATAGACTTTTGTCGTGCTGTTAAAAGTCACATTATCCCCGAGCAGATAGCGCAGCGCGAGGGGGTCGGCGTGGTTGTGGTATTTGCCAGTGTTCTGCTCGTGGGAGTAGCCTTTGTCGAAAGTGATCGCCTCATTCACATACGCATCGCGGTGCCATTGGCCGGTGCCAGGGCTGCTCTCGGTGCCGCCCGCATACGAGAAGCCATCCATGGGATCGAAGGTCGCTACGCCATCCACAAAAAAGCCGACTGCGTCCTGCAACGTGCCGCCGATATTCAGCCCGAGGGTGCTCGTCTTCGTCGTAGGGATCGCGCCGAGCGTGCTCGTGCGTGGGATGCGGATGATGAGGTTTTGGTTCTTCGGGATGTTCACGAAGAGCGCGGTGCGCGCCGCATTATCATACCACGGGCCCATGATGTAAGGGCCGAGATCGGGTGTCTTCACATAGACCCAGCTCGCACTCGCATCAATCTGCTGCGGCCCCGCATACACGGGCAGTGCTTGCGTCGTGGTGTTCGGCCCGCTCGTGCGCGTCCACGTCGTCTTACTCGTGCCCGCGAGCAGCTCGGCGTCGGTCTCCACGATTCGCGCATATTTGCTGGAGCCTGCCGTGAACCACGAAGTGATCTGCGGATCGGCGTGGGCGAGTGCGGCGCTGAGTGTGAGGAGAGCGATGATGTGTTTTGCTTTCATGCCCACAAAGAAAGCACCCGAGTGTAAATCTCGTGTGTCCTGCCAACGGGAGAATTATTAAGAGGAGGTAAAAAAGAGGGCGGTCTTTTTTAGCGGCTGCACCGCTCGATGACCTCCAGCGTGCGGCGCACGTTGGCCTCAATGGAGTAGGCTGCGCCTTTGCCCAAGAGCTGCGCGCGGATCGCTGCGCGCTTGGCCGGGTCGGCCCACGCAGCGAGCGCGCGAGCGAGTGCGGCGGTATCGGCGGGATCCGCGATGACCTCGCCCTCCACGCCAGGCTCGATGATTTCTGCAAAGCCGTTGGCCCGCGTGGTGATGACGGGGAGGCCCGCTGCGAGCGCCTCTAGGCAAGCGTTGGAGAACGGCTCGTAGAGCGTCGGCAGCACAAAGGCATCAGCCGCTGCGAGCAGCGCGTGCATCGCAGAGCGATCTTGCGGGCCGAGGAAACGTGCGCGCTCACTGCGCGCGCGTGTCTTCCCGCGCCCCGCGATGAGCAGCGTCCCCGGCACGGAGTCCATCGCCGCGATGGCGTAGCGCAGCCCCTTTCTCTCCCAGCCCGAGCCCGCAAAGAGCACCGCGTAATCGCCCTCATTCAGCCCCAGCTCCGCCCGCTTGCGCGCGCGCTCGCCGGGCTCTGCGCTCCACGCGGGCACGCCATTGTGGACCACGTGGATGCGCTCCGCCGCCGTGCCGAAGTGCGCCGTGATCTCGTCCTTCACCATCCGCGAATTGGCAATGATCGCCCGCGCGCCGCCCGTGAAAAGCGCCCGCTCCAGCGCGAGCAGCTCCGTGTGCTTGCGCTGGAGCTTGCGGAAAAACGGCTTCCAAAACGGCTCGCGCGCTGCCCGCCGCCGCAGCCATTCCCCATGCACGCCGTCCCCGGCGCGATACACGTCGCAAGCCCACACGCGCTCCAGACTCAGCAAGAAATCGCACGCCACCTGTGGCCTCGCCGCCCGCACTGCATCCGCAAAAAGCCGGGGCGAGCGCGCCTCCAGAACGATCTGCGTGGGCTGTAGCCGCTCCGCTTCAAAAGCCTCTACCGGCCACTGCTCGTCACTAAAAAGCACCAGCTCATGCCCCGCCTGCTGGAGCGCGCCACCGAGGCGTAGCAAATACGTCTCCGCCCCTCCAGTGCTCGAATACCCGCGACGAACGAGGCCGATTTTCATGGACGCCTAGCGCGTGCTAGAGGTGTTCGCGGACCCACTGGAATTCCCGCGCGATGCTCTTCACGACATCCTTCGGGCGTAGCTCGGGCGGGAGGACATCGAAGGTATAAGTCTCGATCTCGACGTGGCTGGTGGCTCCTTTTTTGAGCAGCGCAAAGAACTCGGGCGTGAGCGTGTCGAAGGTGCTTTGCAAGACATCGGTGCCTTTAAAAAAAAGCGGGACGTGGAAGTGGACGCGCATCTCCTCAATGTCGGAAAGGAGGCCGACCGTATCGAGGGCGGGCGAGAGATCGGGCCAGCCGTGGACGTGTCCGTCTTTGGTGAGGACCTTCGTCTGGTGGAGATAGACGGGCTCGGCGAATGCCCGCAGCGCAGCGCGCGCCTCGGGCGTATTTTGAGCCGAGAGGGCGGCGCTGAGTTGCACTTTGGAAATGCGGATGCCTTCGGATTGATACCGCTTCAGCGCCTCAGTGGGATCTTCGTATTGCAGCGCGACGTGGCAGGTGTCGAAGCAGATGCCGATATGGCGGCGGATGATCTCTTCGGCCTCGCTGGTGTAGCATTGGCGGGTGCGTTTGATTTCCTCCACGCCGTGCGTCCACAGTGCGGTTTTGAAAAAGTGGATCGCCTCCTCCGTCGTCTCGAAAAAACAGTCCGGCTCGGGCTCTAGTCCGAGGTGCATTTCCTTGCCCGTGTCCTCGCGCACGGCGGCGAGGTAGGAGGCCACGCTGGCGAGATTGTGCGCCATGGCGACGACGTCGTCGGGCTCGCGGATCCAGTCTTTATAAGAACCGGGGACGGTGCTGATCGAGCCGTCAATCCCCTCTGGCAGCCACTCGGCGAGGATGTCGCATACATCAAAGGTATAGTCGCGCCGCTCGGCCATGCGCCAGTCGGGAGTATAGACTTGTTCCTTCACGGGCCCGGCGTGGAAGCGGCCATAGGGGAAGGCGTTCACCGTAAAAGGATAGAGCTTGTGCTCGTGAAAAGTATCGAGCGCGGCGCGGCGAAGCTCGGGGTCGGCGGCGAGATCATTCACCGCTTGCGCACCGAGGCGAAGGCCGAGGCCGAACCATTCTCCCTCCGCGACAAACTTCGCGACCATCTGCGTTTTATCGTGCAACGCCGCGAGCTGCTCTGCCCATGTCTCACCCGGATGGATGTTCATGCAGTAGGTCAAATGCAGCGGTGGTTGGTGCTGGATAATCATGCTCTTGAGTGAAGCTGGGATAAGGATTCTGGCGGACGCTGGCAATTTCTTTAGTCCGCCCGCGCCGTCTTACTTGTTCAAGACAACTTCGCTCGCTGGGTAGCGCACTTTTGGCAGCGTCGCGTATTTATCATCCGCCGCGCGGTAGCCGGCCGCACAGGCGACGACGGTGGTATATTCGGTGCCTTCGAGGCCGAGGAGCTTGTCGTATTGATCCGCCGCGATGCCCTCCATCGGGCAAGCGTCCACGCCGAGCACGGCGCAGCTTGTCATGAAATTCCCCAGCGCGATGTAGGCTTGGTTCTTGGACCAATCACCGATTTTACCCGCCTTCTCCGCATTGGCCGCGAAGCCCACCATGATGTCGCGGTAGCCCTTGAGGTCTTCCGCTTTTCCGCCGCGCGCGGCGACGGTGCTGGCGATAAAGCGATCCACATCCGCCGCAGAAAGCGACTTGTGCGCGGCAAAGACGACGTGGTGAGAGCAGTCGCTCGGCTGCATCTGCCCCCACGAGACGGGCACCAGTGCTTGCTTGAGCGCAGGATCAGTCACGACGATGAATTTCCACGGCTGAAGGCCAAAGGACGACGGAGAAAGGATGAGCGCCTGCTCCAGCGCAGCCCACATGTCGGCGGAGATAGTTTTCGCGGCGTCAAATTTTTTCGTGGCGTAGCGCCACTTGAGCGAAGCGAGCAGGTCGGCAGGTGCGAGTGTTGTCATGGCCCCAGCACTACGAGCGAGGGGCGGAGGGGACGAGGAAAAATTCAGCGTTTCGCAGTCCAGGATTGCGGCTTTTCTTTTCTGCACACAACTTAAGTGTATGAGCGTGCAAGAAATCGAATCCGCCGTTACCCGTCTTACAGCCAGCGAACTTTCCAGCTTTTCGCAATGGTTTGAGGAGTATGCTGCCGATCAATGGGATCGCCAAATTGAGGCAGATATTCTTGGCGGGCGCTTCGAGGCTGCTGGCAAGCGCGCGGAGGCGGAGTTCGAGGCTGGCCGCTGCAAACCGCTTTGAAACATTTCACCACAACGGAATTTTGGGCGCACTACCACAAGTTGCCAGAAGCCATTCGTGAACTCGCTGATAAGAATTTCGGGCTGCTCAAAGTCAATTCACGCCACCCATCCGTCCGCCTCAAAAAGGTCGGCGCGTTTTGGTCCGCGCGCGTTGGGCTGCACTACCGCGCATTGGCCAAAGAACACCCCGAGGGGCTGCTATGGTGGTGGATTGGCCCGCATGGCACCTACGACCACATCACTTAATATCCACCATGTCCCCGGCTGACCGCTACGACCTCCTCCGCTCACCGGCGCAACTTTGCGAAAGGCCGCGCCCGGCTCGCGATTGGTCGGAGCAGGAGTTGCAGGCGCATTGGTTTGCTGGCGGATTTGGGCGGGAATTCACGACGGCGGATGGACGGGCGGCACGCGTGGTGCAGTTTGGGATTTGGAATCACGAAGCGGGCCCGGATTTTGCGGAGGCGGCGGTCGCGATAGATGGCGGCGAGGCGCAGCGCGGCAGCATCGAGCTGGACCCCGATGCGCGCGATTGGGAGCATCACGGGCACTCCACGAATCCCGCTTACGACGGCGTCGTGCTCCACGTTTTCCTCACACGCGGGGATGCCGAGTTTTTCACCCGCACGACGAAGCATCGCCTCGTGCCGCAAGTGCTGCTGGATGCCTCCTCGCTCGCCGAACCGCCCTCGCCGCAACCCGCCGCAAAGCCCGGCCTCTGCCTCGCGCCGCTGCGTGCGATGAGCGATCAAAAGGTGCGCGAGGTTTTGCTCGGAGCGGCGCAGTTTCGCCTGCGGCGAAAAGCGGCGGCGCTTGCGCAGATGGCCGAGGCGCACGGGGCCGGCGAGGCGCTTTACCAATCGCTCGCCACCGCACTCGGCTACAAATCCAACAAGCTCCCCTTCACCCTCCTTGCACAGCGTCTGCCGCTGCGATTGCTGCGCGCGGCGGGCGAGGATGCGATGGCGCTGCTCTTCGGCGTGGCAGGTTTTTTAGATCAAAATGAGCTGGGCAGCTTCGACTCGCCAACGCGCGCCTACCTCCGCGCGCTGTGGGAACGCTGGTGGCCGCGTCGCGCGGAATTCGAGCGCCTGTCCGTGCCGCGTGCGCTTTGGAAAATGAGCGGGCAACGGCCCATGAATCACCCCCAGCGTCGCCTCGCCGCGCTCGCACAACTCGTGCGGCACTGGCCGCGCGTGCGGGCTCTGCGAGCGGCTGGCGATGCAGCGGCGATCTCCGCCTTTTGCGCCGAGCTGCGCGATGAATACTGGGACTACCACTACACCGTGACCTCGCGGCCTGCGGCGAAACGCATGGCGCTCATCGGCGAAAGTCGCGCCACGGAGATGCTGGCCAATGTCTTTCACCCGCTCGCCATCGCAGCCGAGCCGGAGCGTTGGGCGGAGTTTGCGAAGCTCCCCGCCGCGCTCACCAATGCGCGCGTGGAGACCGCTGCACTGCGTCTTTTCGGCGAAAGCCCGCGCGCAAAAACGCTGCTGAAAAGTGCGGCGATCCAGCAGGGCTTGCTGCAAATCTACGAGGACTTCTGCCAGCGCGACGCGAGCGATTGCGAACGCTGCCTCTTCCCCGCGCAAGTCGCGCAGTGGTAGAAGCGACGCCCCCCGTCGCTTCTGCGATCAGATCGTCTGCGCGAGGAAACCGCCATCCACCACCAGCTCGATCCCCGTCACGAACGACGACGCTTTGTGCGCCGCAGTCCCCGATCAGCTCGTGGCTTTCGCCAAAGCGCTTATAAACTAAAAGAGCGTGCCGGGGGAAACTCGGCGCGCGCTTTGCGTTTGTGGAGAGGCGGCTTACCGCGTGTAGGGCGCAAGCCAGTGGAGCGAAGTCCACTCCGCGAACCATGTGCGGATGCTCGCGGCGGCGGCTTCGGGCGGGAGAGTTGTGCCTTCGGATAACAGTTCGCAAACTTCGGCGAGAGGAGTTCCTTTTCCTAACGCAGAGAGCAGGACAAAGGCGAGCGGCTCCATGCGGCGGTAGCGCACGCTGTTTTCGCGGCGGTAGGCGGCGATGAAGATCGGCTCGCGCGCAGGGCGCGATTGCAGGCGGACGCTGGATGCGCGGCGCTTGCCGGTGGCGGCGTTGCTGGCGGACTCGCTCTGGCGCTGGCGGAGCTTGGTGATGAGCTGGTCCACGGGATACGCGAAAGTGAGGAGCTGCAAGTGCGGCTGGAGGCGGAAGCGTAGCCGCTCCGGCGGCAAGTGGGCGAGGCGCTGCGGGTCCACGGGATCGAGCGCAGCTTCGTCATAGACGAGGATGCGTGCCCATTCCAGCCGCGCCATGTCCACGGCGAGTGAGCTACCGGGCTCGGCGTTCGCTGCGAGGAAAGCGGGGAACTGTGAGCCGAGATTCCGCAGCGTCCACGAGCGCGAGGGGTGGGCCTGGAGGTAGGCGAGCGCGAGGCGGTCAAAGCGGCGCTGGCCGAGGATGGCGCGCACGCCGGGGAAGTCTTCGCCGAAAGCCCCGAGCAAGCGCCACCAGTATTGCTGGTTGTAAATTTGCAGCCGCTCGAAGGCGGCGAGTCGGTCGTTGGGCTTGATGATTTTCTCCGCCACTACGTGCCCCGCATGCTGCATCTGCTCTTGCGTAGTGAGCGGCTGGCGCACGGCCTCCAGCATGAGGCGCTGGATGGCGCGGAGGGTCTTTGTTTTTTTCACGGCGGCCATGATCTATGCGGCGCGGACTTTTTCGCTAGGCAGGAATTGCGCGGCCTTCAGTGCCTCGCCATGCACCTCGGCAAAGCTCGGTATTTTATCATCCCACTCCAGCAGCGTCGCCGTGCGCCCGCAGCGGCGGATGGCGCGCTCATACAGCTCCCACACAGGATTGCAGACGGGGGCGTCGTGCGTATCGAGGATGTATTTTTTGTAGCGCGTGTGCCCGGCGACGTGGATCTGCGCCACGCGCTCGCTGGGCACGAAATCGAGATACGTGCGGGGGTCAAAAGTGTGATTCATCGAGGAGACGTAGATATTATTCACGTCGAGTAAAATGCCGCAGTCTGCGCGCTCGACGACTTCCGTGAGGAACTCCCACTCCGACATCTCCGAGGCGTGAAACTCCGCGTAGCTGCTCACATTCTCCACCGCCACGGGCAGCTCTAGGAAGTCCTGCACCTCGCGGATATTCCGCGCCGTGGCCTCCACTGCCTCCCACGTATAGGGCATGGGCAAAAGATCGTGGCTAAAGGTGCCATCCACACTGCCCCAGCAAAGATGATCGCTCACCCACGGCGTCTTTGTGCGTTTCGTGAGCCGCTTCAACTTGCGCAGATGCTCACGGTTGGGCCGGTCTTTATTGCCGAAGTAAAGCGACACGCCGTGCTGCACGACGCGGTATTGCTCTAGGATGCTATCCAGCGTCTCCAGCGCGCGCCCGCCATCCACCATGTAGTTTTCCGAGATCACCTCGAACCAATCCACGAGCGGTTTCTTCTCCAAGATGTGCCGGTAGTGCGGCACACGCAGGCCGATGCCGATGCCGTAGTCGAGATGCGCGGTGAAGCGAGAGGCGGACATGAGATTGTGGCTGTTTTGCTCTTTAGAAAAAAGAGGGCGTGGAGTGGATGGAGACGTTTTTTGAACTTCGAACGCTGAACGTAGCTTTCGGAGTTCGGAGTTCACGCTGTATTTTCGCGAGACAGGCCCCGACCAGCGCATTTGCTGATCGGGGCCTGCTCTTGGAAAACCTAGCGGTTAGTGCTTTGGCTTGCCGTCTTTCATTGCGCAGCCGCCCTTGCCCTTGCAGGTGTTTTTGCCAGCGCAGCCGTTGTCGCCGCTCTTGCAGCCGCCCTTGCCTTTGCAGCCGTTTTTGCCGGCGCAATCATGCGTCTCGCCAGCGGGTTTCGCGTCGTCCGCGACTTCGCCGGTGGTGGCTTTCGTAGGAGCCGAGGTGGCAGCCATGGCGCGAACGGCGAAGCCGCCCGTCATGATGCCTGCGAGTGCAGCGCCAGCGAGGAGTGTGCGTGTGGTGTTGATGGATTTCATACGTGTATTGTGTGTTGTTGTTTTTGAATGTCCGCCGTTGTTCAGAGGACGCAGTTATGACGTAGCCGCCCGCAGTTTATTCCAAATCTTTTTTTGCAAAAAATCTGCCCGCCCCGCAGAAGACACGCCTCCCCTACCGCACGCTCGGCCTCTCCCCGCCCGAGCCCGGCTGGGCCAGCTCCGCCTTTAGCCAATCCGCCCCACGCAACCCATTCCCCAGCGTCACCTCCGCGTCGCCGCCCTGCTCCGCGATCAGCCCGATGGGGCCGCTCCAGACGCTTGCTGAAATGATCCGCAGCATTTCCAGCTCATGCTCCCCCTGCGCGGGCGGCATCAGCTTCTCGCCCTGGCCGAGCACCATGCCCGTGATATTCACCGCCACCACATACCGCTTCATCCGCGCCCAGCGCGCTGCGAAATCCGCCACATCCCCGTGCCCGTGACTGAAATTATACACCATCCCCACGCCCTCCACGCCCCTCGCCCGCAACCGCTCGATCACTGCGATCTCATTGTCCGGCACGCCGAACCACCCGTTGTGATTATATAGCTCCACGCTGCACCCATACGGCCTCGCCAGCTCCACGAGCTTGCCGATCCGCGCCGCCTCCTGCTCCACCCGCTGCGCCTGCTCCTCCGGCGACTGCGTCAGCGCGCCCGAGCCCATCACCCACAGTTGCGGGTGGATGCCGTGCCTCTTCACTACCTCTAAAATCACGCCCGCCGTGGCATCCTCCACATTCGTCGGGAACCACCACGCTGCCAGCCCCACCCCGTGCTTCTTCAGCGCCACCACCTCCGCGTCGAAACTCGCCACATCCTTCCCCCGCCAATCATACGCAAAACTCCGAAACCCCAGCCGCTCCAACATCTCCGCCCGCTCCTCCGGCCCCCGCCCTCGCGCATCAAAAGGCACCACACACCACGCCACGAGATTCCCCCGCTCCAGCAGCCCCGGCGCTTGCGCAGCGAGCGGCATGGTAGCGAGCGTGGTGGTGAAAAGAAGCGCCGCAGTTTTCATAAATGTGTTGGAACTCCGGCATCCCCCGAGCTTGCGGTGGAGCCAAAAAAGACGCCAGCAACGATGGTCGCCGGCGTCTTTGAAAAGGGTGCGTTATTCGAGCAGCGTCCCCGGAGGGTCTTGGAAGTAGGAAGAAGACATGAGGCGATCCGAGGAAGGATCGGGATCATTGCGCTGATCAATGTGGCGGACGGTGCGGCCTGCAGTCGCATCCTCCGGCTGAGTGTGGGCGATGTTCACCGGCGTGCCATTGCGCACGAGCGCAAAGAAACGGGCCGCTGCCTGGCGGTGCATACGGATGCAGCCGTGAGTGCGCGCGATGTCCCACACGAACCCTTCGTGGAAGCCGTAAGCTGGCGCAAACTCACACCAGAAGCCCATCGGATAGCCGACGGCGACGCTCTGGCCATGGTGGATGTCGGCACCGTTGCCGTTGCGATCAAAGCCGAAACTGCCAGAGCGTTTGTTGCGGATTTTATTAAAGATCGTGTGATTGCCCATCGGGGTTTTTCCGTTTTCCCCCACACAGCCTTGCACGGCCATGAGCACGCGGTCGCCTTCCATCACGTAAATATTCTGCGTGGCGATGGAGACTTTTACGCGGACGTTCGCAGGGTTATTGGGCTTGTAAGCATGGACGGAATAACCGGCGCTGCTGGAGACGCACGCGCTGAGCCCGAGGGCGGCGACGGCGGCGAGTAGTGTGAGTAGATGTTTCATCGCTGCGGAGGAAAGCAGCGCGAGAAGCGGTGTCAACGGGCTACTCGCGGATAGAAGCGACGCCTCGTCGCTTGCGAGGCGCTCGTCATCCGCCCGGCAGCTCCCGAAAGCGGCGGAGCGTCGCTTCTACCCGCGCCGCATTTTTTCAAAAGCGCCCGACTCATTTGCATAGAAAGGATACTCCCGAGTCGCCCCGCGCGGGCGGTAGCGGAAGTGCTTGTAAGGCCACATCCACAACCCCGGCTCACAGCGCAGGCGCGGCTCGAAGTGATCCCAGCACTGCTGCGCGACCTCGCGCGTCGTCGCCCCGGGCGCGACTTCCAACACGGAGGCGTGGACATCGCACGAGCCATCGCGCCGGGGGAAAGTATCCAGCACCGCCACGAGCGCGCCCGCCCGCTGCACGAGCACGGCGTGTAGGATGCTCGCGCTCATTTCCAGCCCAAAGGCCGACACCACCGTCGCCGCCTGCGCGGGATGCACGCTGAGATCCGCCAGGAAGCCCGCGCGCCCCCCGCGCTTCACGGCGCGCAACATTCGCAGCATCGCATTTTCCTGTGGGATGATCTGCTGCCCGCTCACCTCGCGCGCCCGAGTCACGATAGAGCCGAGGCTGGCATTACGAAAATGCTCGGCCACCGCAATCGCACCCGGCCCGCCAAAGCCACACGCCACACTCGCCCACTCCCAATTCCCCGCGTGCAGCGAGACATACACCACACCGCGCTTCTCGCGCGCGGCCCGCTCATTCAGCGCCTCGTAGCCGTGCAGCCGCAAGTAGCGCCGATTTTCCGCGAGAAGAAATGCGGGCGACCAAAAGAGATCGAGCATCGTGCGGACGAAGTTGCAATAGCTCGCCCGCGCCACCTCGCGCCGTTGCTCCCCGCTCAACGCATCGCCCAGCGCACACTGCAAATTCCCCAGCGCGACCGAACGCCCCCGCGCATCCAGCGCAAAACCGAGTGCGCCCACGCCATTCGCCAGCCGCACACACCGCTCCCGCGAAAGGCGCGGGATGCCCCACGCAAGCAAGCGCAAGCCAGCAGTCTCGAAACGTGTGCGGATTTTCTTCCAAAGTGACATGAAGCACACAGGACAGAGGACAGCGGGCAGAGACGCAAGCGTGAGGTGCAAGGTCGCCTACACCCCCACGTAATAAACGAAACGGGCGCGCACGCAGAGAAAGCGTGCGCTCCGGGGCTTATTTCGATTGGTTCTATTCCCGTGGTTCTCGCTCGTTCCTCGCTTCACCACCGGCTACTTCGACTACATCGGTCTTCGGCTCGGGCGGTCCCTCCGCAGCAATAACGCATCGCTTCCCTGTCTGTCTATTCGCAGGAGATGGTATGAGTGCCATCTCCAAGAATTAAAGAGACACTACAAAGCAGGAGAGATGAGCGCGCAGCGCCGGGGAGCGCGGGCATCCTGCCCGCAGCGTCCGGCATCCTTGCCGGGCGCATGGAGCGTAGCAACTCGCGAACTGCACGACCTCCGCTAGTGTCACGTCGCACGATGTGTCTGGCAGGATGCCAGCCACTGCGGGCTGGAATCGTAGCGTAGCGATGGCAACCCCGCGCTCCCCGGCGCTTCGCGCTCACCCAATGCCATTTCTGAAAGTCCTTTTCATTCTTAAAGATGGTATACCCCCCCTGCCAGTCGCCCACCCTCTGAAAAACCTGGATAATTCAACCAGTGGTGACTATGCGGCTACGCGCATAGACATCAGAAGTTGTTAGCCGCTGCGGTCATTTGGGATGAAGCTCGCGAATCTTGAGGTTGCGAAAGGCAACCTCCTCGCCGTGGTCTTGTAATGCGAGCGGGGTTGCCGCCTTGGCGCCGAATCCCAGGACGACATGATACTTGCTCTTGGCAAGCACCGCCCGATACGCGTCGCTGTCGAGGTCGCACTCGGCGACTTTTGCGCCGTTGAGCCAGTGCTCGACGTGTTGGCCGTTGACGATGATGCGGCCTTCGTTCCATTCGCCGACGGGCCGGGGCTTGTTCTGCTCGGTGGCAAACAGGTCATACAGCGCGCCAGCCTTGTGCGTCGGGCCGCGCTTGCCGTCGGGGTGGCGCTCGTCGTCCAGCACCTGATACTCGAAGCCCACCGGGCTGTGTCCCGTGTCGCCGCTATAAAGCGGCGCCGTCGGCGGGCGCGTCTCGTCAATCAGGTAGTGAATGCCACTATTCCCGGCGGGACTGATGCGCCACTCGAAGCGGAACTCGAAGTCGAGGTATTGGGCGTCGGTCACGAGGTCGCCGCCGCTGCCGTTTGGACGGCCATTGGATTTGGGGTTCACAAGGCAGCCGTCAGCAGCGTGCCAGCCCTTTTTCGGGGGTTCCTTCTGTTGGTAGCTGTGCCAGCCGGTCAAAGTGTGCCCGTCAAAAAGCAGCTTCCAACCTGCGGAAGTCTCTTTGGGTGTAAGGCTGTTCTGGTCAGCCGCACTAAGGCTACCGACGCAAAGCAATGAGATGGCTAGAATGTGAAGTTTCATAGGTTTGTGGGTGAAAATGCGCGAGCATCGGCTAACGACCCCGAGCTCAGCGACTCCGGGCTGGGAGCGCGGCTGTGAGCACGGCGCGAGGCGAAGGCACGGGCTGTGCGGGGCTTCATGGCGGGCTGCACAGCCCGTGACTGAACCGGTCGGATGAGTGCCGCGCCCGGTAACTGAACGCCAAAGCCCGGAGTTCGCTGCAGCGTATGGTTAGGCGTTGTTGGTGAATGAATCTCAGCCATAGCCCTTCTTGTTGTGTCGCTTCACCATTTCTTTTGCTTCGTCGGTGGGCCGCGAAGTCTTGGACGCTGCGGCTCGATGCTCTGGACAGATGGAAGTCGGCTTCAGGCCGGCCTTCTTGCATTGCTTTTTGTTGCGGGCATTGGCTTTCATTGTTCGCTTGAGGCCGACTTCGTCGATGATCTTTCCCAAGACGCGAGTTCGCTCCTCCTCGAAGGAATAGTTGAAAGCGAAAGCCTTTCTGAACTTCGGGCGAGATGTGTGAACGCTTCGGGACATGGGGCTAGACGCCTAACGACCCCAAGCTCAGCGACGGCGGAGCGTGGCGCGGCGCGTGCCCAGCCGTGGAACGAACGGAAGACGCCCAAATGTAGATGGCGCTCCGCTCGCAGAAAGCACGCGCCGTGACACGCGGAGCCGTTCGCTGCAGCGCATGGTTAGGCGACTTCATTCGTGTGTTTTGGGTTGCTGCTTCCGCCACCAAGTTGTTGCGAATGTGCGGGACTTGAGAAACAGAACAAAGCCGAGAACTAGCTGAATGGCGCTGCCAGCAATCTGAGGAATGTCCATGCGGAATCGTTCGTGCATGGCTTTGGGGTCTTCAATCTGGGAGTAGATGGTGCCGAAGCGGATAAGCGTAGGAACGGCGTGGAGAAAGAACACGACGCCAATGACAGCGAAGGCGACGGAAGCAACTCCCAACGGATGAGGCGGCAACTCCTCTGCGCGTTCGTCGCTCGGCAGCGGTAAAAGCCAAGATGCCAACTCCCGGCTGCGGATGAAGAAAAAGAAACCAACGGGCACGTAAATGAGTGCCGGGGTAAAAATGCTGGCCAGTCGCGCAAACGTGAAACCCTCCGGCATCGCAAACGCGGTGGAGATAAAGACGGTCATGGTGCCCGCCGCAAAAATCTCAAGCGCCTGAAACCAGACGTAAAGAGCGAAGGCTCGGAGAGTGAGGACGGCTACATCATGTCTGCTCATATTGGTGGACGTGCTCGAAGTCGCCTAACGACCCCAAGCTCAGCGACGGCGGAGCGTGGCGCGGTAGCTGCGTGGTGGCGCGAAGTGAAGGCATACGAGCTAGGGCGTGTTTACACTAATTGACAACCTCTTAAAAAAGAGTAAAGAGAGGGATGGAACTCACGAAAGAACAGTTTGAACAGGTATCGGAATGCCT
>JAYVQK010000263.1:0-17442 GCA_043757005.1 Verrucomicrobiaceae bacterium
GTAACCCCGCCGCGACGACGAGCACGACGAATGTAAAAATAGACACCACCACGCTCCCTCCCACGCTCACGGCGCCCGTTACGGGGGTGACGGTAAAGAGCCCTGTGACGGTTTCTTTCAATCTGCCTGAGGCTGCGCAAAATGGGTCGCTCTCACTGACTTTCAATGACGGCACGACTGCCCGCGTGCTCACTCTGGCGAACGCGCAGGGGACGGTTGGCGCGCACACTTTTTCATTCGGCACGGATAGCCCGGCGACGACCAGCGGCGGCGCGGTGACGGCGGGCGTGGCGATCCCGGACGGCGTCTATACGGTCACGTTTTCCTACAAAGATGTGTTGGCCAATCCCCCCGCCACGGCGAGCACGACGAATGTGGTGATAGACACCGTCACCCTGCCGCCCACGCTGAATGCGCCTACCACGGGGCTCGCCACGCGCAGCCCGGTCAGCGTCGCTTTCAGCCTGCCGGAAACCGCGCTCGCAGGCTCGGTGACGCTCACTTTTAATAGTGGCACGACGCCCCGCGTGCTCACGCTCGCAGCCACGCAGGAGACGAGCGGCGCGCACAGCTTCACCTTCGATCCCGCGACGCCCGTGGCATCCAGCGGCGGCGCAGTGGCGGTTGGCGCGGCGATCCCGGACGACATTTACGCCGTCACCATTTCCTACCAAGACGCCGTGGGAAATCTCGCCGCTACGAATGGCGTGACGGGGGTGAAAATAGACACTACCACGCTCACTCCCGTGCTCACCTCGCCAGCATCCGGGACGAGTAGTCCGCAACTTGTGGATGTAGCCTTTTCGCTACCCGAAGCTGCCGCCGCCGGGACCGTGAAACTCAGTTTTGGCACGTACGTGCTCACGCTCGCCACTTCGCAGGAGACGGCAGGCGCGCACGCCTTCACCTTCTTTACGGGGAATCCTCCGCTCGCCGCGCAAATCGCCAGCGGCCTGCCCATCCCCGATGGCCTCTACATCGTCACGCTCTCGTATCAAGACACTTTCCTAAATACCGCCGCCACCATCGCACTGCCCAATGTGCGGATTGATACGGAGGCACCAACGATCACCGGCACCTTCAAACCACTGCGCTTCCCCGTTGGCACCAAAATGCCGAACTACACCCTCCAAGCCGTCGTCGCTGACGCCTCCACCGTCACCCTCACCCAATCGCCCCTCGCGGGCAGCACCCCTGCCGTCGGCACCGTCACCATCACCATTACCGGCACCGACGCCGCTGGGAATCACAGCAGCATCCACTTCGATGTAGAAGTGCGCTCCGCCGTCCCCGGCAGCACCGCACTCGCCAGCCAAGGTGCCGCCGCCCCCGGCGCAGGCGTCGCCGGAGGCCCGCCCGCAGATGCGCTGCTCGCCAGCTTCGGCGTGCCCACCACGGATGCTTATGAAAATGTCGCCTACCTCGCGAAGTGGACCAGCGTCCTCAGCGGCAAAGGCAGCGGCCTCTTCCGGCGCGACGCCGCCGGAGTAGCCAGCAGCGTCGCCATCGTCGGCGGAGCAGTGCCAGACACCACCGGCGTCATTTTCAAAACCCTCGCCGACCCCGTGCTCGACAGCGGAAAGGTCGGCTTCCTCGCCACGCTCAAAGGCTTCCCCCTCACCGTGCCAAAAGCCCGCGCCGCTGTCGTCCTCAGCGACGCACCGAGCGGCGCACTCGCCGTCATCGCCCGCGCGGGCGACCCTGCTCCCGGCGTCACCGGGCCAGTCTTCAAGAGCTTCAAATCCCTCGCCGTCACCGTAGATAGCATCGCCGTCTTTGCCCAAATCAGCGGCGGCGCCGGCACCGCAAAAGTCACCGCCGCCAACGACATCGGCCTCTGGATGCAAGACTCCTCGCACCCCCTCGCCCTCGTCCTCCGCGAAGGCCAAGTCATCGGCACCCACACCATCAAAACCCTCGTCTCCTTCCTCCCCGGCCTCGGCTCCCCCGGCCAAGGGCGCGGCTGGCTCACCCAGCCCGCAAGCGGCCCGCAAGTGCTCGCACTCGCCCTCTACGTGGATAAATCGCAAGCCGTCCTCAGTGCAGACATCACCGGCACCATCACCACTCTCTCCGAGACTGGCGCAGGCGGCATCGGCGCACCCGGCATCACGAATACCCGCTTCGCCAGCTACAGCGTCCCCGCTGTCACGGATGCCGGACACAGCGCCTTTCTCGGCACCCTCACCGTCGGCTTTGGCGGCGTCACCAAGCTCAATCAGCGCGCCATTTTCCTAAAAACCAGCGCCTCCACCTACGCCCCCATCGTCCAGCTCGGCGACACCTCCCAGCAGCACGGCACCGCGAATGGAGCCACCTTTAGCCTGCTCAAAGACCCCGTCCTCGCCTCCGACGACGGCCTCGCCTTCTTCGCCACGCTCAAAGGCGGCAGCGCCCTCGGCCTCGCCGCCAGCACCATCTGGTGGCAGCCCCCCGGTGCCTCCGTAAAACTCCTCGCACAAGGCACGAAAACACCCCCCGGATTTATCCCTGGCACCCAATGGAAAGCCTTCACCGGCCTCGCCATCGCCCCCAGCCGAGGCCCCATCTTCACCGCTACTTTAAAAGGCGGATCCGTCATCTCCGGCAACGCCACCGGAGCATGGGGCGTGGACTTCACAGGAGCCACCCGCCTCCTCTTCCGCTCTGGCGACGTCATCGGCGGCAAAACCGTAAAGAGCTTCACCATGCTCAACGCCCTCGTCGGCACCATCGGCAACAGCCGTAGCTTCAACGACAGCGGCCAACTCCTCTGGCTCGCCACCTTCACGGATAAAACCACCGCCATCATCAAAACGGAAATCCCGTAGAGGGTTCGGGAGCGGCTCGAATCAACCATCCCCCATCAACAACCGCACCAGCCGCATCTCGCGGAGACCGAAGAAGGTCATGGTCTCGTGGATGGCGGGCCATTTCTCGGGCTTGGGCTCGCTGCGGCGGATGGCGGCGATCATGGTGTTTTTGCTGGTGTGTTCGTGGGAGATAAATTCAAAGACTTTGGCCTCGTAGCCGCACGCCTCCAGCACCATTGCGCGCAGACCGTCGGTGAGCAGCTCGGCTTGGCGCTCGGCGAGGATGCCGTGGCGTAGCAAGTCAGCGAGCACGGGCGGCGCGACGAGCTGGCGTCGCGCTTCTTTCTGGCAACACGGCGACACGACGAGCAGGGCGGCTCCCGCCTTTACGCCAGCGGACAAAGCGTCGTCCGTCGCGGTATCGCAAGCGTGCAGAGCGATGAGCACATCCAGCCGCTCGGGGGTGGGGAAAGTGCCGATCTCGCCGCGCTCGAAACGTAATCCTTCGCAGCTCAGTTCCTGCGCGATGCCGTTCGTGTGCTCCACGAGTTCTGCGCGCTGCTCGACGCCGGTGACGGTGGCGCTGGCGCTACGCCGGCGGAAGAAATCGTGCGTGGCAAAGGTGAGGTATCCCTTCCCCGCGCCCATGTCGCACACGCTCACAGTGGTGGCCTCGCGGAGCGGCGAATCGTCCACGAGATGGCCGAGGATTTCTACGAAACGCTCCACCTGCCGCAGCTTGTCCGCCATGCCTGCGCGCGCCGTGCCGTCGGGCAGCGTCACGCCGAGTTTGCAGAGGAATTCCGCATTGGCCAAAGCGCGCGGCTTTTGCCGATCATGCGCCGTGGAGAGCGTCGCCGCGAAGACCGGTCGCGATGCCTTTAGCGCGCCCTCGCCCGCCGCACTCGCGCGGAGTCGGAAGTCGCCGCTGGTGGTGAAGAGGTGGGCCTCCTCGAAGACATCCGCCAAGAACGAGCCGACCTGCGCCGGCACTTCGTTAAAGGCGTGGTTGCGCGTCACATCGCGATTGCTGAAGCGCAGGGTGAAGGACACGACGTTGCCCGCCTTCACCTCAATGATGCGCGCATACACGTTGCGCAGCTCGGCCTCGCGCTCGCGGGGTTTGCTGAGGGTGAGCTTCACAAAAGAAGTATCCTCCAGCGCAGAGCGGAGTTTTTCTAAAAAGCGGACACGAGCAGATGGTAACATCCTCCCACCATGCGCTGATGCGCTTCCGCAAAGCGAATGAGAAAAAGGAGCGGCGGTATTATACCGCCCCTCCAAGCGGCTACAGCGGCTTGCGCACGCTGCCGAGGGGCTTCTCGATCATGTCGGCTTTGCTGGGGTTTAGTGGCTTCTCGGACATCTCGGTGCCGGTGCCGGGGACCACGGCGGGAGCTTCTGTGGGTGCGGCTTCGGGCGCGGCAGGGGCTTCGCCAAAGAAGAGGGCTTTTTGCACTTTGTAGTCATCCTTTATGGCCGCAGCGGCATCCATGTAGGCTTGGCTCTCGGGGATCATTTGCTCGAAGATGCAGAAGACGCCAGCCTGCCACTCGCGTTCAGCGAGGGCGGCGGCGGGGAGCGTCGGTTTCATATAGCCGCGAGCCATGGCGAGCAGACTTTGCGGGGTAAGTTCCGCCCACGGGATCTGCGTCACGCCAAAGGGCAGTTTTACTTCCAGTTGCACGTCGGTGGCGCGCGCGGTGGTGCCGGAGATGGATTGGCCGCTCTTGCGCACGAGTGCGCCGGTGTAGGGGGCGGCACTCAGGTCTTTCACCAGTTGCTCTTTGAATTGCGCGAGCCAAGTCATGCGCTGGAGCAGTGTGTCACGGTCGGCGACGTTCGCCTGCTGCTTGAGATCGAGCAGGCGTAGGGTGATTTGCGCTTCCTGGAAGCGATAGCCGTCGCACATCCCTTTGAGCTTCATTTTCGCCTCCGTGAGCGATTGGCCCTCGGCGGCGAGCGCATCCGCCTGTTTCTTATCCATCGCAGTTTGCATGGCCCCGGCGACTTCGTTGATTTTCGGCCCGAGCTCTTTCTCGATTTCAGCCAGTTTTTTGCGCAAAGAGCCGCTCTTGATTTGCTCCATCGTCTTGGTGAGATCCTTTAGCAGAGCGCCTGCACGCGCGGGCTCCGTCTCGTATTTCTTCAAGTCGTCGGTCACGTTTTTGAAGACAAAGTAATCATCGAAGTAGCTCTTGATGAGCTGGCGATACTCGCGCACCCACTCGGATTCGCCATCCGGGTTTGAGGACTGGAATTGCCGCAGCAGCGCCACCCCCTCATCGTGCGCCCCGAGTTCCCAATTTTTCAGCCCCAGCGCGAGCAGCCCGAGCGCCTCCGTGTTGCGCTTGTCGAAGCTCTTCGAGACATCCGGCGACACCACCGCTTTTGTGGAGCCGAGCTTTGCGAGCTGGGTGAAAAAACTTACCGATTTCGCATCCAGCCCGATCGCGGTAGGCGAGATGTGTTTGCCCAGCTCCTCCAGCGCGACGCGAGCGGGTTCGCCACGGCCTGCGACCAGCTCGGCGATGCTCTCCTGCACGGCGCTCAAGCTATGCTGCGGCTCCGGCAGACTGGCCTCGGCATACAGCTCGTGGAAGATCGCGGCGGCAGCTTGCGCCTTGTCTTTGAGCAGTAGCTTGCTCGCTTGCGCGTAGCGCCCCGGCGCGTCGTCTTTCACCACTTTCTTCGGCACGTTTTCCGTGGTGGCAGCAGGCGAGAAGCGCCCCCGGTTCACATAGAGATAAAGCCCCGCACAAACGATCAGCGCCACGATGGCAAAAGTCATCAGCGCGCCGTCGCTCTTTGGCATCACCACTCGCGGCCTCGGCGCGTAGGCCGGGCGCTTGCGCAACTCGTCGCGCGCATATTCCAGACTTTGGATGAATTCCTCGTAGCTCGCGAAGCGATCCTTTGGCAGCACGCTCAAAGCCTTATCCAACACGTAAGCCGTGGCCGTGCTGGCGTGCGGCGCGTAAGTCTGGAGATGCACGGGCTTGCTCTTGATCTTCTTCAGCTCGCTCATGGAGTTTGTCTCCGTGATGAATGGCGGCCTCCCCGCCATCGCGTGGAAAAGCGTCGCTGCCAGCGAATACATATCGCTACGGAAATCCTCCGGCGTCCCATCTAGCTTCTCCGGCGCGACGTAAAACGGCGTGGCCCACACATCGCCCTCTTCCTCGTTCTGCTTCTCCACGAGGATCGCCAGCCCGAAATCCACGATCTTCGCCGTCTGTTCATCGGCAAAAAGAATGTTCCCCGGCTTCACATCCCGATGGATCAGTCCCTTTGCCAACCCTGCTTCCAGCCCTTTGGCGATCTGGATGCCTACGTCCAGCACGCGCGCTTCCGAGATGCGCCCCTCCTTCGCCATCACCCCATCGAGGCTCCCATTATCCACCATCTCCATCGCGAGATAGAGCAGCCCCTCGCTTTCGCCAAAAGAAAACACCGTCACGATATTCGGGTGATTCAGCCCCGCCGTCACCTCCGCCTCGCTCTTGAACCGCTTCACAAAAACGGGATCCGCACTGTATTCCCGCTTCATCAGTTTGATGGCAACCTGCCGCCCCAGCTTCCGATCTTCCGCGCGATAGACCATGCCCTGCCCGCCCTCACCCAGCACGCCATTGATCTCGAAATTCGCAAATAACTGCCGCACCCGCATCCAAGTCCCGCAAGCCGAACAGTGGATTTTGGCGAACGGCTCCTGCGCCGTAACATCAATCAATGTCGCGCAAGTCGGGCACGTAGCAGTCGTAGTATAATCAGATCGTTCCATGAGTGGCGCGGGATGTAACAGAGCTGCCTGGAGAGCGCAAGCGACTGGCGGTAGTTTGGAAGAAGAGACTCCCCCAGCAAAGCGGGCCGTTCCTTTTCTCTCGTGTGGCATCGTTTGGTTTTGAGCCACTGATGGACACAGATGAAACACTGATGCGCAAGCGAGGGGGCCTTCATCTGTGTTTCATCTGTGTCCATCAGTGGCTCAAATTATACCACTGCTTTCCCCAGCTTCTTCATCGCTCGCGTGCTTATCTTCGTGCCATTCTCCGCCGCTGCTCTATTGCTCACGCTCGTGTTTAGCCGCTGACCACTTTTGAAACCATTTCGGAATCTCGCACAAACATTCACGCCTGACGGCTCCCGCTTTAGCCTCCATGAGCATGATGGTGAGTATTTTTTAAAGCTCAACGGGCTCCAGCTTATGAGCACGACTTCCACGACTTCCGAGCTACAGCTCGCCGAGATCCCGTGCCGCAGATTGCGTGGTCATGCGGGTTCCAGCGTGCTCATCGGTGGGCTCGGGCTGGGTTTTAGCCTCCAGCGGGTGCTGGATATTGTGGGGCCGGGCGCGACGGTGCAGGTGGCGGAATTGCTGCCGGAGGTGGTGCAGTGGAATCGCGATTTCCTCCGCCATGTGAATGGCCAACTGCTCGACGACAAGCGGGTGAAAGTGATCATCCAAGATGTCCACGAAGTCATCCGCCTCGCGCCGAAGCCTTCCTACGATGTGATCCTGCTCGATGTGGATAATGGCCCTACGTCTTTTGTGCAGAAAAAGAATCGCCGCATCTACAATCGCCACGGCCTAGACCTCATCGCTCGCTCGCTGCGGCCCAATGGGAAAGTGGCATTTTGGTCGGCGGTGGAGGAGCGCGACTTCGAGGAGAGCCTGAAGCGCGCGGGCTTCCACGTAGAAGCCATTCCGGCCAAGGCGCATGATCGCGCGAAGCGGTATTCCCACATGATCTACGTGGCGGAGTTGTGGGAATGAAGCGGTGACTACGAGGGGCGCGGAGTTCGGAGTTCGGAATTAAGAATTAAGAGTTAAGAGTTAAGAGTTCAGCCGCCCGCAGGGCTCGCGACTCTCGCGAAAATCTCAACGCCTGCGGCGGGCTGAACTCTGAACTCCGAACGCTGGATGCAACAAGCATCCACTGGACACCCCGATTTCGGCTCCCTAGCGTCCGCGCCTTCATGAACGAAAACATCCGGCACATCCATTTTATCGGCATCTGCGGCACGGCGATGGGCGCGGTCGCGGCGGCGATGCGGGAGCAGGGCTACGTGGTCACGGGCTCCGATGCGGGCGTGTTTCCGCCCATGTCGGATTTTCTCAGCAGCAAAGGGATCGCGCTCTACGAGGGCTACGCGGCGGCGAATCTCCCCGAGCGCGTGGATCTCGTCGTCGTCGGCAACGCCATCGCGCGCGGTAACCCGGAGCTGGAGGCGGTGCTAAATCGCCGCCTGCCCTACGCCTCGCTGCCGGAGACGTTGCGGCACTTTTTCCTCCGCCAGCGGCGCAACCTCGTGGTCGCGGGCACGCATGGGAAAACCACGACGGCCTCGCTGCTCACGCACATCCTGCGCGTGGGGAAACTGAACCCCGCATGGATGATCGGCGGCATCGCGGAAGACCTCGGCCAAGGCGCGAGCCTGCACGCTTCGGACTATCTCGTGCTGGAGGGCGATGAATACGATACGTGCTTCTTCGACAAGGGGCCGAAGTTCGCGCACTACCTGCCGGAGCTGGCTATTTTAAATGCCGTGGAGCTGGATCAAATGGACATCTACCCCACGCTGGAGTCCGTGAAAAAAGCGTTTGGCCTGCTGCTGCGCGTGCTGCCGGAGAATGGCGTGCTGCTTTACAACTCCGACTGCGCCACCACCCGCGAAGTCGCCGCCACCGCCCGCACCGAGGCAAAGATCGCCGTGGGCCTCAGTGACTTTGCACAAGTGCGAGCCACACACGTGGAGGTGAGTCCGCTGGGCTCGCATTTCACGCTGCTGAATACGCGATTCGCGCTCCCGCTTTTCGGCCACTTCAATGTGCGCAACGCCGCCATGGCCATCGTCGCCGCGAACCACTACGGCGTCGCCATGGCCGACATCGAGAGCGCCGTCGCCAGCTTCAAAGGCGTGATGCGTCGCCAAATTCTGCGCGGCGAACGCGACGGCGTGCGCGTGATCGAGGACTTCGGCAAACACCCCACGAATATCCGCGAGACCCTGCAAGCCCTCGCCCACCGCTTCCCCGGCGCGCGACTCTGGGCCGCCGTGGACCTGAAGGCGAATACCATGTGTCGCGCCGAGACGCACGCCCCGCTCGTGGAGGCACTCGCCTTCGCGCACGGCGCGCTCATTGGGCCGATAGATCGCCCCGAGCGTTTCCAAAAAGACGAGGCCATCGTGCCCACCGACCTCGCAGCAGCGCTCACGACGAAAGGCCACCCGTCTTTCGCCGAGCCCGGCGCAGATGCCATCGTCGCCCGCCTCCGCACCCTCACCCAGCCCGGCGACGTCATCGCCGTCTTCAGTTCCGGCAACTTCGGCGGCATCTACGAGAAGCTGCTGGAACGGTAGGGGAGAAATCAGCGTTGCGCCGCGCGGGATGTCGCCTACTTTCGCCACCGCTCATGCTCAACGAGGACAGTATCCAATTCGCTATAGAAAACACCGAGATCATCCTCGCGCCGCAAAGTCGGATCGAGACGTTTGGTAGCACGGTCTTCCGCTTTTACCTCGTGAGTGAGCTGATGGATACGGTGGGGCAGGTGCGTGTGCGGGATGGGAAATTGCACGCCGAGCGCCCGCTGCTCATCGCCCCGAAATACTACGATCAAATGCTGGAGGGCTTTGGCGAGCGGGCGGAGCAATTCGTGGAGTGGATGAAGGAGCACGGCTCGGAGTTCGCCGTGATGAAGTATGGCTTTCAGTTTAAGAAGACAGATATGCGCGAAGAGGTCGTGCACAGCCCGCTGGCGGATGTGGTGGCAAAGCTGCGCGAGCAGGTGGAGCGCGACGAGGATGCGGGCGGGGCGATCATCCACGGCACCGATGAGGGCTGGGAAGTTTGCTTGCTGAAATTCGCGACCGACATGATCCAGCGTTCCGCGCCGGGAAACATGGGCGAGTGGAAGCGCCGGGGGTTGATCTAGTCTGCCGTGGTCATTCGTCTGCTCATTATCGCGCTGCTCGCATCGAGCATTTTTGGCGGGGCGTATTATGCCGTGCATCGGCTCTACATCGAGCCCGAGCAGCGGCTCGTGGCGGATAAAAAGCTGCCGCCGCCGACTCCGCCGCCGGATCCGAGCTTCGAGGAGTTTGCGCGCTGCGAGGAGATCCGCCGCACGGGCACGGTGCTAGAAGCACGCGCGGTATTCGAGCGATTCCTCAAAGAATTCCCCGAGTCGCGCAAGAAAGACGCCGCGCTGGATGCCATCGGGGAGATCAATAGCGCCGAGTTTTTTGCCACGAAGGCGACGCGGGAAAACACTTACATCGTGCGCTCTGGCGATGCACTGAACCGCGTGGCTGGGCACTTGAAGCTGCCCGTGGAGTTCGTTGTTTATTTTAACAAGCTCCACCGCGAAATCCTCCAGCCGGGCCAACGGCTCTTCGCGCCGGTGTGCAATTTCCGCGTGGTGCTCCAGCAGAAATCGCGGCGCGTGGTGCTGTATAATGGCGACAAATACTTCCGCCAATACCCCGCCAGCACTTGGCCCGGCGCGACGAAGAAGCCCGTGATTTTTCTCCCGAAGCAGGCGGGTAAAGTGACGGACAAGATCGCGCGCAATGACCGCACTGTGGTGAAGCCCACGGACTTCGCGTATTTCGAGGCCATGCACATCGTGGCCACAAGCATCCCCGGCCATTCGCTCTACACAGCCTCGCCGACGGGCATGGCGCAGGGCTTTCACCCTAATGGCGGCGGCATCGGGCTCGCGCCGGAGCAGATGAGCGAAATCGCGATCTTGCTTCCGAAAGGCGCTCCCATAACTCTCGAATGATTATGAAACTGCAGCCGCTGGACTTTGAAAAACCCATCGTAGAACTCGAAGAGAAGCTGGACGACCTGCGACGCCACGGACGCGAGAACAACGTGAATCTCGACCCGGAAGTGCGCCGCATGGAGATCAAGATCGAGGAGACGAAACGCAACGTGTATTCCAAACTCACTGCTTGGCAGCGAGTGCAGATCGCGCGCCACACGGCGCGGCCATTCACGCTCGATTACCTCCAGCTTTCTTTCACGGATTTCGTGGAGCTGCATGGCGACCGCCGCTTTGGGGAAGATCACTCGATGCCCGGTGGGCTTGCGCGCATCGGCCAGCATAAGTGCGTCGTCGTAGGGCATCAAAAAGGGCGCGATACGAAAGAAAACATCCACCGCAATTTCGGCTGCGCAAACCCCGAGGGCTACCGCAAGGCGATGCGTCTGATGCGAATGGCGGAGAAGTTCAGCCTGCCCTTCGTCGCCCTCATTGATACGCCGGGAGCCTACCCCGGCATCGGCGCGGAAGAACGCCATATCGCCGAGAGCATCGCCGCCAATATCCGAGATATGATGACCCTCCGAGCACCCACCATCGGCGTCGTCATCGGCGAAGGCGGCAGCGGCGGCGCGCTCGGCATCGGCGTGTGCGACCGCGTGCTCATGCTGGAGAACTCCTACTACTCCGTCATCAGCCCCGAAGGCTGCGCCGCGATTTTGTGGAAACACCGCAAGCACGCGCCCGAGGCCGCCGAGGCGCTGAAATGCACGGCGAAGGATTTGAAGGAATTTAAACTGATAGACGACGTGATCCCCGAGCCGCTCGGCGGAGCGCATCAGAACCACGAAAAGGCGATCCAAAACCTCCGCACCGCAGTCGCCAAGCACCTCGACGAGCTGACCAAAATCCCCCTCGATCAGCTCCTCCGAGAACGCTACGAGAAATACCGCCGCATCGGCTTCGTCGCCGGCGAGTAAAGCCTGCATGACCGCTCCCACGCTGGCCGCGCGACTCGCGGCACGCGAGCGACCCGAGCGGCGACCAGTGATGTTTCAGCACTGGGATGCGCTCGCTTTTCTGCACTGGGAAATGGAGTTCGCCGCCGTGCAAGCGACGCTCCCGCCGGGGCTCACAGTGGACACTTTCGAGGGGCGCGCCTACGTGGGCGTCGTCCCATTTTACATGAATAAAATCCGCCCACGCGGCTTGCCGTGCGTCCCGTGGCTGTCGCATTTTTTGGAGCTGAATGTGCGCACCTACGTCCACGATTCGGCGGGCGTCCCCGGCGTCTGGTTTTATTCACTCGACTGCAACCAGCCCGCCGCCGTGTGGCTCGCGCGCACTTTCTTCAATCTCCCCTACCACCATGCAACGATGCACGCGCCGCAGCGCAGCGGGCAGATCGAGTATTGCAGCCAGCGCAAAGACGGCACCGCTCACGTGCGCTGCGACTACTCCATGGACCACACGACGCGCCTTGCGGAGCCCGGCACGCTGGATTTTTGGCTCATCGAGCGATACCTCCTCTATAGCAAGCACGCCGGGCGGCTCTATCGTGGGCAAGTCCACCACGAGCCCTATCCGCTGGCGGAGCTGTCTCTTAAAAATTACGACTTCCGCGCTCTCACACCGCCCGGCCTTGCATCATTCAGCGGCGAGCCCGCACACCGCATTGCCTCACCCGGAGTGCGCGTGGAGGTCTTCGGATTGGAGCGCGTCTGCAAATGAGCTGCGAAAGCAAAAAACACGTTCGTATCGCCCGTTCTGGCGATTAAAACTGTTGCCTCGCAGTGCCTGTCATCAGTTTTTTCAAGGTTTTTTACATCGCCTACTCCTTTAAGAACAGCGGCTTAAAAAAACGACACCGCTTTGCGAAGTTTTTTCACTTGCGCATTACCAAAGGCTCATGCAATCTACGGTCGTTCTGGGGGGAACAGCGGGGTCGTTAGCCAATCGGTTAGCGGCCCCGCACTTTTTTTGCCTTTCCTGGTCCTTGCATGAGGCATCAGATTCTTATCGCGGTTTCTAGCCTTGGGCATCCGCGTGCTGGGCGTGGAGCGCGCGGGTTTAAATTTAGCATCTCTCACTCTAATGCCTGTCGCCACACTTGGTTTTCCCATCCACAACTCACGTATGAAATTCATCATCCCACTGCTCGCGCTTACTGCTTCCACTTTTGCCCACGACGCGAATGTCGAGATGGCGAAGGCGGCGACGGCTTTTCTCTCGGCACTCACGTCGGATCAAAAGACAGAGGCGACGTTTCCTTTTAAGACGGAGGAGAAGGATGAGCGCACGAATTGGCACTTCATCCCACGGGAACGAAAGGGGCTGACGATCAAGGAAATGACGGAGCCGCAGCGGGTGTTGGCGCGGGCGCTTTTGCGCACGGGGCTGAGTGATGATGGGGTCGCGAAGGCGGAGCAGATTCAGAGTTTGGAGAGTATTTTGCGCGAGATGGAGGCGGGGCAACAGGGTAAGCCGGTGCGCGATCCGGAGCGGTATTTTGTCAGCGTCTTTGGCACGCCGGGCGGCAAGGAGCCGTGGGGGTGGCGCTGGGAGGGGCATCATCAGTCGTTTAATTATACCATCGCCGGGGATGCTGCGCCCTCGATGACGCCGTCGTTTTTCGGCACGAATCCCGGCGAGGTGATGGATGGGCCGCACAAGGGTTTGCGCGTGTTGGGCAATGAAGAAGAGCTGGGGCGCACGCTCGTGAAGTCGCTGAATGAGGAGCAGCGCAAGGTGGCGATCATTTTAGCGGAAGCGCCCAAGGAGGTGCTCGATGTGCCGGGGCGCAACGACAGCAAGCCCGAGGGCATCAGCTACTCGGCGCTGGATGTGGAGCAGAAGGTGCAGCTCATCAAGCTGATCAAAACGTATCTCTACCGCTGTCGGCCAGATGTGGCGGCGGAGGATTGGGCCAAGGTGGAAGCGGGCGGGATGGAGAAGCTTTTCTTTGCATGGGCGGGCGGTGTGGAGCGCGGGCAGCCGCACTATTACCGCGCGCAGGCGGGGAGCTTTGTGCTGGAATACGATAACGTGCAGAATGGCGCGAATCACGTCCACAGCCTGTGGCGGGATTTCGATCACGACTTTGGCGGCGACCTTCTGCGCAAGCACTACGAGCAGTCGCACAAGTAGCCTGCGAGGCGTCTGGAAACTTCGCGCTTTTGGAGCTTCCGGGAGTGCCCCTGTGGCTTCCCTTCAACTGTCAACCCTGTCCCGCCAAGAGGCCACAGAGGGGGATGTCTAGCCAGTCGGGGCGGTTGTTGAGTTCGTAGATGACTTCGTAGAGAGCTTTTTCGTGGAGGAAGAGGTGGAGGAGGGCGGCTTCGTCGGCGTGGGCGATGGGGGTGTTTTGAGTGGCTTTACGCCAGCCGGTGAGGAAGGCGCTTTGGGATTCGCGGGCCCAGTCTTCGGCTTGTTCGACGCTGGCTCCTGTCTGGCGGCGGGCGGCGTGGGCGGCGTAGTGGAAGGAGCGGAGCATCCCGGCGACGTCGCGGTGGGGTGGGGCTTTGGCGCGGCGTTCGGCGAGGGTGCGGGTAGGTTCGCCTTCGAAGTCTATGAGGATGAAATCGCCATTGGCAAAGAGGACTTGGCCGAGGTGGTAGTCGCCGTGCGTGCGGGTTTTCCAGCCGAGGTGGGCGGTGGGAATGGAGATTGGAGTTTGGAGAAGGGCGAGTGCGCTCTGTGCAAGGGGGCGGGTGGCGGGGAGGAGGCTGGGGAGTTTTTCGACGAGGAGTGTGCGGAGTTGGGCCGTGTGGGTGTGGATGCTTTCGACGACGCGGGCGATGTCGCTTTCCTCTACTTGCTCGGGGGCAAAATCCGCCACGGAATCAGCGGTGGCGAGGGCGCAGTGCATCTCTCCGGTGCGTTGGCCGAGGAGGTGCGCGAGGGTGAGCCAAGCGGAGCGGGTGGTGGGAGTGTCGCGGGTGAATTCCCGCAGGGCGAGCGCCCAAGCGTCGCCTTCATTGGCGCGTAGCTCTTGTGCGAGGGCGAGGGATGCAGAGCCCCAGTTTGCGGTGCCGCCAAAAGTGGGGATGGCGCGGAAACCCGCTTGTTCGCTGAGGAAGCGGGTGATCTCGGCGTCGGGATTGATGCCGGGGACGAGCCGCCGGTAGAGTTTCACGAAGAGGCGTTCGCCGTAGATGAGGGAGGTGTTGCTTTGCTCGGCCTTCAAAACGCGGGAGGTGGGCACAGTGCCGGTGGGGAAGAAGGCTGCGCCGCTTTCTCCGCAGAGTGTGCCCTGTGTGCTGCTGGTGGTGATGAGTCGGAAGAGTGCGGCGCGGAACTCGGGGCTATGGGTAGCGTCATAGAGCACGCGCCCGCCGGGTAGTTCTGCGATGGTGCCCTCGGCCCCGCGCTGAGCGGTGGCGAGCGGGACGGCGTAGATTTCGGCTGGGCCGTCGGCATACGTGGCCTCTACGGCGAGCAGCCACGCTCCGCCGAGTGTGGCTACGTCGGCGATGCGGAGTGCGAGAAGGCCACGCGCTTTTCCGCTAAACCAGCGGCAATGCGGCATCCAGGGCGGAAGCAGTTCGTTTGCGAGCCGAGCGAGACCAGTGGGTGTGGTGAAAAGGGTATCGTCCATCGGCGGTGACGGTAGCGTGACGATTGGCTTATCCGCAAGGGCACGGCTAAGAAAAAACCCATCTCAGCGGTTGCTTGTGCCAACACGGGAAGAGCCGATTTTTCCCGAACCAATACAGCACCCATGCAGAGGCAGATCCGACCGATGAAAACATTTCAATACACGCTAGCTACCCTCGCCCTCGGTGGGCTTGCGCTCGTCATCGTGCCGCTCGTCTCCGGTGACCCGCAGCGTGTGGAGGTAAAGGCCGCGCCGCTCCTGCTCGCACAAGCCGCTCCTGCGCCCGAGCCGCCGAAAACTGTGGTGCCACCAGTGGTGCCGAAGCGGACGAAGAATCTCGCGGCGGCGGATGCTTTCTTTGCTGGGCCGGTGGTGCATTTGGAGTTTAAATTTGCGCCGGAGGAATGGGAATATCTCAAGAAGGATGATCGTCGTTATGCGGAATGTTCAATCACCGAGACTGCGGCAGATGGAAAAAAGACGACCTACGATCACGTCGCCGTAAAGGTGAAGGGGTCGGCTGGAAGTAGCCAAGGAGTGGATGCCAAGCCGGGGCTGACCATCGGGCTCGATAAATACAAAGGCTCGGATCGCTTTCACGGGATGGAGAAATTCCACCTCAACAACGGCGCGCAAGATGGCAGCTTGCTGAATGAATATATCGCCGATGAAATGTGCCGCGTCGCCGGTGTGCCCGCCTCGCGCTGCACGCATGTGATCGTAAAATGGAACGGGCGCGATCTCGGGCTATATCTTTTGAAAGAAGCCTTCACGAAAGACTTCCTTTCCTATTTCTACGAGAGGACGGATGGCAGCCTCTACGACGGTCACTTTATCGCTGAGATAGATGGCAATCTGGAGAAGCAACAAGGTGGCGACCCCGCTGACACGAAGGACATCAAGGCGCTGGCAGCCGCTTGCAAGGAAGGCGACGCCAAGGCCCGCTGGCAGAAGGTGGGCGAGCAACTCGATGTGGAAGAATACCTGCGTGCGCTGACGATGGAGACCTTTGTCGGGCACTGGGATGGCTACAATTTTAACCGTAACAACTACCGCGTTTACTTTGACTCAAAGACAAAGAAGGCGAGTTTCTTTTGTCACGGGATGGATCAGGTTTTCGCCGATGCAAACCTGCCCGTCATTCGCGATCCCGGATCGCTTGTGGGGCAGGCCGTGTGGGGAAATCCCGAGTGGAAAGCGCGGCATAAAGTCATCGCTGAAGAGATTTACGAGAAGGTGATGAAGGGGCGCGATTGGGAAGCATTCATCACCACTCAGGGCGCAAAAATCGCGGAGGCTCTCACGAAGCAAAACGCGCAGTGGGGGAAAGATTACCAAGCCCAGATCAACGGCGCACGGGATCGTGTGCGCGCACGCATCGCCTCCATCGCCAAGCAATTTGGCGATATGCCGAAGCCCTTCACGTGGCAAAACGATGTCGCAAAACTCGGCGCGACCAAATGGCAGACTGCGGGCGGCGGCGGGTTGAATGAAGAGGTGGCGGACGGGCAGAAGTGCTTTCACATTCGGGCCGACGGAAGTGCAGCGGCCTCTTTGCGGCGCACCGTCACACTGGAGCCGGGGAAATACCGCATCGAGGCACAAGTGAAAGTCGCCAACGCCGAAGGCGGCGACGCGAGCGGCGAGGGAGCAGGCGTGCGCATCAGCGGCGGCACTCGCACCAGCGGCGCGAAAGGCACCGCAAACTGGCAAAAGGTGGCCTACGAATTTGCCTCCACGGGTGCGGACATCGTGCTCGTGGCCGAGCTGCGCTCGCCGAAGGGCGAAGCGTGGTTCCAGGCGGATAGCCTCCAACTCGTCCGCGTGCGCTAGCTCCCTGCCATGAAACGACTTCTTTTTCTCACCGCCATCGCCCTCGCTGCACACGCCGAAGAGCGCCGTGGCGACAACCCGGACGCGCAGCCCAGCACTGCCGCCGAGGAGCGCGCGCATTTCAAATTGCCGCCTGGTTTTGAAATCCAACTCGTCGCCGACGAGACGCAGATCCAGAAGCCAATGAACTTCAGCTTCGACGCCGCCGGGCGGCTCTGGGTCACGGGTTCCGAGCTATATCCTTTCGCCGCAAAGACGGACGCGCTCGGCCAGCCCATCGCCTCGTGGGAGCACGAGTGGGGCACGATGTCTGGCAGCATCGGCGCGAAAAAACCCGAGCCGCCCGCCGCGCCGATAGACACCGTGCGCGTGCTCAGCGACTTCGGTGCGGACGGGCGCGCACGCAAGGTCGAGACTTTCGCCGACGGCCTGAATATCCCCATCG
>JAYVQK010000264.1:0-17312 GCA_043757005.1 Verrucomicrobiaceae bacterium
AGGCATTCCGATACCTGTTCAAACTGTTCTTTCGTGAGTTCCATCCCTCTCTTTACTCTTTTTTAAGAGGTTGTCAATTAGTGTAAACACGCCCTAGCAGCCGTCCCATTTTGAGGCAACTCCCCCACCGCCAGTGACGGTGCGGGTTTTTATCCGCATGGGGCGATGCTTTATCTTTCCCATCGGTGGAAAATCTTGGCATGGCACATGGGCTGCATTGCCGCAGGCATCCGATGTTTCATTTCATCCTCAGCTTCTACTCAGAACAGACCGATTATCTCGTCTTCGTCGGCTGCGTCGCCGTGCTCTTCGCCACACTCGCGGTGGTGCTCTCGCGCCGTTCGCCGCAGGCCCGGTTGCCTTGGCCCGCGTGGGCGCTGGCGGCGGCTCTGGTGCTCGGGAGTTGGTGGTCCGTGCAGGGAGCGGGCGATGCGGCGCGGGAAAAAATCGAACACTCCGTGAGCGCACTCGCGCCGACGTATGCGCGGGAGCTGGAGCATCTCGGCCATTCGCAGATCACGCTCGCTACGCCGCCGGAGGATCCACTTTACCTCTCGCTGATCGAAGCGGAGAAACGCTGGCAGCGGGCAAATCCAGCGGCAAATGACATCTACACGATGCGCAAACGAGCGGATGGGAAGAACGTTTTCATCGTGGATTCCGAGAGCGATTACGACCACAGCCGGCGCTACGAGGGCGAGCGCGAGGTGCGCACGGAGATCGGGAAAGTATTCGAGGAGGAGGACGCGGGGCTGGAGCTGGCGTTTGCGGGGCATGGGAATTTCGACAAAGAAATCATCGCCGACGAATGGGGCGCATGGGTGAGCGCGTGGGTGCCGATTTACACCCCCGAGGGCAAGCTGGATGCCGTGCTCGGGGTGGACTACGACGCCCGCGAATGGCTCGCCGCCATCCGCTCCGCGCGCCACGGCGCGCTCTTCCGATTTGCCGCCCTGCTCGCACTGGTGGCGATGGCAGGCGCGGCGGGCGCGATGCTGCGGGCGGACTTGGTGCGGCACATCGCCACGGAGGCGATGCTGCGCAAGGCGGACGAGCGGATGAGGCTCACGATCCAGCAGATGCCGGTCGCTTTCATCGAGTGGACGACCGAGGGCAAGGTCGCATATTGGAACCCAGCGGCGGAGCGCATCTTCGGCTTCAAAGCGGCGGAGGCACTCGGCACCACGATCATGACCAAGATCGTCGCGCCCTCTGCCATCTCCCACGTAGGCAAGGTCTGGGCGGAGCTGCTCTCGCAGACGGGCGGCTACCACAGCATCAATGAAAACGTGACGAAGGACGGAAAGAGCATCGTGTGCGAGTGGATGAATACGGCGATCCAGCAGCCCGATGGGAAAGTGATCGGCGTCTTTTCCATCACACAAGATCTCTCCGAGCGACTCAGCCTGGAGCGCCACGTGCAAAAGGCCGAACGCCTCAACGCCATCGGCCAGCTCGCCGCCGGAGTGGCGCATGATTTTAATAACATCCTCACCGTCATCTCCGGCCACGCCGGGCTGCTACTCACGCTCCCCGAGCTGCCCGAGAGCGCGCGCACCGAGCTGGAGAGCATGGAAGAAGCAGCGATGCGCGCCGCCGGGCTCACGCGGCAGCTCCTCGCATTTAGCAGCCAGCAGCCGATCTTCACCGAGCCGCTGCACCTCGGCGCGCTCGTGGGCAAGACCACGAAGATGCTCTCGCGAGTCCTCGGCGGCACCGTGACCCTCGCTCTGGAAGTGGAGGAAAGCGCGCGCCCCATCGAGGCCGACCCCGGCATGATCGAGCAAGCGCTCACAAATCTCGTGCTCAACGCACGCGACGCGCTCCCACGCGGCGGCGAGATTTCCATCGGCATAAAAGGCGTGCAAATCAGCGAAGAAGAAGCCCGCGACATCGCTGGAGCGCGCGCTGGTTGGGCGACGTGTTTGAGCGTGCAGGATTACGGAGTCGGCATCCACGGAGAACATCTCGCCAGGCTCTTCGAGCCGTTCTTTACCACGAAGCAAATCGGCAAAGGCACCGGCCTCGGACTCAGCGTCGTGCATGGCATCGTAAAGCAGCACGGAGGCTGGGCCGACGTGGAGAGCACCCCGGCAAAAGGCACGATCTTCCGCCTCTTCTTCCCCGCCACGGAGAAGATGCCCGGCAGCACACCCGCGCGCACTGTTTCGCTCCGCGAAAAGCCGACGAGTGGTGTAAAAAATACGATCCTCGTCGTAGAGGATGAGATGATGGTGCGCGAGCTCACGCAGATGATCTTGGAGCGTTCCGGCTTCCGCGTAATTGCGGCAGAAGACGCCGCCAACGCCCTCCGCGTGTGGGCGGAACGCAAGGAGGAGATTGATCTCCTGCTCACCGACATCCGAATGCCCGGCGGCATGAATGGCCGCGAACTCGCGCAACAAATCCTCGCCGAAAAGCCGACGCTCCCCGTCGTCTATGCCAGCGGCTACACGCAGGAATTTACCGACCCGGACTTCCGCGAAACACCTCGCCAAGTCTTCCTCCACAAACCGTATCTCACCGACCAGCTCATCTCCACCATCCGCCGCTGCCTCCGCGCAGACGCAGCGTAGAAGCGACGCCCCCGTCGCTCGCCCGCTCGTAGCGCGGACGCCCTCGTCCGTCTGCCGTCTTGCGGACGCCCTCGTCCGCAGCAGCCGCCGCGCAAAGCACGTGACTCGTCGTATGCGGACGGGGGCGTTTGCGCTACGAGCGACCAAGCGACGAGGGCGTCGCTTCTACATGGGAGCGACGGGGGCGTCGCTTCTACTTTCCGAGAAACCGCTTCTTCCCCTCCGCCCCGAGAGACTGCGTCTGCTCCACCCACTGCTTCGCCGCCGTTTCATCGCTACGCTTCCAGCGTTCGTAGATGCTGCGCATCGCTCCCTCTCGCTTTCCATCATCGCCGATGCTCTCGGCCCACGCAGCGGCTCCGGCAGGGTCCGTGCCCACGACCGTATCCGCATAGCCCAGCACAGCGGCATCGCGCGGCGCACCCGCCGGGAGCTTTTCCACCCACGCTGCCGCCTGCGCGAAATCCTGCCGCGCCCACATCCGCGCGAGCCGCTCCGTGGCTGATTCGATAGTTTTTTCATCGCCGAGTTTGGCCACCCACTTTGCCGCTGCGACGGGATCTTGCCCCGCCCACGCGCCCGCGATGTCCGCAGCGGCATTGCGCTTTGCATCGCTCTCCGGGAGCTTAGCAAAACGCTCGGCAGCCTCCTGCGGCTCATGCTGCGCGAGCCCCGAGAGCGCACCAGCGATGAGTGAATTCGTCTTCTCCCCTTTCGGCTGAAGCTCCGCCCAATTCAGCGCACCCTGCGGGTCTTGTTGCGCCCAGCTTTGCAGCACATTCGCCATCTCCTC
Source organism: Verrucomicrobiaceae bacterium (assembly GCA_043757005.1). GTDB lineage: Bacteria > Verrucomicrobiota > Verrucomicrobiia > Chthoniobacterales > Chthoniobacteraceae > SXWH01. Next base: position 3,370 of record JAYVQK010000264.1, read on the forward strand.
GGGCTTCACATTGGGCTGCTTCGTCATCCAATCCACCGCCGCGCGCGGATCATTGCGCGCCCAGCTTTGCGCCGCATTTTGCAACACCCGGTCGCGCTGCTGGCCCTCGGGCAATTCCTTTTGCGCATACGCCAGCGCCTCCTGCGGCGACTCGCGCGCCCATTGAGAGAAAGCCTGAGACAGCCCCTGCTCGCGCGACTCGTTCGCCGGGAGACTCAGCATCAGCTCCACGCCCGCCTTTGGATTTTGCCAAGCGAGCCGCTGTGCCGCGTTCGACACCGCCTCCGAGCGCGCAAGCCCGGCGGGGATTTCCTCCGCCAGCCGCAGCGCCGCCGCCGTGTCCTTGCTCGCTAAAGAAGAGACCATCTCCGCAAAGGCGCGATTCCTCTGCGGCCCCGCTGGCAGCTTGCGCGCCTCCACACTTGCCGCTTCCAAATCCTTACTCGCCCAGTTGCCAAAAATCCCATTCATCGCCGTGCTGCGCGTGCCCAGCTCCGGGATGCTCTGCGCCCATTTCAGCGCCAGCGCCGGGTCATTCTCGCTCCAGCGACTCACCACCGCTGCGATCGCTTGGCTCCTCGCCGAGCCCGGCGGCAGCGCCAGCGCCTGCTGCGCCGCCATCGTGGAATCCCGCCCCGCCCAATCGCGGAACACCTGCCCATACACATCCGACGAACGCTGCGCGCTCGGCAGCGATTGCAACCACGCCAACGCCGCCGCCGGGTCGCTCTCCGCCAGCCCGCTCACCACCCCCGAGATTGCGCCCTTTTGCATCTGCGAATCCGTGATCCCCAGCGCCCACGCCTTCGCCGCAACCGCGTCCTTTTTTGCCCACTCGCTCGCAGCAGAACTCACGGCAAAAGAACGCGCCCAGCCATTCTCCGACTTCATCTCCAGCGCGTAAGCCGCCGCCGATTTCGGATCAAACTCCGCCCACCGCGCAATCAGCATCGGCAACAGCATCCGCTCTTCCTCGCCCTTCGATTTCTTCGCCATCTCAATCGCCGCCTGGATGTCCTCCTCCCCAATCTGGCTCACCGCCAGCATCACATCGCGATACTTGCGGAGCTGGTTGGATTGCCGCGTCGCACTCAGCAGCGAAGACAGCACCTGCCCCCGCCGATCCGCCGCGTTCGTCGCCCCCCGCGCCCCATCCCGCCCCGCGCCGCCAGCTTTCGCCGAGTCCGGGGAAAGCGAACGCGCCTCGCCATTCCCAGACATCGCCCCCGCGCTCAAGATGGCGCTCTTCTCCCCCGCACTACTGCCGAGGAAATACCCGCCCGACCCAGCGGCAAGAGCAGCGACGAGCGTGAGCGGAAGATAGATTTTTGCAGACATAAGACCGCCAGCCTACCGAGCGCGCGGTGCTTGGCGAGCGATGGGAAATACAAACTTAGAACTCTGAACCTCGAACTCTAAACTCCGAACAGGGGCGCTCACTTTCCTTCGGAGTTCGGAGTTCAAAGTTCAATCCCCCCAAATTGAGTTTGACGCCCTTCCCCTCGTCCGCCACCTTCCGCGCCTTTTTCACACTATGCGCCACACCTTATCCGTTCTCGTCGAAAACAAATTCGGCGTCCTCACCCGTATCGCCGGGATGTTCAGTGGGCGAGGGTTCAACATTGATTCACTCAACGTCGGCCCGACGCTCGACCCGTCCACCTCGCGGATGACCATCGTCGTCCGGGGCGATGATCGCGTGATGGATCAAGTCGGCAAGCTGCTGGCCAAGCTCATTGACGTCATCGAAGTGCAAGACTTCCGCGACGGCGAGTATGTAGATCGCGAGCTCGTCCTCATGCGCGTCCACATCAGCCGCGAGACCCGCGCCGAGATCATGCAAATCTGCGACGTCTTCCGCGCGAAGATCGTGGACGTGCAGTCGAAAAACTTCGCCATCGAAGTGACCGGCAACGAAAGCAAGATCACCAAATTCATCGCCCTCATGGAGCCCTTTGGCATCTGCGCCCTCACCCGCACTGGCAAAGTCGCACTACCACGCAAGAGCGACTAAATTTTCCTCCCCACACTTCATCCAACAAACACACTCACTTATGGCTAAAATCTATACTGATAAAGACGCGGACCTCAAAGTCCTCAAAGGCAAAACCTGCGCCGTGCTGGGCTTCGGCTCGCAAGGCCACGCACACGCGCTGAACCTCAAAGAGAGCGGCGTGAATGTCATCATCGGGCTCCTGCCCAACAGCAAATCCATCGCGGTCGCGAAGCAAAAAGGCTTCGAAGTCTTCGAGACTGGAGAGGCCGTCAAACGTGCAGACATCATCTTCGTCGCCCTGCCCGATACAAAGCAGCCCGCCGCCTACGAGTCTTCGATCAAACACAATCTGACTGCTGGCAAGACACTCCTTTTCAGCCACGGCTTCGCGATTCATTTCAAGACCATCGTCCCGCCAAAAGATGTGGACGTGATCCTCGTCGCACCGAAAGGCCCCGGCCACATCGTGCGCCGCCAATTCACCGAGGGCAAAGGCGTCCCCGCGCTCATCGCCATTTTCCAAAACCCGAGCAAGCAGGCCAAGAAAGTCGCGCTAGCATGGGCGAAAGGCGTCGGCGGCACGCGCGGCGGCGTCTTCGAGACGACCTTCAAAGAAGAGACCGAGACGGATCTTTTTGGCGAACAGACCGTCCTCTGCGGCGGCGCGAGCGCGCTGGTGCAGGCAGGCTTCGAGGTGCTGGTGGAAGCGGGCTACGCTCCCGAGATGGCTTACTTCGAGTGCCTCCACGAGCTAAAGCTCATCGTGGATCTGATGAATGAATCCGGCATCGCCGGGATGCGCTTCTCGATCTCCGAGACGGCCAAATGGGGCGACGTCGCCATCGGCCCGAAGATCATTGATGCTGGCGTGAAGAAGCGCATGAAAGCCGCGCTCAAAGACATCCAGACCGGCAAATTTGCCAAGGACTGGAACGCCGAATACAAGGGCGGCTACAAGAAATACAACGCGCTGCTCAAGAAGGGCGAGCAACACCCGATCGAAAAGACCGGTGCCAAACTCCGCGCGCTCATGCCTTGGATTCAAAAGAAGAACCTCAAAGGCGCACAAGCCGCTTACTAAACCCAAGCCGTCCATTTTCCAAAAAAAGCCGGGCAGCAATGCTCGGCTTTTTTTTGTGCGCCGTGGAGGGAAGTCATGCTCATGGCTCCTCGATTTTACCTTTGAACGGCACGAGGAAAGCATCGCCTTTGCGTGCTCTCTCTGCGCGTTTGTGGATTTCTGGGAAAAGGTGAAAGAGTCGGGACGCTTGCTCCCAGAAATTCTGTTGGTGCCAAGTGTTTTTGAAAAAGAAGATAGGATGCCCCGCGCGCTTCCATGCTTCGACTTCATGCGGATTCCGACTGATGGCAGTATCCGCAGAAAGTATGATCCAGCCTGTCTCCCCTGCGAGTGCGTTCATCCAATCTACATCTGGAGTATTAGCGGGGAAGCGTCCTTTGAGATGGATCACTGAGTCTTTCGACTCGACGAGGCAGTTCAACGCACGGGCGACGCGCGGGGAGAGGTTGTTATCGAGGAAGAACCTCACGCTGCGAGCCCCCGCTCAAACTCAATGGCATCTCTCACAGATGGGACATCGAGTTCATACCAGTCCGCGATTTCCTCGACCGTCTGCCCAGCCTTCGCAGCAGCTTGCAGGACATCGGTAGAGATGCCAGCGAGTGAGGTAATCGGTTGTCCAAACTGGCGGTTCGGATCGAGCACAACCGCGCGTGTGGTTCCCAGCGGCCACCACCGCACGAGTTGATCGTTTTTGGCAAACTCTAGCTCGCGCAGAAATGGCTGAATGACTTTGGGGAAGATCCTCTGTCCTTGGATGACTTCCTCGTAGGCGATGTCGCTGGGCTTGGCGGCGAGTTGCTCGATGATGAGAGCCCCATCTGTAACGAAGCGGCGTGTGCAAAATGGATGCTCGGTCCCGTAGCGTTCGCGGGCGACGCCGTGTGCGCTACGGAGCAAGCGCCAAGAGACGCCAGCTTTCAAAAATGCGTCAATGAAACGAACCTCTTGGAGATCGAGAAACCCGAGTGCGATCTTGTCATTAATCGGAGCGAGTTCGCCTTGCCAAAGTCGGCGGTCAAACGTTTCCGAGCCTTCTTCCGAGGGGAGCCGCTTTAGCCAATATCGGATGCGACGCGCCGCAACGCGACACAAGCGGGAAGCATCAGGAACAGTATAGATCCCTTTGCCAAGCAGGCTGGGTTTTAGAACGGCGCTCACGGATGGATAATTTGTAGTGACGGCAGCAGACTCGCCCTTGCTGCGTATCTTCGCAAGCCCATGCACTCGCAGCTCGCAAAAAAAGCTGCTCAAACACCCCGGCGTCTGTTTTCCTCCCGCTCCAAAAAAAATGAAACAGCTCCTCTCACTACTACTACTCCTCGGACTACTGCTCCACGCCCGCGCGGAGGAATGGCGCTCGCAAGAATACGGCCTCACGCTGACGCTGCCGAGTAATGAGCCGTGGCAGCGTGGGAATATGATGCGGATCGCTGGTGGAGAGATGCTTTTTTCTGCCTCGAATATGGACACCAAGCAGAATGTCGCCGTGCTGCGACTCCCCGACCAGCCCACGAACGACATCGAGAAGCCCGCCATGATCCAGCGGCTGAGTGATGCGCTCACCGCCATGGGCTTCGCCGTGGAGAGTTCGGCTCCGATGCAGTGGAATGGCGCAACGTATATCGAGTTCTTCGCGCGGCGAGCGGGGGAGAGCAAAAACATCTGCATCGTCCGCGCCACGCTGCGCGAAAACCAAGCCTACTTGGTGCTCACGAGCGGTCGCGGCAACGAGAGCAGCGCGACAGACAAAGACTTCATGCAGGTGATGGAGACGTTCCGCTTTGTGGATACCGCCGAGGACACACTCATCGCTAGCGATCCCGCGCCCGATAAGGATCCTGTTTTTCAAAAGAACAGCCTCGCCTTCAAAGTCTGTCTCGCGGTAGCCGCCGCGCTCGTCGGCATCTTTGCCGTGATGCTCTTTGGGACTCGCGGGCGCAGCCGCTGGGGAAGCTGATTTTATCGTAGATAAAGGAAGGAAGAAAAAGGTAGTTGAGCAGTTTTACAGATGAAAAACGGGGGCAATTGCGGTTTTAAGATGATTTATTCGATCAAAGAAAAGCCAACAGCCTCCAGCGGTGCGCTTGTAAAGTGCGCGCCAATCATGGACTATCGGCGCGAGTTGATTATACTACGAAACATGATGACCACTCGCGGAAGTAACGAGATTTTGCACTCTAACCATGTCGGGCTGGATTCTCGGCTAATGTTTTCTTTCGCCAACTACTATGCCCCAGAGCAGATGAGCTTTCGCTCGCTGCGTGTCATCAATGAAGAGCGCATCGCAGTTAGCGGCGGCTGTTTATTACGCTTCGCATAGCACATCGCCATGCTCGATTACACAAGACGCCACTTTCGGCGCACGATCCTAAAGACCTATCGCTATCTCAAGCACCCGCGTCGTTTAAAGAAGAGTCGCGTGTTAAAATGGTTCTCCAGGCACTTCCTAGATAAGCAAGTCTGGCGTCCTACTCAGCACACGTTGGCAGGAGGGCTTGCCGTTGGTATGTTCATCACCAGCATCATCTTTCCGGGGCAGATCCCTGTGGCCGTCGCGCTTGCAGGTTTGTTCCGCGTGAACGTGCCCATCGCCATTGTCGCCTGCTGGCTTTCGAATCCTTTTACTTTTGCGCCTATGATCTTCGTTGAGGTAAAAATAGGCGAGTGGTTTCTTCATCTTTTCGGAATGCAAAGCGATGGCGTCGCTGCTATCGCAAAGGCACAAGCCTTTTTTAGCGATGCCTACCGTGGAGAAATCGCCTGGGCAGCGTTGTGGCATCGTTTCTATGAGCTACTCAGTGTGGCCAAGGAGCTTTATATTGGTGCCATCGTCATTGCCTGCGTTCTCTCGGCCATGAGTTACATCGTAGCCTACAGTCTTTGGGGAGTGTTTTTCGGGCGTCCGCGTTTGGGTGGCGTCTTGCTCGATAAAGGCGGGCAAGATGTATCATGAGGGGCAGCCGCTCGCTGGCTGAAAACGCGCTGCACTCCGCGCTCGCCAAGCGTGGGCGCGTCCGTATTCTCCGCCGCCTTTCGCTTTATGTATCGCACGACCAATTGCAGCAGTCTCCGCAAGGAAAACATCGGCCAAACCGCCACTCTCGCCGGGTGGGTGAATTCGCGCCGCGACCACGGCGGGGTCACTTTCATTGATCTCCGCGACCGCGAGGGGCGGACGCAGGTGGTGTTCCGGCCCGAGGAATTTGCGCAGGCTTCCGAGCAAGCGCACGGGCTGCGCGCGGAGGATGTGCTGCAAATCACGGGCGTCGTGGCGGCGCGCTTGCCGGGCACGGAAAACGGAAAGCTGGAGACGGGCGACATCGAGATCATCGCGAGCGAGCTGAAGGTGCTGAACAAAGCTGACGTGCCGCCTTTTCCCCTCGACGACCCAAAGGTGAACGAAGATCTCCGCCTCGAATACCGCTACCTCGATCTGCGCACGGCGCACATGCAGCGCAATCTGAAGCTGCGTCACCGCGTGGTGAAGGCCACGCGCGACTACCTCGACGAGGGCGGCTTTTTGGAAATCGAAACGCCGATTTTGTCGAACCCGACGCCCGAGGGCGCACGCGATTTCCTCGTGCCGTCGCGGTTGAACCCTGGCAGCTTTTACGCGCTCCCGCAGGCTCCGCAGCAATACAAGCAGCTCCTGCAAGTGGCGGGGCTGGAGAAGTATTTCCAGATCGCGCGCTGCTTCCGCGATGAAGACTTGCGGGCGGATCGGCAGCCGGAGTTCACGCAGATAGACATTGAGGCGTCGTTCGTTACCGAGGCGGACATCCAGACGCTCGTCGAGGGGCTGCTGGCGCGGGTTTTCAAAGAAGCCGTGGGCGTGGAAATCCCGACGCCATTCCCGCGCATGACTTACGCCGAGGCGATGAACCGCTTTGGCAGCGACAAGCCGGACGCGCGCTTCGGCATTGAGCTGACGGAACTCACGGAGATCTTCACGGCGTCGCAGTTCAAAGTCTTCGCCTCCATCGCGACGACGGGCGGCACGATCAAGGCCATCAACGCCAAGGGCGCGGCGGCGCTGCTGAGCAAAGAGCAGCTCAAAAAGTGGGAAGAGTGGGTAAAGACCGAGTGCGGCGCGAAAGGGCTGGCGTATATCAAATGGCAAATCGGCGGGGACTGGGAATCGCCCATCGTGAAGTTTTTCAGCGAAACCGAAAAGGCCGCGCTCGCCGAGCGCATGGGCTTTGCCGAGGGCGATGTGCTCTTCTTTGGAGCCGATGCAAAACTGGAGCCCGTCTGCGAAGTGCTAGGCCGCGTGCGCCTGCGCTGCGCGGAGTTGCTCGGCATCTTGGCGGCGAAAAAGGACGAGCGGAATTTCCTGTGGGTCGTGGATTTCCCGCTGCTCGCCTTTTCGCTCGAGGACAATCACTGGGTCGCCGTGCATCACCCCTTCACCCGCCCAAACGCCGACGACATCGCGCTCATGGAAAGCGGCGACTACGGCAAGGTCCGCGCCGTCGCCTACGACGTGGTGCTGAATGGCGTGGAGCTTGGCGGCGGCAGCATCCGCATCCACGAGCGCGACCTGCAAGCGCGGCTCTTTGAAGTGCTCGGCGTCACGCCGGAGGCGCAGCAGCTCAAGTTCAGCCACCTGCTCCGCGCGTTCAGCTTTGGCGCTCCGCCACACGGCGGGCTGGCGCTGGGGCTGGATCGCCTCGTCATGCTCATCGCGGGGGCCGAGAGCATCCGTGAAGTGATCGCTTTCCCGAAAAACAATCGCGGCGTGGATCTGATGACGCAGTCGCCCGTGGAGGTAGAACTCAAGCAACTCCGCGAGGTCTATATCCAGAGCACGGCGAAGAAGGCTTGAGCGCCGCCACCGTGATGAAATCTCGGCGAACTCTGAACTCTGAACTTCGAACTTCGAACTTCGAAGAGCGCGACTCCGAGAGCACCGTTCAGAGTTCGAGGTTTGCTGTGGTTCTTCGATCTCTAAAGCTCCAAGCCGTGCTGGCCATTTTCGCGCTGCTGTGCCCGAGTGCGGAGGCGGCGACGAAGCCAAAAGCGGAGCCCACCAAGTCTCCTAAAAAAGAGACTCCTGCGGAGAAAAAGCTCCCCGCTTTACCGCTCATGCCGGTGCTGCAAGAGATCACGCCGCCTTACGATCACATGGTGTGGTTTGAGCCATCGGAGCGTATCGAGGGGCGGCTGGTCGTCTCGAAACTCGCGGTGGCCGAGCGTCGCAAGATCGGCCAGCAGTGGACGATTGCGGTGACGGGATTTCAAAAGCCTGACGCCAAAAATCCCAACGCGCCGAAGCCACCGGAACTCAAACGGCTCACCTTTTTTTTTGCGGGCGGTCAGCTTGAAAAAAAGAAAGACGCGAAAGGGAAAGTGCAGGAGCAAATCAAGAATGGGCAGCTCGTGGAGGTGGAGCTGCAATACGCGCAGGATGGCTGGACGGAAGAGGACTACGATGCGTGCCTGGGCGAAAAGCGCAGGCTGTTGGAGGCCGCTTACGGCACGGGGCAGCAAATCGTCCGCACGACTACGGATGCGCCCGACGCCAATGCTACGCAGTCCCTCGTGGGCTACAAATGGGCGCGCAAGACGACACTGCTGGAGCTGATTTATTTCAGCCTCACCGCGACCGAGGGCGACCAACGCTTTCATACGTTGAGCCTGCACTACAAACGGATTTAGGGGCTTTTCTCCGCTGAGGATTTCCTTTTTCATCCACGCTCTATGTCAGCCTACGAACAATGTCTCGAAGACCTCCGCGCACAGCCTCGCAAGTGGCTCGTCACGGGCTGCTCAGGCTTCATCGGTTCGCACATCGTGGAGACGCTGCTCGGGCTCGGGCAGCGCGTGATCGGGGTGGATAATCTGGCCACGGGCTCGCAGGCGAATATCAACGACGTGCTGGAGAAAGTGGGGAGCGAGGCGTGGGCGAAGTTCACTTTCCTAGAGGGCGACGTGCGCAATCTCGTGACGTGCCGCGCGGCCTGCGCGGGCGTGGATGCGGTGGTGCATCAAGCGGGCTTTGTCTCCGTGCCGCTGAGTATGCAGAAGCCGCTCGACTGCCACGCGACGAACGTGACTGGCACGCTGAATCTCCTGCTCGCCGCGCGCGATGCGGGGGTGCGGAGTTTCGTATATGCGAGCAGCAGCGCGGTGTATGGCGATGAGGCGACGATGCCGCAGCGCGAAGACCGCATCGGCCAGCCGCTCTCGCCGTATGGCGCGAGCAAACTGATGGATGAACTTTACGCGGGAATCTTCGCCCGGCAATTCGGCCTGCGCACGGTGGGGCTGCGGTATTTCAATGTCTTCGGCCCGCGCCAGAGCCCCACGGGTGGCTATGCGGCGGTGATCCCGGCGTGGATCGCTACGCTGCTCGCGGGTGGCGAATGCATGGTGCATGGCGATGGCAAACAGACGCGCGATTTCTGCCACGTCGCGAACGTCGTGCAGGCCAATATCCTCGCCGCCACCACGCAAAATACCGCCGCCAGCGGCACCGCCTACAACGTTGCTCTCGGCGGCAGCACGACGCTGCTAGAACTGCACGAGCTCATCGCGAAACGCACCGGCTCCAGCCGCTTGCCGAAGCTCGGCGTGCCGCGCGCGGGCGACATCATCCATTCCTCCGCAGACATCGGGAAAATCACGCGCGAACTCGGCTTTGCCCCCGCCGTGGATGTGGCGCGCGGGCTGGATGAGACGGTGGCGTGGTATTGCACGGGGTTCTAGCGCGAGATGATCCGCCACGCGCTGCTGCTCGCCCCTTTTCTCGCCACCGCAGAGGCGAGCGATGGGAGCTGGTTCACGCGCAATTTTCTCACGCTGCGCAACGTCGGCGCAGAGCCGCTCATGGTCGCACGCGAGCCTGCGCTCGTGCCAGCGCCGGGCGTGGCGGAGACGTTTCGCTTTGTGTGGCTGCGCGAGTCACTGCACCCCGTCATCCTCCGCATTTGGAAAACGCCGACGGGCGCGGCGCTCCGCATCGTCGTCCTCAGCGGCAATGATATGGCCCCCGGCTGGATCTTGCGCGACGAGGTGAAAGAACTCACCGAGGCTGATTGGCGCAGCTTTAGCGCGCTCGTGGCGAAGGCCGGTTTCTGGAAAATGCGCGAAGAGGAACCGCTGGAGCCACCGCCCATCGGCGGCTCGAATTGGAGCCTCGAAGGCGTGACCGCCAAGGCCGCCCGCGAAGTCTCCCGCTGGTCGCCCGCACAAAATGCCAAGGAGCGCAAACGCCGCGACAAGACTCTCGCCGAATTCACCGCCGCCTGCCGCCAACTCCTGCGCCTGAGCGGGCTGGTCGTGGCAAAGGAGCAGGATTTTTAATTCTATGACACCCACATTACCCGTCCGCCTCCATCTCATCCGCCACGGCGAAGTCGAGGCGCGCTATCAGCAATTCTTTGGCGGCTCGCGCATCGAGATGGCGCTCTCGCCGCTCGGCCATGCGCAGGGGGCGTCGCTGGGGGAGTGGCTGGCGACTGCGCCGATGGATGCTTTTTTCACCAGCCCGATGCTGCGTGTGCAGCAGACGATCTCGCCGCTGATCGAGCGGCGCGGCATCGTGCCGACGGTGCTGGAAGATCTGCGGGAGGTGGACTTCGGGGATTGGACGGGACTGCGCTGGGATGAAGTCCACACGCGCTTCGGCGTCCACGCGCACGATTGGCTGGGCGAGCTGGAGCGCGGCGCGATCCCCGGTGGGGAAAGTGCCGCCGATCTGCTCGCCCGCATCCGGCCTTGCTTGGCGACGATCCTCGCAGCGAGCGGACAGGACATCGTGGTGGCCTGCCATGGCGGCATCGTGCGCGCGCTGCTGGCGCTGCTGCTCGATCTGCCGATGGCGCGCATGGCGCATTTCGCGGTGGATTATGGGAGCCTCACCACGGTGGAGCTGCATCCGGGAAAGGGGAATCGGCCCGAGATCAAATCGCTGAACCTCCAGCCGCACGCGCTCCTCGGGCGGCGGTGAGCGGAGGGCTAGACTTGAACCACGAAGGGCACGAAGAACACGAAGGCAATACATGGGAAGGAGTGGGGATTGATCACTCTCCTCTTCGTGTCTTTCGTGCCCTTCGTGGTTCAAAATAGACCGCACTGTGAGGAGGCTGGGCTTGCTATGTCGAGAGGGCGCGCTCACAAGCGGCGGCCTATGAGCAACTCTATCATCATCGGCCCGCTCCTCGGTTTTGAGGACGGGGATTTCTACACCGTTTGCATCCTCTTAGAAGCAGGCTCGGCGTCGCCGGAGCTGAAGCTACCGGGGCTAAAAAAGACGGCTCCATTTACCAAAGCGGGCGTAGTCGGCGGGCGCGAGTTTTGGCGCGCGGAGTTCCCAGTGCCCGTGGCGGCGAAGGGGACAAATGTGGACTACTCCGTGCAGGTGGGCGCGGCGGCGCTGGCGGATCGGCACGCGCGGGTGAAGTGGCGCTTCTACGTGCCGGGCACGGGGGAGGAGCCAGTGATTGCTTACGCTTCGTGCAATGGATTTTCGAGCGCGAAGCTGATGATGAATACGGCCCAGCCCTACGCGGTATGGGAGCGGATGAAGGACACACACAAGGCGGCTCCTTTCTCGCTGCTGCTGATGGGCGGCGACCAAGTGTATGCCGACGAGATCTGGGAGTCGAAGGCGTGCCCGCTCCTCCGGGAATGGAGCAAGCTCGATGAAACGGCGCAGTTTAAGACCAAGGTGAGCGCGCAGATGAAGGCGGAAGTCGCGGCTTTTTACGACGGGCTCTATGTGGATCGTTGGGAGAATGAGGCGATGTCGGAAATGTATGCGAGCATCCCCTCGGTGATGATGTGGGACGACCACGACATCTTCGACGGCTGGGGCTCGTATCCCGACTTGCGGCAGGGGTGCTACGTCTTCCAGGCGATCTTTAAAGAAGCGAGCCGCGTGTATGATGTGCTGCAACTCCGCTGCTCGCCGCGCAATCGCATGAGCCCACGCGCAGACCACCGCACGCTGCGCTTTTCCTTCCGCAATTACCTCGTGCTCGCGTTGGATAATCGCTCCGAGCGGAAGATGGATACCATCATGTCCCAACAAAACTGGGACGACGTGAAAGCCTGGCTGGATCAGCTCCAAGGCACCTCCGTCGCGAACTTGCTGGTGATGACGGGCGTGCCAGTCGTCTATCGTTCCTTTGCAAAAATCGAGGCCACGATGGATGGCACGTTTTGGCACGAAGAGCTGGAAGACGACGTGCATGACCACTGGAGTTCCCGCCCGCATCTCGCCGAACGGATGAAGCTGGTGATGGTGCTGATGAACTTCCTCAAATCGCACGCGGGCTGCAAAGCCGTGCTGCTCTCCGGCGACGTCCACGTGGGCGCGCTCGGCCAGCTCTGGGACGAACGCCAGGCGCTGGGGCTCACACAAATCATCTCCAGCGGCATCGTCCACCCACCGCCAAGTGCCTTTGCGTGGGCGGGCATCCAGATGATGACAAACGACACGCCCGAGGCGCTCGGCGACGGCGAAATCGTGGCGGAAATGCTCACCCCCTTTGGCTCCAGCCGCTACCTACGCACCCGCAATTTCGCCATGCTCCATACAGGCACGGACAAAAAACTGTGGGTGAACTGGATCTGCGAAAACGAGAAGCTAAAGCCATCGTTCGCGATCAGTTGAGCGAGGGCTTCTTCCTCTCTGCACTGCGCACCCCCAACGAAAAAGCCCCGCCCTCTTGCGAGAGCGGGGCTTTGGGTGGCTTCGGTGAGCGGTGGATTATTAGCCGCGCGCCTTCACCCACATTATCTTACCAAAAGACCTCCACATCATACCGCGCCACCTCCGGGTCGCAGCTCACTAGATGAAATCCCCCGCGCCGCGCCTGCGCCACCAGCATCCGATCAAAAGGATCGCGGTGATGCGGCGGCAGCGTAGAGAGTGCGAGGATGTCCCCCCGCGTCACCGGCTCCAAAATAAGGCCGTTGCGCTGCTCGTGATCGCGGAGCAACACATCCAGCGGTTCGCGCAATTGCAGCTTCCCGAGCTGATGTTTAATTTGCATCTCCCACACACTCGCCAAGCTAAAATGCAGCGTATTCGCTGGCGATTGACACGCATCAAGCACCTTCGCCGAAAGCTTCTCTTTCGGACCGTCCCACCACACGAATGTGTGCGTATCGAGAAGCAACTTCATGCGTCTGTCCCCAGCCAAAATTCATCCGGCAGCGGAGCGTCAAAATCTGGCGACATCACAATCGCCCCCGGATGCAGCCCCGCCACCCGCTCACGCGGCTGCACACATTTGGTTCGCGAACGTTCTGCGAGATGTTCGAGTAAGATTGCTAACTCCTCCAGCGGCAAAGCGTCGGCAGCGTGTTCGATTTCAGCGAGCGTGCTCATGCGCAGAAAATGCCCGACTTCCCACACGGCGTCAACGGGCCGCTGGCGCGAAAAGCCTCATTATTCTCACACGAAGACACGAAGACACAAAGAACGGTGCAACAGTGGAACGCCCATTCAACACTCCTTCGTGCCTTTGTGCCTTTGTGTGAGGATGGAACCAGCTTGCCACTGCTATGAATGGTAGTAGAGACGGCCAACAATAATCAGCCAATCCCGAATGGCACTCAGATAAGGACGGAAATGGACCACTTACCTTTCTCTGAAAGCGGGCGCTGCTTTTGCCGCGTAGCGTCTGCCCGAGGGTAGCCGTGGGTTTTTTAACCCTAGGTCGATCGCACCGAGTGCCCGTCGCGGAGCGACGGGTGATGACGGCGCGTGCTTGTTACGTCTCTTCAGGCGTCGCTCCGCGACGCAACCCGGCCCGCCCTTTCCGTGGGCTAAAGCCCACGGCTACCCTCGGGCTGCCGCTACGCGGCAAATACACCGTGCGCTCCATTCCGCGCTCTCTTCGGTGGTGGCTT
>JAYVQK010000265.1:0-4407 GCA_043757005.1 Verrucomicrobiaceae bacterium
CCGCGCGCACCGTGACGGCCTCCATCGCCAGCGTCGCACGCACGCTCGGCGCGCAACTCGTGTGCGGCACGCTCGGCACGGAGGAGGAGGAGATGTTGCTGCTCGTCGGCGCGATGCAGCAGCAGAGCTTTGCGCCACGTATCGCGAAATATCGCGGCGAGGGGCGCAAGGTCGTCGTCTTCGTGGGCGACCGCCCGCACATCCAGCAGCTCGCCATCGAGCACGGCGCGCACGCCGTCGTCGTCACCGGCGGCTACGCCATCGAGCCCGATGTGGAGATCGCCGCGCGCGCAGCAGGCATCACACTCCTCGCCTCGCCCACGGATACTGCCACGAGCGTGCTCATGGCGCGCGGAGCAGTGAGCGCGGGGCGGATGCTGGAGACGAGTTTCGTGTATTTTTTAAAAGACACACGGCTCTCGGAAGCGCGCCAGCGAGCAGCTGAGTCGAGCGAGTTCGTCTTCCCCGTGGTGGACGAGCACGGCGCGCTGTGCGGCATTTTGTCGAAGTCGGACTTCCTCAAACCCGTGCCGCGCCAGCTCATCCTCGTGGATCATAACGAACTCGATCAAGCCGTGCGCGGCGCGGATCAAGTGCCCATCATAGAGGTGCTCGATCACCATCGCCTCGGCGGTTTCACCAGCACCGTGCCCGTGCTCTTTTGGAATAATCCCGTCGGCAGCACGTCCACCATTGTCGCTCTGTGCTTCCGCCAACACGCGCTCGCCATCCCGCCGCCCATCGCAGGCGCGCTGCTCGCCGGGCTGCTCAGTGACACGCTGAATCTCCATTCCCCCACCACCACGCCCACCGACCGCACGCTGCGCGACGAACTCGCGCGCATCGCCGGGGTGGATGCGGATGGCTTTGCGCAAGAGCTATTCAGCGTCGGCAGCCCGCTCCTCACGCTCACGCCCGAGCAAGCCATCAGCGCCGATTCGAAGCCCTACACCGAGGGTGGGCATCGCTTCGTCGTCGCGCAGATCGAGGAGCTCACGCTGCTGCACCTCGATGCGAAACGCGACGCGCTCCTCGCCGCCCTCGCTGCACAGCGCGCAAAAAGCGACCTCCTTTTCACCGCCCTCCTCGTCACCGACATCACCACGCAAAGCTCGCTGCTGCTTGTGCAAGGCGACGAGCGACTCCTCGCGCAAATCCATTACCCCATCGCTCACGCTCCCAATATCTGGCGGCTCGACGGCGTCGTCTCGCGCAAAAAACAACTGCTACCCTACCTCATCGAGTGCCTCGGGCGCATGGCGGCGTAGCACGTCGTAGAAGCGACGCCCCCGTCGCTTTTGCAATGCACTCGCTACTTCCCCTGCAAGAGCGCCGCTCGGCTGGGCGGGCGCTGGCAGCAGGCTTTCACCTCACCGGGCTTTGCGGCGACGGCGTGCGGACGGAGCACGGCCCAAGCAGCAGTGCCGAGCGTAGCGGCGGCGAGGATGGCGATGAGCAAGCGGTTCATTTCGGTAAAAGCGAGCCTCTCCCTTAGACGCACTGCGCCGGTAAGTCATACCATTTCTAGCGTGCAGTCGGGGCGGTGCCGCGACGGCGGGCCACGCTGCGGGACGGCGGTGTTCTTTTTAGCAAAAAGGAAAAACTCTTTTTGACAAGCAACCCCGTGCGGGCTACCAAGCGCACCCTTTTTCAAGGAACCTTTTATATTTAGTCACCATGCCAACCACCGAAATCATCCTTTCTGAACCAGTCTATAACCTCGGAGTCGAAGCCGACATCGTGCGCGTGAGGACTGGCTACGCCCGCAATTTCCTCCTGCCTGCGGGCAAGGCTCTGGAGATCACACCAGCCACGCTGCGTCGCTTGAACCTGCTCAAGGCCAAACGCGCCGAGCGTGAAGCGCGTGAGATGAACGAGGCGCAGGAAACCGCCCGCCGCATTGGTAAAGTGAAGCTCGATCTCGAACTCGAAACGGGCGAGACAGGCAAGGCATTCGGCTCCATCACGGCAGCCGATCTCGCGGACGCTCTCTGCAAGCAGCTCGGTGGTGGCTTTACGCTGGATCGCCATCGCATCCAGCTTGAGCGCCCGATCAAGGAAAGCGGCAAGCACGAGATCGTCATCAAACTGCACCACGACGTGAACGCTACGCTCACCGTGAACGTGACCGCAAAAGGCGGCGCTCCAGCGGCTGCAGAAGGCGAAGAGTCGGCGGAAGAAGAGAAGGCTGCTGGTAGCTACAAGGCCAAGGCCAAGGCGAAACACAAAGCCAAGGAATAGTGCGCGATGGCCGCTGAACCCACCACGGGGAATACGGGCCGCACGAGAGACCAAGGCAAAGAGCCTCGGGGTGATCTGAAAGGGAAGATCACTTATCCACAGGAATTTCACCGGGAATTCCCACAAGCACCCGACGCTGAGAAGGGCGTCCTGAGCAGCATCCTGCTTGCACCACGCGAGGTCTTCGACATTTGCGTGGAGAAAGGCGTGAAGCGCGAGACGTTCTATCTGCCCGCACACGGGGAGATTTTCGAAGCGATCAAGGAGCTGGATGTCGCGCGGAGGCCGGTAGATTTCATCACGATCACGCAGCATCTGCGCGACCGCAACAAGCTCGATGCCGTGGGCGGTGGCGCTTACATCAACGAGCTTTTCGGCTACCTCGCCACAGCGGCGAACGTGGGCTACTACGTGGACATTTTGCTGGAGAAATACACGCTCCGCGAAATCATCCAGGTCTGCTCGGAATACGGTAAGCGCAGCTACGAGGAGCAAGAAGATCCCCAGCGGTTGCTCGATGAGGTGGAGACGAAAATTTTCGCCATCGCGCAAGATCGGTTCAAGGAAAAGGCCGACACCATGAAGGACATGGTGATGAAGGCCATCGGCGACATCCAGCAGCTCTACGACAATCGCGGCAAAGTCACCGGGCTGGAGACGGGCTTCAAGGTGCTCGATCAAATGACGAACGGCCTGCACGGCGCGGAGATGTTCGTGATCGCGGCGCGTCCCTCGATGGGCAAGACGGCTTTTGCGATGAATATCGCCGAGCACATCGCGGTGGAACTCGGCCACGCGGTCGCCATTTTTTCGCTGGAAATGAGCGCGCAACAGCTCGTGCAGCGCGTGCTCTGCTCGCTCGCGCGGGTGAATCTCTCCAGCATCCGCAACGGCTTCCTCAGCGAGCGCGATTTCCCCGCGCTCATGGCCGCTGCACAGCGGCTCGCGAGTGCAAAGATGCTCATTGATGACACGAGCGGCTTAAACATTCTCGAACTACGCGCCAAAGCTCGGCGCATGAAGACGACGCACAATATCAAGTGCATCATCATTGATTACCTCCAGCTCCTACGCAGCCCCAGCAAACGCGCGCAGGACAATCGCCAACTCGAAATCGCTGAGATCAGCAACGGCCTCAAGGCGCTATCCAAGGAACTCGACATCCCGATCCTCGTGCTCGCCCAGCTCAACCGAAACCCGGAGTCGCGCACGGGCGAAAGCAAGGGCCGCCCGCGCCTGAGCGATCTTCGCGAGTCCGGCAGCATCGAGCAAGACGCCGACATCGTGGCGCTGCTCGTGCGTGAGGAATACTACGCGGAGAACGACGAGGACAAAGAATCCATGAAGGGCAAGGCCACGCTCATCATCGCCAAGCAACGTAACGGCCCCGTCGGTGATGTGCCGCTCACTTTCCTGAAAGAATACACGCGCTTCGAGGACGGTGCGCCGCAAGCCGAGCCGCAGGGCTAATCCATCTCTCGCAAGAGCCGAGCTTTTGCACCATAGTGCCCGCGATGCCCGAGATCGTCCTCGCCACACTCAACGCCAAATACATTCACGCCGCCTTCGGCCTGCGCTACCTGCTGGCGAATCTCGGCGAGCTGCGAGAACGCGCGTGCATCGCGGAATTCGACATCAATCAACGCCCGCTGGAGATCGTCGAGCGCATCCTCGCCCACGAGCCGAATATCGTCGGCTTCGGCGTTTATATTTGGAATGTGACGCAGACCACAGAAGTCGTCGCCATCCTCAAACGCCTGCGCCCCCAGCTCACGATCATCCTCGGTGGGCCGGAGGTCTCCTACGAGACGGAGCAGCAAGAGATCGTGCGCCTCGCCGACCACGTCATCACCGGCGAGGCCGACCTCGCTTTTGCCGAGTGCTGCCGCGCGCTCGTCGCGGGGCGTGCGTTGCCGAAGATCATCGTCGCCACCGTGCCGAAGCTGGAGGAAATCGCCTCGCCCTACTCGCTCTACACCGACTCCGATCTTGCGCACCGCGTCATCTACGTGGAGGCGTCGCGCGGCTGTCCGTTCACTTGCGAATTTTGCCTCTCCTCGCTCGACATCCCCGTGCGCGCCTTTGCGCTGGAGCCCTTCCTCGCCGAGCTGGACGCGCTGATGGCGCGCGGCGCGATGCAGTTTAAATTCGTAGATCGCACCTTCA
>JAYVQK010000266.1:0-50862 GCA_043757005.1 Verrucomicrobiaceae bacterium
AAGGCATCGGAGCCCTCAGCATCAGCGAAATCGCCCTCACCACCCAGCCCCACCGAGCCAGCGGCTGCGGCCTCCTCATCACCACCACCCGCCCCCAAATCCAGCCTGCGCGCGCAATAGAAAGTTAAGAGTTCGAAGTTCGAAGTTCGAACTCCGAACTCCGAACCCTTAAAGCCCGCCCCACCCCCGCTACACCCGCACCAACAAATTAGTCAGCGTATTGAGCTGGTCGTAGATCCCCTGGAGCTGCGCTTGCGTAGGCGGATCACTCAGCCCGAAAGTCATCTGCGAGATCGCCGGATTTTGCGCCGTATTCGCCAGCGCCGCCCACAGCGCGGTGATCTGTGCGGCCTGCGCCACGATGAGGTCATTGAGCGCGTTGAATTGCGCTCGGAGTTCCGCAGCGTCTATCTCGCTGCCTTCGAGGGGGAGTGTAGGATTAAAAGCCATAGTCTTGGTTCGGTTGAAGTTTGTTTTGCGTGGAGAAAAAGGAGGGGTGGCCAGCGGCTAGAGCACCCATAGCCCGTGCCCGCCAGCCACCCCCGTTGAGTTTTTTGTTCGTCGTTACGGCACGATCTTCGACATGGGATCGCTCCATGGGCCATCGCCTTGGCTGCTCGTCGCCCGGACTCGCACCCATACGCGCTGGCCACTCGTGAGGCCCGTGAGCTTCCACGAGGAGCTCGATGGTTTGAGCACCGTCGTATAAGGCCCCGTCATATCATCCACCGTGGTGAGCTGCACCTCGTAGGTCAGCGCGTGATCCACCGGATCGTGCGAGCCATCCAGCGCGCCGTCTTGATCCGCAGCGGTGATGTTTAGATTCACCACCCGATCTGGCGGGTCACTCAGCACCGTCTTGCCCGCTGCTATCGCGAGGCCCGATTTCATCATCTCCTCCTCCACGCCCCCCGTCTTCACCTCCACCGCTTTGGCGAGGATACTAATGCTCGTGCGTAGTTCGTCCGTCCTATTATCACGCACGGTTTTCAGCTCCACTAGTGCCGTTTTGGCGGCCTCGTAGGCGTTATTCGCCGCCTCGGCAGTGGCTTGTTTAGCGACCACCGCAGCCACCTCACCGGCGAGTCCTGCGATGGGAGGCGTGGCGGGTGCGGCGGGTGCGAGTTTATCAATGACGAGTGTCGCGAGAGCGATCACTTGAAGGGGGTTTTTACGGTTAATGTTCAGTTTGAATGATGCCATTTTTCGTTTGTGGTTCGTGGTTATCGTTCCCGGCGCACCTTTATAGCGCAGGCCACTATTGTAACGAACTCCGGGGCCGTTGTAGCGAGGAGTAGGGACAGGTGGCATGTTCTGGAAAAAGGAGTAAGTCGGAGTGAAGTCACCCATATCTAAGAAAACATAAACCATGTCCAATATTTACTTGCACTCATTCAAAAAAAACTCCGCCACGCCCATCCCAGCGAAAATATAGCGCGTAGAAAGCAAAAACACCCCCGACACAGCCTCCATGACGACCGACACAGCCTCCATGACGACCGTCATAGCCTCTGTGACGACCGTCATAAGCTCTGTGACGACCGTCATAAGCTCTATGACGACCGTCATAAGCCCTATGACGACCGTCATAAGCTCTATGACGACCGTCATAGACCCTCATTTCGCCCACTTTTCCTCTCTGTAGCTCCTCTGTAGCCGCCTCTTGAGCCGGAGGCTCCGCCAGACCGTAGCCGGTGCGTGCAAGCCACCGGGACAACGTCCCCCCCCACAAAAACCCAAGCCCTTCCGAGATAGCTCCCAGCCGACTCTAGCCAGCCCGCCCCCGACCTGCGCAGAGTCGGGGATGCGTATTCTTCTCTGTTTGCTCTGTTTTACCGTCTGCGCCTTCGAGGTAGGGGCCGCAGATTACCATTGCCGCCCCTACCTCGAAGGCGCTCAAGGCTCGTCCTTGGGATAAACTAGAGGGGGTTATCTATAAGCCGCAGCGCTGGGACGACGGGGACTCCTTCCACGTCACGCTCACCGATGGCAATGAACTCATCCTCCGGCTCTACTTTGTGGACACTTGCGAGGAGGAGAAAGTCTATGCCGACCGCATCCGCGACCAAGGTGCCTTCTTCGGCGTGCCCCCCGAGCGCGTGCTGGAACTCGGCCACGAAGCCAAAGCCTTCACACAGACGTTGCTCGCTCGCCCTTTCACGGTGCTCACCCGCTGGCACAAGGCACTCGGTCGAAGCAAACAAGACCGCTACTATTGCACGATCCTCACCGCCGACGGCAAAGACCTCGCCCAAGAACTCATCGCCCACGGCCTCGCCCGTATCTACGGCACCAAAACCGAGCTATGGGACGGCAGAACCTCCAAAGACTACAACGACACACTCCAAACCCTGCAAACCACGGCCCAGCAAACAAAGCTAGGCGGATGGCGGTAGGCTAACGAATGGCGCGAGCGGTGAAACTCTGCGCTCGGACTACACCCCGGACTTCTTCCGATTGTCGTCCTTGCACAGCATCTGGCAGTTCGCCGCGATGGTCTTCCCGCCCGCGTGCCAAGGCGTGATGTGATCGGCCTCCATGCCGACCAGCTCGAAATGCTTTTTGCAGACCGGGCAGATTCCCTTCTGCCGCTCATACGCCTCGCGTTTCTGGTTATCGGTGAAGGCCCGGATGCTGAGGTGACTTTCCTTCCCATCCAAAACGAACGGATAGATGCCCGGCTTTCGCGACACGTCATCGTCCATCATCAGCTTGGCCACCTGCGTTTCCAGCTTATCCGGGTTGAGCGTCGCTCCTTTGAATCGGTTATACAGCCCGCCCCAGTCGCCCCCCTTCATCTCTTTGCGATACTTCGGAAAAGTGGCCTTCACCCAGCCGATCACGCTTTGGAAGTAATGCCAAATCTCCCCCGCGTTCTCATCGTGCTGGTGCTTCGACATATAGTCTTTGATCGTCCCACCCGCCGCGTGCCACGCGATGGCCGTCTCCAGATACTCCTGCCGGATCGCGCTTCCTGTGAGGTAAGTGCCCGCCAGCCCGTAAGCCGCGCACCCCGTCCTGCTGAAATACCGCTTCGCATCCGCCGTCCACGGCCCGGCATACACCGCATTACGTAGCTCCTGCGGCGTCAGTTCCTCGCCTGCGATGTTGATCGTCTCAAACCAAGCCAGCTTTTCGCTATCCGTGCCGGAGCAGAAATAGACCATCAGTTTGTAGTCCAGGATTTGTTGCTGCTGGTCGTCCTGCAGGTTGTGAAAGGCCAGCCCGTTGATGGAATAATCGCCGTTCACGTATTGGCAGATCGAGAGCGTCCGCTGCTGCCCGTCTATCACCTCCAGTTTGCCATCCTCCCGCACCGCCCAATACATCACATTCAGCGGGTAATCCTTCCTCACGGTATCCATCACCGCATCGCGTTGCTTGTCCTTGTAGATAAACTCGCGCTGGTAGGGCGGGCGAATATCCAGCTTCCCGCCATACCCGACCACCCCCGCCTCGCCGGGCTTGTCCTCGAAGTCTTCAAAGAGTTCGCTGACTTTGATTTCGTGAAGTTCGATTTTCATCTTCTTTTTCTGATTAAAAGACGCGCGTAGGTAGCCTTGTAGGTTTTGCCGCTCTTGATCGCCGCGCGGCGGTTCAAGTCACCCGGATTAGAAACGTCCTCTCGCGTGTATTCCTTTGTTTTTAGATTCCACTCGTTGCCGCGATCCGTAATGCCAAGAATTTCGAATTGGTCGGGATTGTATTTCTCAAGGAACGTGATGGGCACGCCCATTACGTCATCGTAGTCCATCGGAATGTCTTTCGTCTTACTGACCTCTATTGCGTCGTAATTATCGTAACTCGGATACTTCGTGGCGGAGTAGCTATTGAAGAGAATCAACTCCTCGTGTCGTTTCTTGTGCTCAAGATTCGTGAACCACGCCACGTTCCGAAATTTCACCAACCCTGTTTCAGGGTCATAAACGCCGCTTGCATACTCTTTACCGGGAGGGGTTTCAAAATATGCGTTCCCATTTTCAAAACCGTTGCCGAGCCAAATCTTGTTTTCCTTTATGAAGTTGAAGATGTCTTTGTAGGTGATCGCGTTCTGGCTGCCGATGATCAGAAACTTTTTGTCATGCTCGATAAGCTGCTGAACATATTCCCGAAACAACGAGAACGGCGGATTGGTCACGACGATGTCGGCTTGCTTCAATAGGGCGATACATTCCTCGCTGCGGAAGTCGCCATCGCCTTTGAACTCGTGGACGCCGATTTCCGCCTGGTCGGGAACGGGGTTGCGGCTTTTGTTGCCCTTGTATTCGAGATAGACACCCTTTTCCCCCGCGTGCGCGCTGAAGAGGTCGGCGTTCTGGTTCTTGTAGCAGGTGGCGATGAGCTTTTTCAGCTTCAGCTTTTCAAAGTTGTAGGAGAAGAAGTGGAAGAAATTGCTGACGCGAGGATCGTCACAGTTGCACAGCACAGTCTTGCCCTTGAAGTGCTTTGTGTAGTGTCGCAGCTCCTTTTCGATGTCGGGGAGCTGCGTGTAAAACTCGTCCTGCTTCGTCGCTTTTGCAGCGTGAAGGCTTCGGTTTAGCGGCTTGTTTTCCATGTCAGCATCATTTGTTGCTCGCGACTCGCACTGGTGTTTGGACTGTGAAAGTTGGGGCCATGTAGTGTGCGAGCGTTGCGAGCGCGGGTTTGTAGCGAGGGGCTTAGTTTTTGCAAGGGGGGATGCAGGGGAGGCGCGGGTTTCGCTGGGGGTGCTTAGGGCACGGAGGGACGGACAGATTATTTGCTGGATGGGATGAGCCACCCACAGGCAAAGCGATTCGATTAGCGTCTCTTTACGGCTTGAGCGCGGTGATGTAGCCGCGCCCTACTTCGGTGTTTTCGTGGCGCTGCCACTCGAAGCCGAGTTCGTTTAGGGTGCTGCGGATTTCTGCGATGGAGTAGCATTTGCCTTCGGTGATATTCATGAGCAGCGCGGAGTATTCCGCGACGTGGAGCGGGCCGGTTTTTTCGGCGTTGATGAAGGCATCGTGGATGAGTAGCAGCCCGCCGCTGGGCAGTGCTGCGTAGGATTTTGCGAGGAGTGCGCGCACGGTTTCCTCGTCCCAATCATGCAGCACATTGGACCACAGATGCACGTCGTAGCCGGTGGGCAGGGGTGCGGCGAACATATCGCCCGTGAGCACTTGCACGCGCTCGGTGCAGCCTTGCTTGGCGATGCACTCGCGGGCGATGCGATCTACGGGGCTCTTTTCCAGGACTGTTGCGCGCAGGTGCTCGTGGCGCGCGACGAGTGAGCAGGCGTAGATGCCGCTGCCGCCCGCAATATCGAGCAGTGTCTTGTGCTCGGAGAGATCGAGTTTTTTCGCCAAGGCAGGCCCGAGCAGGATGCCCCGGCAATCCATCGCGGCGGTGAAGTGCTTGGAGAAGTCCTCGCGCTCCATGGCTTGTGCCCAGGCTTGGGGATCGTAGCTGCCCCAGTTCGCGGGCTTGCCGGTCTTGAGCACTTTTAGCATATCGAGCGTCTGGGGGCGGTCTTTCATGGAGACGTAATAAGGCGCGAGATCGAAGTGCGCGCCGGCTACGAGGTGTTCGCGCGCGCGCAGTGTGAGGTGAAAGACGCCGCCGCTCTGGGTCACGAGCCCCTGCGCGGTGAAGAGTGTGAGCATGACATCCCCAGGCCGTGCGTGGATGCCGAAGTGCGCGCACATTGCCCCGAGTGTGCTCGGGTGATCTGCGAGCCAGGTGAAGAAATCGAGGTGGGCGATTGCGGCGCCTAGCAAGTCCACGGCGACGATGGCATCGCGGAAACGGTAGAGGGCAGTGGGATCGGTGACGGGTTCTTCGAGTAGATGAGTAAGTGACATGGTGGTAAAAAATTAAACGAGCCGGAAGCGGGCGAGGTCTTGCGTGTCCACGAGGCCGACGGGGCGGTTTGCATCGTCCACGACGACGAGGTCGTCAATGTGGTGCTTTTCGAGGATGTGGAGGACTTCGTAGGCGAGGGCTCCGATGCGGACGGTGATGGGGCGGGCGGTGAGGAAGGGCGTGACGGTGAGATCGAGGAGATCGGGGTGAGTGGCGAGATGGCGGGCGAAGTCGCCTTGCGTGAAGATGCCAGCGAGTGTGCCATCAGTGGCCACGGCGACGGCGCTTCCTGCGCGGCTGCGGGCCATTTGGAGGAGCACGTCGCGGATGATGAGGCCGGGCGTGATGCGCGCCATTTGCTCGGGCGGTCGCATGATTTGCTCGACGGTGAGGAGCAGCGTGCGGCCCAGTTTCCCGGCGGGGTGGAATTTCGCGAAGTCTTCGCGGGTGAAGCCGCGTGCCTCCAGCAGTGTCATGGCCAGGGCGTCGCCGAGGATGAGCATGGCGGTGGTGCTGGCGGTGGGGGCGAGCTCGAGCGGGCAGGCCTCGCGCTCCACGGAGGCATCAAGGTGGATGTGGGCGCTCTTTGCGAGGAGCGAGCCGGGCTTGCCGGTGATGGCGATGATGCACACATCGAACCGCGCGAGGGCGGGGAAGACTTCCACGAGTTCATCCGTCTCGCCGCTGTTGCTGAGGGCGAGGATGGCATCGCCATCGCACACGATGCCGAGGTCGCCGTGGAGCGCATTGAGCGCGTTGAGCATCACGGCGGGCGTGCCGGTGCTCGTGAGGGTGGCGGCGATCTTTTCGCCGATGTGGCCGCTCTTTCCCACGCCGACGACGACGATTTTCCCGCGCCTCTCGGTGGCCGCGCGCATGGCTTCGACGGCTTGGGCAAAGGATTCATCCAGGCGCTCGCCTACGCGGCGGGCTTCGGCGATTTCGAGTTCGAAGACGCGGCGACCCTTTTCGATGTGGGCTGTGGATGAGGCTTGCGAGGACATGATGGCGGCGAGCGTAAAGGAGCCGCCGGATAAATCCAAGAGTTGTCCACGGAGCGCGCACTTGCCCACGGTAGCGCCGTATGGTATAGACCACGCCATGAGCACAGCCCGCGTTTTTATGAATGGCCGCAGTCAGGCGATCCGCTTGCCGAAAGAATTCCGCGTCACCGGCACCGAAGTCATCCTCAAGCGCGTGCCCGAGGGCATCTTGCTCGTCGAGCGCGACCCGTGGGATGTCTGCCGCGAAGCCTGCACGGAGCTTTCTTCCGAGACCATTGCGGCTCTCGATTCGCGCGACCTCCCGGCGCAGAAACGCGATTGGCGCGGCACTTTCGCATGATTTACCTCCTCGATACGGATACCGTCATCTACCTCATGCGAGGGCTAAAGCTCACCGCGCCGAAGACCGCCCGGCAAAAAGAATCCCTCGCAATCGGCAAACGCATCTTCAACCGAGCCCACGAATATGAAACCGCTGGCCACGAAATCGCTCTCTCTTCGATCACTGTCGCCGAGTTGGAGTTTGGCGCGCGCCACAGCCAGCACTACGCGCGCGAAATAGAGATCGTGCATCGCATCCTGACTCCTTTCACCCTCCTCGATTTCGACGCCGCAGGCTGCGCGAAACACTACGGCCAAATCCGACACACCCTCGAAGCCTCCGGGAAAATCATCGGGGCCATGGATCTCCTCATTGCCTCCCACGCCCTCGCCACCAGCGCCATCTTGGTCAGCAATAACACCACTGAATTTGCGCGAGTGCCGGGGCTAAAAATCGAGAATTGGACGAAAGACGTTTAGCTCACTGCTGGCGGGCGCTTTTCCCTATCAACCATCAACTATCAACCCTGCCGCTATTTCGCCTTCGCGATCAGCTCGGCGAATTGGCGGAAGAAGTAGCTGGCGTCGTTCGGGCCGGGGGCGGCTTCGGGGTGGTATTGGACGCTGAAGATGGGGTCTTTTTTGCTGGCGAGGCCTTCGACGGTTTGGTCGTTGAGGTTGATGTGGGTGACTTCTACGTCGCTGGGGAGGGTGTCGGCGTCCACGGCGAATCCGTGGTTTTGGGAGGTGATGGTCACTTTCCCAGTGCGGAGGTCTTGCACGGGTTGGTTGCCGCCGCGATGGCCAAATTTGAGTTTGAAGGTCTTGCCGCCGACGGCGTAGCCGAGCATTTGGTGGCCGAGGCAGATGCCGAAGATGGGGGTGCGGCCCATGAGTTTGCGGATGTTGTCGTGGACGTAGGTGAGCGCGCCGGGATCACCGGGGCCGTTCGAGAGGAAGACGCCGTCCACTTTCATGGCGAGCACGTCGGCGGCGGGGAAGTGGGCGGGGACGACGCGGACGGCGAAGCCTTCTTGGCGGAGGCGGCGGAGGATGTTCGTCTTCATGCCGAAATCATACGCGACGATGTGGTGGGTGATGGGAGGGAGCTTCTTGAAGACTTCGTTGCCTTCGCGCACTTCCACGCCGCTGCCGTCGCCTTTTACGATGGTCCATTCTTGGGAGAGTTTGCTCTCCGGGTCCCAATCGTAGGCGGCGGCGGGGGTGACTTCTTTGACGAAATCCGACCCAGCCATCGGGGTCGCGCTCTTCGCACGGGCGATGGCGTCTTCGGGCGAGAACTCGGTGCTGATGCAGGCGCGCATCGCGCCGAGCGAGCGGAGGTGCTTGGTGAGGGCGCGGGTATCCACGCCCTGGATGCCGGGGATGCCGTGGCGGAGGAGGTAGCCGTGGAGGTCGCCATTCGCGCGCCAGTTGCTGGCGATGGGGGAGAGCTCTTCGATGACGAAGCCACGGACGTGGACGGCGGAGCTTTCGTCGTCGAGGGCGTTCACGCCGTAGTTGCCGATCTGCGGGCAAGTCATGGCGACGATCTGGCCGCGATAGGAGGGGTCGGTGAGGACCTCTTGGTAGCCGGACATCGAGGTATTAAAACAAGCCTCGCCGACTACGGTGCCCGAGGCACCAAAGGCTTCACCGAGGAAATAACGACCATCTTCTAAAGCAAGGACTGCGCGCATTTGGGCGCGGAAGATGCGCGACGACTCGCGGTGTGCGAAGTAAAAAATGCGCTCCGTTTTACAAAACTACAGCCCGCTCGGGTGCCGCAGCTCGTAGTGTGCGCCGGGGCGGCTCTTTTTCGTCCAGCGCGGGCCTTCGTTTTGGCCGTGCCAGCCGGTGTCGAAGCGCAGCCCGGCTACGGACATAAAGACGTGCCCGCTGCGCGCCCAAATGGTGATCCACTTGCCATCGCCACTGCGCCCGTAGCGGCGGAAGCTCCCCGATGGCATACACTCATCCAGCAGCCCCGCGCCGCGCAGCACGTAGGAGACGGAGCCCGAACAATCGTAGCCGGAATCCTCCCCGCTGCCGTGCCCACCGCCATAGCGATAGGGGAGGCCGGCGATGCGGTTCCCCGCTGCGATGGCCGCCTGCACAGCGTCCGGTGCATCCTCGGGGGGAATGGCCACGCCGTCTTGCAGCGTCGCCGTTTTCCCCGGCACGTAGTGGTAAGTGTAGCCATGGGTGGAGCAGCCCGTGAGAAAGAGCAGCACGCTGAGTGTGGAAAGTAGGACGAGGCGGAGATTCATGCGCGCGGCATTTCGCCCAGACTCGGCGCGAGGGAAAGCCGGAAAATGCACGATTATCTCGCAGCCGCCGCCCGGCTTGTGTAGGGATGCTCGGCTCATGCTTTCTATTCGTGACATCAAGAAATCTCTCGGCGGCAGGACGCTCTTCGAGGGAGCCACTCTGCAAGTGAACTACGGCGAGCGCGTCGCGCTGGTGGGGCCAAATGGCGCGGGGAAATCCACGCTCTTTTCGCTCATTCTGCGCACGGATGAGCCAGACTCCGGCACCGTGGATCGCGATGAGTGGACGATGGTGGGATACCTCCCGCAGGAGGCCGAAGTCGTCGGCGATGAGACCGTGCTCGATGTCGCCACGGGTCGCGCGGGCGAAGTCCCCGCGCTGGAGAAACGCCTGCACGAACTGGAGCAACTCGGCACGGTGGACACGCCCGAGTATCTCGAAATGCACGCCAAGCACGAGGCGCTCTCGAACCCTCAAGTGGAGGCCAAAGCAAAGCGCATCCTGCGCGGCCTCGGCTACAAGGACGCCGATTATTCGCGCCTCGCGCGGGAGATGAGCGGCGGCTGGATCATGCGCGCGCATCTCGCACGGCTGCTGGTCATGGAGCCTGATCTACTCTTGCTCGACGAGCCGACGAACCACCTCGACTTGCTCTCGCTGCTCTGGCTGCAAAACTACCTGAAGACCTACTCCGGCGCGCTGCTGCTCATCTCGCACGATCGGCAATTCATGGATGAAATCGTGGAGCGCGTTTACGAAATCTCCGAGCGCAAACTGCTCTCGTATTCCGGCAACTACACGGCCTTCCTCGCCCAGCGGGAGGCGAACTACGAGCAGCAGCTCGCCGCTTTTAAAAACCAGCAAAAGGAGATCGCCTCGCTGCAAGAATTCGCCGACCGCTTCCGCCAAGTCGCCTCGAAAGCCTCGCAGGCCATGAGCAAGCTCAAGCAAATCGAGCGCATGGAGCAGCTCGAAAAACCGCTGCCGCCGAAGAAGCCCTTTAAGTTCCAGATTCCCCAGCCCATCCGCATCGGCCAGCGCGCCATCTCGCTGGAGGGCATCCATCAGGCCTACGGCGAAAACTACGTCTATCGAGGGCTGGATCTCACCATCGAACGCGGCGAACGCACGGTGCTCGTGGGGCCAAACGGCGCGGGTAAATCTACGCTGCTCAAGATCCTCGCAGGCGTGCTGGAGTTTCAAAAAGGCAAGCGCGTGCCGGGGCTCAATGCCAAGATCGGTTACTTTAGCCAGCATCGCTCCGCCACGCTCGATCCGGCGAAGACCGTGCTGCAAGAGGTGATGGATGCGGGCGTGGATCTCAGCGAAAACGACGCGCGAGGCATCCTCGGCTCCTTCCTTTTCCGAAAGGACGAAATCTACAAAAAGACGGGCATCCTCAGCGGCGGCGAAAAGACGCGCTTGAATCTCATCAAGTTCCTCGTGGACCCGCCGAACCTCCTGCTCATGGACGAGCCCACGACGCACCTCGACATCCACACCGTCGAGTCGCTCACGCTCGCGCTCGGAGCTTACGAAGGCACGCTGGTCTTCATTTCGCACGACGTGCATTTCATCCGCCAACTCGCCACGAAAGTCCTCCACGTGAGCGACGGCAAAGCCACCCCTTACCCCGGCGGCTACGACTACTTCCTCGAAAAAACCAACGCCCTCGACAACGCCCGCGCCGCGCTGACGGCGGAGTAATCCAGCCGCGCCGTGACTGGTGCCAGTTGACGACACGACTGGACTACGAAGCTTCTTTTATATGACCACTATGGATCAACCCACGGAAGACGCGCAGGGGATTTCTGCGCGGGTGTTTTGGATTCTCTTTTTGCTCATCGCTCTGCTGGGCGGGGCGATGTGTGGCGGATTCTGCGGCTTGGCGGAGCACGGGGTTCGATGAGATTTTGTATCGGCGCTATGTGAATATGATGGATGGAGGGGAGCAGGTGGCACCGGTTTTCCAGCGCGGGGATAGGGGGGCGCAGCCGTATAAAATGGTGATTGAGGGGCGAGGGGCGGGGGCGATGCCGGAGATGGTGCGGTTTTTCCTAGAGACACAGAAATCAGCGACTACGGAGTGCGAATTGCCGCCGACGCGGTTCCTTTATCTCTACACGTCGTGGCTGTGGAAGCGGGCGCAATTCGGAGGAACGAAGGCTCTAACGATGCGGGAAATCAACATCCCAGGGGAGGGCGATAGCTACGCTAAGGATGCGGATCATGTGGATCCCGCGCTGGCTTCGCTGCACCGGGTGGCGTGTCTTTTCACGATGCTGGCGATGGTGGGCGGAGGGCTGGCAGCATGGCGCATGGCGGGGCGAGGGGCGGGGTTGGGGGTGCTGGCGCTGATGGCATTTGACCCTGTGCAAATTCACTTTAGCCAGCACGCGTTGATTGATGGAGTTTTCCTGCTATGGGCGGTGCTATGTGTGTGGACGACTTGGGAATGTTTACGTAATCCCGCGAGCTGGGGCTGGCTGGCGGCGCACACGGTCTGTCTCGCGCTGATGGTGCTTACCAAAGAGAACGCGTTCTTTGTCTATTGCGCGCTCGGGGCGGTGGCGCTGACAAATCGCTGGCTGCATTTCGGCAAAGTGACGCCGCGCTTCCTGCTACTAAGTATCGCCGGGCCGCTGCTTGCGCTGATCGCGCTTGTGGTGATGGCGGGTGGGCCGACGGCCTTTGTGGAGGTGTATCGGACGCTGGTGGCGAAGGCACAAAATCTCGCCTACGCGCAGAAGACTGGCGACGGGCCGTGGCATCGCTATTTACTGGATGTGATGACGGTGAGCCCCGTCGTGCTGTGCCTCGCGCTGGGGGCGCTTTTCGCCGTCGCGCCACGGCGGAAGGACATCGCCTTCCTCGCGGTTTTCGTGGCGGCGAGCTACCTGCTGATGTGCAATGTGAAATACGGCATCAACCTCCGCTACGCTAGCATCTGGGCGCTGCCGTTTCGTGCAGCGGCGTTTGCGATGCTGTGGCAAATGTGCGCGCGCTTCGGCGAGCGGCGGGGACTAGTCATATGCGTGCTCGTGGCCGGGCTCTGCGCGTATGAGCTGCGCCAATACACAATCCTCGCGATGAATCCCGAGCGCCCACTCTACGAGCTGGTGCCAAACGATCTGCTGCGGCTACTGAATATCTTGAAACCGTAGGGTGGAATCTCTGATGACAGGTGCTCTTTAGCGAGCTGGAGAGAGAGAAAAATGGAGCAAATGTCTATTTTCCCGATAGACAATCCTGATTTTTAAAACTACAAGTGCCTTTCTTCTCACATGAATCTCGATTTTCGCGCACATCCAGCCTACGCAAAGCTCTACCCCTCACCTGATCCGACGAAGCCGCCGGTGTTTTTCCCGGAGAAGATTTCGCGGGACGATGCGGCACATTTGGATGCGCTGGAATCGCAGAGCATCTACCTCATCCGGGAGGCGTTTCATCATTTCAAAAACATCTGTATGCCGTGGAGCATGGGCAAGGATTCCAATGTGCTGATCTGGCTCTCGAAGAAGGCGTTTGGAGGGCATATCCCCTACCCGCTTTTGCATATTGATACGACGTATGAATTCCCCGAGATGATCGCCTATCGCGACTGGGCGGTGGAGTATCACAGGCTAAATCTCATCGTAAAAATCAACGAAGAAGCCCGCGCTGGCACTGGCGCGTATGCCGAGCGTGGCCCCATCGGCTACGAGACTGCCGACCCGGTGACGGTGACGCATGAGCTGAAAACCATGGCGCTCCAGCAGGTGATGGGGGAGCACAAATGGGACGCGCTCATCACGGGCATCCGCCGCGATGAAGACCCGACTCGCGCGAAAGAGCGTTACTTTTCCCCGCGCACGAAGGACTTCGAGTGGGATTATAAAGATCAGCCGCCGGAGTTTTGGAGCCAATTTACGACCTCATGCAGCCCCGGCGAACACGTCCGCGTGCAAGCGCTGCTGGATTGGACGGAGCGCGACATCTGGATGTATATCCAGCGGGAAGGCATCCCGATCCCGCAGATGTATTTTGCGCGACAAGGCAAGGACGGGCAGCGTTACCGCTTCCGCTCGCTAGGCTGCTGGCCGATCTCGGGGCCGGTGGAGAGCGATGCGGATACGATTGATGGTATCGTGGAGGAACTCGCGCACACGAGGACGAGCGAGCGCGCAGGCCGCGCGCAAGATCACCATGAGCGCAATGCGATGCAAAAGCTGCGGGCAAAGGGATTCATGTAGGGGAAAGAGCCGTTTGCGGCGTGGCTTCCATGCAGATCGCCCTTGTTTTTTAATCAGACTCCTGCACTCTAAAAGTATGAAAATCACTGTGGATATTCCTGAAAAAGACTTGAAAGACATCATACGATTTTCGGGTGAAAAAAAGAAAGGCCCAGCTATAGCCAAGTTTCTTGCATCCAAGCTCATGCTTGATCGGCGGCGCGAGCTTTCGGAGGAAGTGATGTCAGGAAAGGTGAGGTTTGATTTTCCTAATTGGGAAGAAACACGCAAACTCGAACGTGAGCAAAATCCATGGAATACTTGATTGATTCCTGCGTCTGGATTGACCATCTACGCCCTGCCACTCCACAGGTGATCCGGCAAATCGCAAACGAGGCTGTGAACCGCTCAGGTGCGCTAGTCTGTGAACCCATTTGGTTCGAGCTGCTCCGGCTTTGCACAAAGGCGCATCGCAAGGGAATCGAAGCGCGGCTCTCCACTCTCCCCATGCTTTCCACTCCAGCCACACTTTGGAGAAACGCCACTGTCTTCGGCCAGCAATGTAGAGATGCAGGCATCCAAGCGGGATTTTCTGATCTCCTCATTGCCACAATCTGTAAGCATCACGACACAATCATGGTGACTTTTGATAGTCATTTTAACGCCTTGGCAAAAGTTATCGGCTTCGAGTTAGATTTGCTGCCACGTCCAGCCTGAGCACGTTACAGAAAGTCTCTAAAAAGTCATGCGCTGGGGGCATAGCGGTAGCTTGGTTGGAGCGGTAGAATGGACTCGTTGTTACAGCAAAGCGTTGAGGGGTGCTCGCGGATTCTCGTCATTGACGATAATCCGGCGATCCACGACGACTTCCGCAAAATCCTCTGCGTGCCTCGGCGCAATGAGAGTCTCGCGCGGCAGGAGGCGCTACTTTTTGGCGAAGTGGAAGCGCCGCACGAGCAGTCGGACTTCCAGATAGACTCGGCTTTCCAAGGTCGCGACGGCTGGGAACTCGCGTGCAGCGCAGTCGCCACACCACGGCCTTACGCGGTCGCTTTTGTAGATGTGCGAATGCCGCCGGGATGGGATGGTATAGAGACGGTGCGGCATCTGTGGGAGAATTGCCCCGAGCTGCAAATCGTCCTTTGCACGGCTTACTCGGATTATTCGTGGGCGGAAATGATGCGAGAATTTGGCGAGACGGACAGCCTCATCGTGCTGAAGAAACCCTTCGATAAACTCGCCGTGCTCCAGCTCGCCCACGCGCTCACGAAGAAGTGGCTCGTCTCCCGCCAGATCAAACGCCGCATGAGCGAGCTGGAGGCCAAAGCTCTCACTGGCGATGCCCCCGATCTGCTCGCCAAAATGCAGGTGCAACTCGCTAACAAACTCGCCGAGGAATCGCTCGACGCTGCCAGCCGCGAGGCGATGCAAAAAGTGCTCGTGGCAGTGCAGCAAGCGGCAGCAGGGCTAGCGTCGTAGCAGCGACGCAAGCATCGCTCGTAGCGCGGACGCCCCGTCCGCAAATGTAGCGCAGTCACCCCGACTGTGTTGCGGACGAGGCGTCCGTGCGACAGGGGCGTCGCGGCTACAGGAGACGCGCTACTCCGCTTTTGCCGTATCTTTTACCCACTGCGTCGCGATGGCGGCGAGGAGCATGGAGGCTCCGCCGAGCATGACGACTTTCACAGGGTCGTTGTCGAAGAGCCGCTTTACCACAGGCTGTAGCGCGAGGGAGGCGAGGATCTCGGGGATGACGATGAAGAAATTAAAGATGCCCATATACACGCCCATGCGCGCGGCGGGGAGTGCGCCACTGAGGATGGCGTAGGGCATGGAGAGGATGGAGGCCCACGCGATGCCGACGCCGATCATGGTGCATTGCCAGAGCGTCTCGTCGTGGATGAAACCCGTCGCCACCAGCGAGACTCCGCCGCAAGCGAGTGCGAGGGAATGGACCGTCTTGCGGCTCGTCGCGCGCGCAACGACGGGCAGCGCGAAGGCGACGAGGAAGCAGACGATGGAATACCAAGCAAACGTCTGCCCGCCAAAGGCCGTTCCTTTATCGAAGTCCGCCGAGTGCGAATCCGTGGTGTGAAAAATCTGCTGTGCGGTGGCGAGGCTGAAGAACATCCACATACAAAAAAGGCCGAGCCAAGTGAAGAACTGCACGACGGCGAGCTGCTTCATCGTCTTGGGCATTTCGCGCAGCGCGGTGGAGACTTCCGGCCCACTGAGCACTGCGCCGATGCCCGCGCCGATGCCTGCGCCCGCTAGCACGGCGACGAGAGAGAATTGGTTCTCCACAAGCGCGCTGCGCGACGCGCCGAGGAGCGCACCCGCAAGTGCGCCGAGGCCTAGAAATACAGGCTGGACGCGGAATCCACGGTGCTCGCGTTTCTTTCGCTGGAACTCCTCCATGTTCTCGGGTGGGTATTCTTTCGAGGTGAATACGGTCCACAAAACGGCGAGGAGAAACGCGGCGGCTCCGAGCTTGAAGGCATATTGCACGGTGAGCGGGACGCCGTTTGCCGCAGTGCCGCTGATGCCCATTTTGCCGAGGATGGTGGGGAGTGCATTGGCCACGGCTGCGCCGATGCCGATGAAGAAGCTCTGCATCACAAATCCCGTCGTGCGCTGCTCGACGGGGAGCTTGTCGGCGACGAATGCGCGGAAGGGCTCCATGGAAATATTGATCGTGGCATCTAGCACCCAAAGCATCGTCGCCGCGACCCACAGCACCGGGGCGTCCGGCATGAAAAAGAGCGCGATGCTAGAAAGGATCGCGCCCGTGAGGAAGTAGGGGCGGCGGCGACCGAGGCGGTTCCAAGTGCGGTCGCTCATGGAGCCGATGATGGGCTGGATGAGCAGCCCCGTCATAGGCCCGGCCAGCCAGAGGATCGGGATTTTATCCACCTCTGCGCCGAGCTTGGCATAGATGGCGGACATATTGGCGAGCTGAAGCCCGAAGCCGAATTGGATGCCGAGGAATCCAAAGGACATATTCAGGATCTGCAAGAAGGTGAGTCGCGGGCGTTCAGTGGGTGTCATGGCGTTGCTGTGTAGCGACGATGTGCAGGGGGAAAAAGAGGAATCTATGGGAAAAGAAAAAGCGGCACAGACTGGTAAGCCTGCGCCGCTTTTTCTTTAAACGATGTCGGAGAAATTACGCGAGTGACTCGGGAGCCTCCTGCACAGACGGCTCGGCGGCTGGCTCCGGCGGCGGCTGTGGCGCAGCGGGCGCAGGCTCTTCCGCGACTGGCTCATGCGCGATTGCTTCCTGAGCGACTGGCTCTGCTGCGGGCACTGGCGCGGGTGCTTTAGCAGGCGCGGCGGTTTTCTGCGCGGGCTTCTGCGCCGCGGACTGTGCGAGCGCGGCCATCTCGGCTGCCACGTC
This sequence comes from Verrucomicrobiaceae bacterium, assembly GCA_043757005.1. Classification (GTDB taxonomy): domain Bacteria; phylum Verrucomicrobiota; class Verrucomicrobiia; order Chthoniobacterales; family Chthoniobacteraceae; genus SXWH01. Next base: position 17,025 of record JAYVQK010000266.1, read on the forward strand.
GGCTTTTCCATCCTCGGCTTGGATTTCTTTTTTGCTCTGCGGTAGCTCGAGACAGCCGTTTTGGAATTCCACGACGTAGCCGATGTGAATGAGATAATGCAGGTCGGAAGCGAGCGCCTCTTTCTTGGCAGTAGCCTCCGGCGCGTCGGCGGCGATGCCGAGCAGCAGCTTGGCGGCAAGCTCGGGGCGCTTGATGCCGGGTTGTTCGCCGACGGTCGTGAGGATGCCGCTGATCCCGTCGCTAAATGTCTCCCCCGCTGGGTGCCGCTGTGGGCGGATGCCAGAGGCGAAAAGCATCTTTTTCTTCCACTTGAAGAGATGCAGTCCGGCTTCGTTAAAGTAAGGCCGCAGCGCGTTCACAATGCCGAGCGGCACGCGGCGCTCCTGTTCCACGGCGTCGCGCATGGGGAAGGTGATGTCGCGATCAATCATCCCACCGAGGCTCGCACCGGAGACATCCAGCGAGTTCCCGCTCTTCACGAGTGCGGGCAGGAAAGTGGCACGAAAATGTTGCTCCGCTTCTTGCTCGGTTTTGAAAGTGATCGGCTCTTGGCCCTCTTCCACCTTGGTCTTGATCGTGGTCACGCTGCTGGCCTGCACCTTCCATTGCTCGACTACGGCGGGGTCGCTCACCATCTCGATGTTGTGCAGGAAATCGTTGTATTCGAGGCGGCGCTTGTAGCGTTCGTCGTAAAGTTTCCGCAGCGAGACTTGGTAGCTGTGGTGGTTCGATGGCCCGAGCAGCGCGCCGCTAAAACGATCCCGTGCCACGCTCGTGTAGTTGCCCTTTGGCGGCTCGCCCTGCGTCGTCTCGGTTGCGTAGTAGTCGCGGAAAAACGATTGAAAAACGCCACGCTCCACCGCTGCGCGCTCCAACGCCACGGGACCGTTGCCGACTTGGAAAAGCATCGCGTCTGGCGCGAGTGCCGTGACTCGCACGACGAAACGCTCGGGCCGTTCGAGGAACATTTTGGCCACATTGAAAACGCCGCACGCACGCGCGCTGGCCCGCATTTGTTTCGCAATCCCCGCCGCTGCCGCTGGCTCTGGCAACACCTGCGCGCGCACGACTGGCTGGCGCGGCTGCATCGGGGGACGCGGCCCGCGATCTTCGCGCCGGTCATCGCGGCGCTCGCCCTGCGGCCCACCTTGCGGTGGACGGCCTTGATTAAAACCACCCCCACCCGCCGGACGTGGTCCACCCAGAGGGCGTGCACCACCGGGGCGCGGCCCACCCGGCCCACTGCGACGATCTCCCCCTGGCCCGCCCGGCCTTTGTCCACCGGGCCGCTGCCCGCCCGGAGCACCACGGCGATCTCCACCGGGGCCACCCGGTCTTTGCCCACCGGGGCGCGGGCCACCACTGCCCGGGCCGCGACGATCATCACGGCGCGGACGGTCTTCCCGCTCGCCTTCAAAATTGGCGTAAGGGTTCGATGTCGGGGTTTCCTTCAGCCACGAAGGCAGAAATTTCAGGTCTAGTTCCACAGGCGAGTCACTCATGAGCGGCGAGTGTGTAAGCGGGTGCGCGGCAAATGGCAATGGCCACGGACACGGCTACACAAAAAATTTACTTCTCCCCAGCAGGCTTCGCATCCGGCGCTGGCGCAGCAGCCGCACCGAACTCCTTTTTCAGCCGCTCATTCATCTCCTTCACGAGCACCAAGCGACGCTCCTCTTCTTCCTTGCGCACCCTTTCCTCCACCCCACGACGCTCCTCAAAGTAGCGGTGAAAAAACTGCCGCTTCTTTCCGTCTTCGAGCTGGATTCCATTTTCCTGCAACATCTGCTCGATCTCCGCGCGCGCCTTTTTCCAGCGGTCTTCTTCTGCCGCGATGAGCGCCTGCCGTTTATCCGCAGGCAACTTCAGCACCGCCCACACTGAGCGCCAAATCTCCCCACGCTGCTCGGGCGTGAGCTTCTCCAGCTCCTTCATCGCGCGCTCTTTCATCGCATCGCCGTCCGGGCCGATTTTTTCAAAAGGCGGACGATGCCTGTCTGTCCGCCCCTCGGGACGCGGGCCACCCTCAGACCTCGGGCCAGCTACCTCTGGGCGCGCCTCGCCGAATCTCGGAGGCTCCTGCCTCGGCTGCTCTTGCGCGACGGCTACCGCAGCAAACGCTGCACTTAGAATAAAGATGAAAGGTCGGATTCCAGCCATATCGAGTGATCTTCCGCCGCGATGAGCGCATCCAGAGCAGACACGCTCTCATCATTATCCACCACCACCGCCGCCATCTCCGCGAGCGGGTCATTCACCAGCGGGACAGCAGTCTGCACAGCTTGGTGCGTGGTCAAAAAGAGAGCCAAAGCCGCACACGCACCCGTAGCGACAGGCACGAGCCACTTCCCGCGCAGCCAAGTCCAAAAGCTCACCGCCTCTGCCTCCGCATGGATCGCACGCAGCACCTTGCTGGCAAAGAAAGGAGCCGCTTTTGGCTCCCGTGCTTTACCGAGCAATTCCCACAGCTCATCATGTTTTTCGTCTTTCATGGCTTCGTTTCTAAACCAGTGGTTACACAAAAAGTTTCAGAAATACAAAGATGAACAGCACTTTCACAAAGCTGATGAAATCGCTCGGAGTCGTTTGTCGTCCTTCGAGCGAGAGATGTGCGCGGGGTAGCGCACGCGTCCCGCGTGTCATCCTTGGCGTCCCGCCGGGGATCGGGGACCGCACGACAGACGCTGGGTAGTGTCCTAATTTGGTCGTCAAGATTTACGAGAATCTTTTTTCTATCAAAAATATTCAGGAATGATTTGACGGCATGATTGAGGCGGCGCATTGTCATCACAAATGCAAGACATCACCGATCAACTCAAGCAAGAGAAGCAGAAGCTCGAAACGGAGCTTTTTGATATGGCGAAAAAACAAAATCGGCTTTCGCTTATTTCGGAATTGCTTCGCTCTTATGGCGAGGTTTCCGAGCAAGCTGAATTGCTTCCAAAGAATAGCATCGCATCAATCTTGCCTTCGTCTTCGCCGTTTGCTGGCAAGAAATTGGTAAAGGCGATCATGCAGCTTTTGAGCGCGCACACTCACGAGTTTTTATCGCCGCGTGAAATTTCAGAACTTTTGAAGCAAGGGGGATTTGTGCCTGCTTCCGAAAACTTCGTTACCGTCGTCAACACTACGTGCTACCGCAAGTGTTCTGGCGAAGACGCATCTTTGGAGTCCGGCGAAAAGGACGGGCTCAAGGCATACCGAATCAAACCATGAGAAGAGCAGCAAGCGTAAGATGGACGGCCCGTCCACGACCAACGCTATGACATAAAAGGCACCGAGCCGCGTGACAAGCAATCTGGCGAAAGCATCACGCGGCTCGGAAGGGCAATAGGGCTTAGTCATGGTGACGGAAGGCGCATCTACAACGATCTTCCGAGGGTTCAATCCCCTCTAAGTCCAATTACTGTATTACGAAATAATCCCTTTCGCTGATTTTAGCAAGCAATTTCTTGCCCACGCTGTAATTTTTACGGCGTCACGAGACGCGGCCCTCTCAATCAATTCTTTTTCCGAATCGGTGAATCTTAAAGAGAATACTTTTTTTGTATCTTCTTTTGGAAGTTTTGGGCGTCCTTTTATCTTTTTCATTAAACGTATTACGAAAATGCTTGCGTGGTTTTGTAATTCTTGTATTACAACAATATCAATTCAAACTTTTATGGCAAACATCCTTTCCAAAGAAAAACAGGCAATCGCAATCGGCGCACTCGCAGAGGGCAACAGCATCCGCAGCATCGAGCGTATGACGGGCATCCACCGCGACACGATCATGCGTCTTGGCATCCGCGTGGGTGAGGCTTGCGCTAAGATCATGGATGAAAAGATGCGCGGCCTTACGTGCAAGCGTATGGAGGTTGATGAGATTTGGGGATTCATCGGGAAGAAGCAAAAGAACGCAACGAAGGCAGATCGTCGTGCGGGGCTTGGTGACGTGTGGACGTTCCTTTCGATTGATGCGGAAACAAAATTGATGCCGAACTACATCATCGGAAATCGCGACCGCTATCACACCGTTGCGTTTCTGGAAGACTTGGCGGGCCGTCTTAAAAACCGCATCCAGCTTTCGAGCGATGCAATGGCAGCGTATCCCGATGCAGTGGATAGGGCTTTCGGCTCGGAGGTGGATTACGGGCAAATCGTAAAGGAATACGCATCACCAACAAACGAGGAACAGCGTAGGTATAGCCCCGCAGAAGTCATCGGCGTGCAGAAGACGGCGATACAGGGCGCACCGAATGAAGACCTGATTTGCACGAGTTACATTGAACGGGCAAATCTCACGATGCGGACGCACTGCAAACGCCTTCAACGGCTCACGCTTTCGTTCAGTAAAAAGTTGGAGAATTTCAAAGCTGCAATCGCTCTGAATCTCGCCTACTACAACTTCGTGAAGTTTCACAGCACCGTGCGCTGCACGCCAGCAATGGCGGCGGGAGTCGAAAGCAGCCCTTGGAAAGTCACTGATTTGATTGATGCCGCATCCTGATTACATCCGCAGATTACAAGAGGCAATTCGCGCCGTTCACGGCTGCGAGTCTCGCCATGTCTCTACGTCGCCAGTCACCGAGTATTTCGAGGGGAAGCTCGCATGGACAGGGGACGTGGAGACTTTCGAGCTAGAAGGGCATCCCAAGGCCAAGAAATGCCATGCGTGGGCCTATGATGACAACGAGACGCTTAGAACTACGGCAGTCCTAGAGTTGCCGCCTGTTGATTCGCCGAGCATGGCCGTGACGGTGGCCATTGCGGCAAAAGGAAAAAGGTAATTATCCCATCATGCGCTGAATTATTCATTTGCTCGGCCTGCAAAATGGATGCACGTTCGGCGTATGAACTTCCCCAATAACAGCCGAAAAGCGACAGACGCAATCGCCAGATTGATAGAAAAATCAGGTAAGGACGTGGATTATCTTCGTATAGCGAAGCTGATTTACCTTGCTGATCGTCGCTCAATACTGGCACGCGGCGTGCCGATCTTTGGAGGAAAGTATTTCTCCATGAATAAAGGCCCAACGATCAGCGAGTTTATGAATTACACGCATAGCAGAAACGCGCCACGTTGGGTGGAAGTCATTTCTATTCGCGATGGTAATGCGTTAAACATAATTGGGAAAACTAATTACAATAGTCTTTCTGAATATGAAATTAAAGTATTAGACAGCATTGTAGAAGAGCATTTCAATCAAACTACTGTAGAGTTGGTAAAATGGTGCCACGAAAACTGTCCTGAGTATGAAGAAGTTTCTGTTGGAGCCCGCAAGCCGATTGAGGTCGAGGCAATGTTGAAATTTGGAGGAAAGAATCAAAACCAGATCGCTAAAGTCTTAGCGATGGCCCAAGAGATTCAAGAACTAGATGCGCTTCTTTCTTGAATCCCCCGCTAGTGCTTACTCGTAGATTAGTATTCTGGCGGAATGGACATCTGTGGTTTGTGCTTACAGACCCATTGCCATTGGATGGATATGTGATTTGCGTAAATCTTACTACGCTAGACGCTGAATGCGCCGATGATGAGTGCATACTTCTTAAGCCGGACTACGATTGGATAGAGCCAGATCATCCCACCGCTGTTGCATTTTCTTTGGCCCGCAAGTGGAAGGTGGAACTGATATGCGATTCATTGAAAGATGGCCTGCTTAAAAAATCCTACCCATCCCATCTGCCTGAGCCGACTTTTACAAAAGTGCGTGAAGCAGCTTTTAGATCGAGAATGCTGGATAATGAATTAAAGGCGTTTCTGTGATTTCAAATTAGGACACTACCCAGACGCTGGGCTTCATGGCAGGCGGTGTCTCCAGCAGCCCGATGTTCCCGGCGGGACGCCGGCAACTACACGCGAGACGTGTGCGCTACCCAGCGCTCTCCTTGCCACGCAAAAACGACTTTTGACGATTGAATGAGCGTTTCACAAAACAAGTGAACCCTATCACCGTCGCCGTCGCCGTTGCCAACGCCCGCCGCCCGCTGGCATAGTCCTCAGCATGACGAATGTTGATTGGGCCAAAGTGCGCGCGGAGTTTCCCATCCTGGAGCAGCAGGTGAATGGGAAACCGCTCGTCTATTTCGACAGCGCCGCCAGCTCGCAAAAGCCACGCGCGGTGCTCGACGCCCTGCGCCACTACTACGAGCACGATAATGCGAACGTGCATCGCGGCCTGCACGAACTCAGCTCCCGCGCGACGGATGCCTACGAGGGCGCGCGTGCGAAAATCGCGCGCTATCTCGGCGCAGCGCAGGCCGAGGAGATCGTCTTCACACGCGGCACCACAGAGGGCATCAATCTCGTCGCGCAGACATGGGGAGTGCGCAATTTACGCGAGGGCGACGTGATCCTCCTCACCGAGATGGAGCACCACAGCAACCTCATCCCGTGGCAGCTCCTCGCCGAGCGCACGGGTGCGCGGCTGCGCTTTGTGCCAGTGGGCGAAGACGGCACGCTGGTCTTCACTCCCGAGCTGCTCGATGGCGTGAAGCTCTTCGCTTTCGTCCACATCTCAAACTCCCTCGGCACCATCAACCTCGCCGCCGAGCTGTGCCGCATCGCGCGTGAAAGCGGCGTCGTCACGCTCTTGGACGGCGCGCAATCTGCCGGGCATCTGCCGATGAATGTGCGCGAACTCGGCTGCGATTTCTACGTCTTCTCCGGCCACAAAATCTGCGGCCCCACGGGCATCGGCGCACTCTACGGGCGCATGGAGCTGCTGGACAAAATGCCGCCCTGGCATGGCGGCGGAGAGATGATCGTGAGCGTCACCTACGAGCGCGCGACTTACAAACAGCCGCCCTATCGCTTCGAGGCCGGCACGCCGAATATCGCGGGCGCAGTGGCGCTCGGTGCAGCGGTGGACTACTTGGAAAAGATCGGACGCGACGCCATTTTCGCGCACGACTCGGAGCTGGCAGCGCACGCCATCGCACGGCTCTCGGAGATTGCTGGGATTCGCATCCTCGGGCCGAGTGGAGCACGCGGCGCGCTCGTCGCTTTCCACGCGGAGTGGGCGCACCCGCACGACCTCACCACCTACGCAAACGAGCAGGGGCTTGCGTTGCGCGGCGGGCATCACTGCACGCAGCCGCTCATGCGCAAGCTGAAGTTGCCGGGCACCACGCGCGCCAGTTTTTATTTTTACAACACACTCGCCGAGGTGGATCGCATGGCCGACATCCTCGCCGAAGCGCGCACTTTTTTCGACCGATGAACGCCGACGATCTCGCTGAACTTTACCTACAAGTCATCCTCGACCACTCGAAGCGCCCGCGCAATTTCGGCGACCTCGCGGACGCCATCCACGTCCACGGCGACAACCCTTCCTGCGGCGACGAGATCACGCTCCATGTGAAATTTGGCGCGGATGGAAACGTGGACGACGTAAAATTTAGCGGCGTCGGCTGCGCGATCAGCCAAGCCAGCGCGTCGCTCATGACGATGAAGCTGAAAGGCAAACCGCGCGCCGAGGCGGAGCGGCTCATGCGCAGCTTCCAGCAACTCGTCACCACCGAGACCGAGCCCGACACGAAGGGCCTCGGCGACCTCATCCTGCTGCGCGGTGTGCGCAAGTTTCCGCAGCGCGTAAAGTGCGCGACGCTCGCGTGGCGAGCCTTCGAGCAGGCGCTCGGCGAGGCAGATGGCAGCGTGACGACCGAGCAGCTCTAGTCGCTACTGCGCGCTTCTACGTGGCGCTTCCTTGGTTCGCTGAGCGTCGGCACATGGTAGTCCGGCGCGTCTTGGATCGCCACCTTCGTCAAGTCTACGAACACCGTCGAGTCCTCGTAGCTGATACGTTTGATGTGCCTTGGCTCAATCGCGATCTCTTTACCGGAATACCAATGACCTGTCTCCACGATCACGCTGTGGATGTTCCAGTTTTGATCATCTACGACAAAGTCCGACACTTGGCCAATCTCCCCGTCCTCCGTCTGGATGCGGTAGCCGATGACCTCCTGTGTGCTACGCAAATGCGGATCGTCATTCTTGCTGGAGAGCATCTCTTGTTCATCCACGCTGGGCAGCGGCTGCGGCATCATGGGGAAACCTCCCACACCCCAGTAGGAAGACCAGCCATAGTAGCGGAAATACTCTTCCTCGAATTGCCGTGAGACGGGCTGGTGGGAATCTATCCCTGGGCTCTTTTCGATCTGTTGTCGCGTGAGATCCACGAGCAAGTAATCGCCGTCTTTGTAGAAGCTCCCAAAGGCGTGCGGCGAGAGCAGCACGAGCCGCCCGGAGAGCCAATTGCCAGTGTCGGCGACGATGTAGCGAACCGCCCAGTTTTCATCGTCAAAATAGAAATCTTTCACATGGCCGAGCTGGCCATCCGTGGCACCGAGTTTGTTGCCGAGGAGTTGATTGAGGCTTTGGAGCATAAAAGGATTTGGTAAAGTTTGTGCGACTTGTTTAGCAGACAGCCACTGGCTCCTCGGCGGTGCAGCGGAGGTGTTGCTCCAAAGCATCCGGCTGCGTGCTATGGAGCGTCTCTCGTGCGCGGACGATCTCCGGCGCGGAGGTGTTTGCGATGACGAGGAATTTCCCCGCCTTCAGCGCCGTCTCGTATTGCACGATACTGTCCCTCGGGATGCCGACGCTGCACAGAGCAGCCCCCAGCGCGCTCAACCCGCCTACAATCGCGGCCCCCTCCAGCGCACCTACGATCCAGCCCGCCAGCGGGCCTGCTACAAAGAGCGGCCCCACGCCTGGCACAAAGAAAAATGCCGAGCCAAACATAAAGCCCCACAGCCCGCCCCAGAACGCCCCGGACTTACCCCACGCCTTTACGCGGTCGCCGGTATTGTAGTAGCCGATCACATGCTCATCCGTGTGGTAGTCGCACCCGATGATGGAGAGCTTCTGCATATTAAAGCCAGCGTGTTGGAGGTCTTTCACGGCGGACTCGGCAGCCGAATGAGTGGAGTAGATTGCGACAACAGAATTGTGTTTGCTCATGGGATTGGAGTGATTGGATTGGTTATTTCCATAAAGATCGGAGTCGGCCACCGATCTGGCCGTGTATTGTTTGCACAAAGTGACCGCCCGCTACTCAGCGAGTGCCAGAGTGAGTGCCGATGCGGCTTTCTCCATGACCATCCAAGGATTTGCTTGCCGCCCGCGCTGCTTCTCGCACGAATCACTCCATGCAGTTGAACGCCGAGCAAAAACAACAAGTCTCCACATGGATCGCCGAGGGTATGAAGCTCTCAGACATCCAAAATCGCCTCGCCAGCGATTTCGACATCCGCCTGACTTACATGGACGCCCGCCTCCTTGTGGACGACTTGAAGCTCACACCACTCGACCCGCCCAGCGAGGTGAAACCCGCCGAGCCGGAGGCCCCCGCCTCACCCACGCCGGATATGCCCGCAGTGCCTTCGCCACTTTCGCCCGATGCACCACCCGCCGCTGGCGGAAAAGTCGCACTCACCGTGGATTCCATCGCCCAGCCCAATACGATGGTCAGCGGCAGCGTGACCTTTAGTGATGGCGCAGTGGCCGCATGGTATCTCGATCAAACAGGCCGCCTCGGAGTCGTCCCCACCGTGCAGGGCTACCGCCCGCCGGAAGGCGACGTAGAGATTTTCCAGCGCGCGCTGGATCAAGAGCTGGCAAAGCTGGGCTACTAATCACGCACAGCTCGCGAGGTCTTTAGAAAACACGCGATCAAACAGGTCGCAAGATCTCCACGATCTGCGCGAGCGTCTCGCCGGAAGCTCCGAGGAGCACGTTCGATCTACCGTAGAGCGGGGCGGTATTTTGTAGCTCAAAAAGTGCGGCAAGTTGCGCGTCCGGTGCAAAGCAGAGAAAGGCGCGAGGCTCGCTGCGGTAGCGGATGGCGTGGCGATTGAGCAATGCGCCGAGCGGCAATTTGCCTTCGAGGATTTCCGCGCGCAGGGGCTCTGTAAAAGCGCCGAGCGTGATCTCGATGGCACCGTATTCCACGGGCAGACGCGACTTTTCTCCCACGAGTAACACCTCGCGGCGATAGTGCTCGGCGGTATGCGCGCGCTGGATCACGCGGAGGCCCATCGTGTCCTCGAAATGCTCCTCCAGCTTGCTCGTCATATCGCCCGAATGGACGAGCAAACGGTGCGCGGCGCGTGGCAAAGCCCTCGCCTCGACGACGTGGAATTCCGGCAGCGCGCGACCCGCCGAGGCGTAGAGCGCGGGGAGCGGGTGCAAGGCTACGAGCGGCGGCGCGGCGATCAAGTGTAGCGGGCGTTTTGATGCTGCGGGAGGAAGAAGGCGTGCAGGAGGATGTCCACCTTGAGCAGCGCCGAGCGCGCGAGCAGCAGCCAGTCGCCTTGCTCGGCGAGCAAGCCACGCCGTTTCAGCTCGGTGAATTGCGCGTCGAACTGCGCGGCGATGTCGGTCTGGAATTTCTCGGCGAAATAGCTCTTCGACACGCGCCCGAGCTTGAGCTGGAGGATGAGTTCGCGGATAAGCCGCTCCTCCGGCGTGGTGCCGAGCGCGCGACCGATGGGCAATTCCCCCCGCGCCACCGCCGCGGAGTAGCTCTCGAAATCGGGCAGATTTTGAAAATGCACGCCGCCGAGATGGCTGAAGCTGGCGACGCCCAGCCCCAGCAAATCCGCGCCTTTCCACAGCGCATCGCGGTAAATGAAGCGCGTCTTTTCCGGGTCGCGCACGGCAGTCGTCGCACTCGTCACCGTGTAGCCCGCCTGCTCCAGCGCGGCGAAAGCCTCCTGCACCCAGCGGCGCTTCGTATGCCAGTCTGCGACAGGCGCGACGAGGCTGCCCTTCTCCTCCATTTCTTTGAAAATGGTCGTGTTGTAGGGCACCTCCATTTGGTAAATCGTCACGCAGTCCGGCAGCAGCTCGATGGTCTTGGCGATGTTGCGCTGCCAGTTTTCATCCGTCTCCTCCACCATGCCCGCGATGAGGTCTATATTGATCTGCGGGAAGCCGATCTTCCGCGCGTGGGCGTAAGCGCGGTAGATTTCATCCTCGCGATGTGCGCGCCCATTCACCTCTAGGATGTGCTTGTCAAAATTCTCCACGCCCAGCGAAAGCCGCGTCACCCCGATGGCGCGAATGGCCTCCAGCTTTTGCTCCGTGAGCGTGCCCGGCTCCGCCTCGAAGGCTACCTCCTCCGCCTCATCCCACGGCAGCAGCGCCTTCATACGATCCGTGAGCGACACGAGTTGCGCCACGCTCAAGTAGCTCGGCGTGCCGCCGCCGAAGTAGATAAACTGAGGCTTCCGCCCCGCGAGACGCGGCGTGCTCGCATACCGCGCCAGCTCCGCGATGCCTGCATCGAGATAGCCACGGATCTCCTCGGCGTTTTTATCCGTATAGACACGGAAGTAGCAAAAGTGGCAGCGCTTCCGGCAAAACGGCACATGGAAATAAACCCCGAGCGGCGCACCCGCAGGCGGCGGAGTCTCCAGCACCCGCGCGACATCGCTGGCGAGTTCCTTTTTCCAAAAAGAGAACGGCGGATAGTTGGCGACGAAATAATTCCCCGCAGTCGTCTCATCGCCATCCGTAAGCAGACGGTCAAAAATCTCGGTAGATGTAGCAGCCATAAACAGTGCGCGGACACTCCCGTATCCCGGTCCACCGCGCAATGATTTATTGTGTGTGCGTAGTATTTTAGCGCACGCACGAAGAAAACGACTCGCTTCCTTTATTGAGCACAGTATGCCATCTAGGAATCACCGCATCACCTGATGAAAGCTAAAACAAATCCTTCAATGCGAATTCGCAGTCTGATTCTTAAAAACTGGATGAATTATCAAAAGCTCGAAATCAATGAGCTACAGGATCTTGTTTTTGTCATCGGCCCAAATGCCTGTGGCAAATCTAACCTCCTCGACGCGCTCCGATTCTTGCGCGATGTCGCACTGCCGGCTGGGATGCGTCCTTCGGGTGGTGGTCTTCAAAAAGCAGTGGGAGATCGGGGCGGGTTATCAAAACTACGTTGTTTGAACGCTAAACAAGACACAGAGGTTCTCATTGAGGTGAATTTGGAAGCTCCAGATGGCCTAAAGTGGAAATATTGTCTGGGCTTTAAGGGAGAGGGAAAGCCCAATAACCGCATAATTGTCACGAGGGAAGAAGTGGAGAAGGACGGCGCGCTCATCCTAAAACGCCCAGACACACTCGATAAAAAAGATCCAGAACGGCTCACGCAAACATACTTAGAGCTTACGACGGCGAATGAAAAATTCAGAGTGCTCGCACACTTTTTCAGCGAAACCACTTATCTTCACCTCGTCCCTCAATTGCTGAAATTCGCGAATCTCATCGGGGGAAATACCATTGAGCAGGATCCTTTTGGCCAAGGCTTTCTCCAGCGGATTGCAGCCACTGGGGAACCCACTCGGAACGCAAGGCTAAGTCGGATCGAAAAAGCTTTGGATACTGTCGTGCCTTATTTCAAAGCGTTGAGATTCAAGCAAGATACTGTCTCTGGCTTGCCTCATATCGAGGCAAATTTCACCCACTGGAGACCTAAAGGAGCATGGCAGAGGGAAAGCCAATTCTCGGATGGCACCCTGCGCCTCATCGGGTTGCTTTGGTCGCTCATGGAGGGCAGTTCCTTGTTGCTCATTGAAGAACCAGAACTCTCGCTGAATCTAGAGATCGTGCTCCATCTACCGCGACTGATTCAGCAAATGCAGCGCAAGTCCAAGATCCCTAGGCAAATCTTTATTACGACGCACAGCGCGCACCTGCTTTCCGATCTTTCTATTTCCGCAGAAGCAGTTATCCGACTCGAACCCGCAACGGGAGGCATCAATGTTCGCAAAACCGACAAGCAAGAGAAGATCATGTTGGCCAGCGGCCTTTCGGTGGGGGAGGTCTTACTTCGGACGACGAAGCCCGCGAAAGTCGCTGACCTCCATTTTAGCCTGATTTAAATGCTCACGACGGTCTATCTCGCAGCGGAAGATGAGCCGGGGCTCGCCGTGGGGCGTAAGCTCGTGGAGGAGGTGCCGCCACTCACGATCTATACCGAAGAAAACGCACACGGCTTTGGTGGTCTGAAAAAAAAGACGCCAAACTTCCAACGAATGGCGGCACAAGGATTCCCTGTTCTCATGCTGACGGATTTGGACAATCGCCCATGCCCTTCAAAGATGATAAACGACTGGATGCCTGAATTGCCGAATGCAGGATTCCTTTTCCGAGTCTGCGTCCGAGAGATAGAGGCGTGGCTACTCGCGCACCGCGCTGCTATAGCGCGATTCCTCGGTGTGTCAGAGGCACTCATTTCGAGAACCCCAGAGTCTCTCGCTGATCCAAAAGCTGCACTCATCGCGCTCTCGCAAAAGTCGCAAAAGCGCAAGATTCGTATCGGCTTCAAGCCAGTGGGATCTGCCACCATCGGCCCAGACTACAATCAATTCCTCGGCGAATTCATTCGTGAATCTTGGGAAGCAGCTATTGCCGCCAAAACGGCACCCAGCCTAGCTCGCGCCCGCAAACACCTCCGACAGCTCGCTGCCTCTATCGCCCCAGAAACCGGGGACATCAACGTGGGAATAGGGAACAGGCAGCACTCTGCGGCACACTTTTTTAAAAAAAGATGATGTTGTGCACTATACTCCGACGATCTCCCGATCCACTTCGCCTACATTGAGCGTTGATGCCGAGTCCACTGGCGCTGGTCGTCCACAAATCTTATTTCAAAGACACCGCGCCTTTCCTGATACTCCACGAACCATGAATACTCGTCTGCTCACTCTCACCATCGCCGCTGCGCTCCATTTGCCCGTCTCCGCGGTGGATCACCCTGAACGCTACGGGCTGGAGGCGGCGAAGAAGGCGATGGCGAACTTCACGACGCCCGCTGGTCTGAGTGCGTCGCTTTTTGCGGCGGAGCCGATGGTGCAAAATCCGACGAATATCGAGGTGGACCCACGTGGGCGCGTGTGGGCGACGGAGTGTGTGAACTATCGCAAGTGGATGGAGCAGCGGCCCGAGGGAGACCGCGTGGTGATCCTGGAGGACACGGATGGCGATGGGCTGGCGGATAAAGAGAAGACGTTTTACCAAAGCAAGGAACTCACGAATCCGCTCGGCATCTGTGTGCTGCCGCAGGCCAAGGGGACGAAGGTGATCGTGAGCGCTGCGCCCTATGTGTGGCTGCTTACGGACAAGGACGGCGACGATGTGGCGGAGGAGGCGGTGGTGCTTTTCAAGATTGGTGGCGTGTGGAATTACGATCACCAGATCCACTCGTTCAACTTCGGGCCGGACGGAAAATTTTACTTTAACGCGGGCAATTCGATCACCGATCTGATGTGGGCGGACGGCAAGCGCGTGCGCGATATTTCGGGGCATGAGGTGACGAATAAGGGTGAGCCGTATCGGCAGGGGATGGTCTTCCGCTGCGATATAGATCTCGTGGCCGGCAAGGCGAGCAATGTGGAGGTGCTGGGAAATAACTTCCGTAATAACTACGAGGTGTGCGTGGATTCTTTTGGCGGCATGTGGCAGAGCGATAACGACGACGACGGCAATAAAGGCGTGCGCATCAACTACGTGATGGACTACGGAAATTTCGGCTATACGGACGAAGTGACAGGCGCGGGCTGGCAGAGCAAGCGGACGAATTTGGAGAGCGAAATCCCTTTGCGCCACTGGCATCTGAATGATCCCGGTGTGGTGCCAAATCTTTTACAGACGGGCGCGGGCTCGCCCACGGGCATCCTCGTGAATGAAGGGACGGCGCTCGGTGCAGCATTTACAAATCAGCTCATCCACTGCGACGCAGGCCCGCGCACGGTGCGCGCTTACCCCGTGGAAAAAGACGGTGCGGGCTACAAGGCGACGATGGTGGACATCCTCACCAGCACGGACTCGTGGTATCGCCCCTCGGACGATGCCATCGCGCCGGACGGCTCGCTCTTTATCGCCGACTGGTATGACTCCGGCGTGGGCGGGCATAACATGGGCGACAATACGAAAGGCGAGATGATGGGGCGTGTGTATCGCGTCGGGCCCACGGGCGTAAAAGCCACGGCTCCTGCGCTGGATTTCACCACTGCTGAAGGCTGCGTAAAGGCGCTCTCTTCGCCGAATAAACCCACGCAATCCACTGCGTGGACGGCGCTGCACGCGATGGGCGCAAAGGCCGAGCCAGCCTTGCTCGCGCTATGGAAGAGCGAGAATCCGCGCCTCCGCGCCCGCGCCCTCGGCGTGCTCGCGCAGATTGCTGGCAGTGAGGTGAAATACCTCGGCGCTGGGCTGGGCGACGCGGATAGCGACGTGCGCTGCTTTGCCATCCGCCTCTGCCGGATGATGCACGCGACGCGCGGGCTGGACACGACGCCGCTCGATAGCGACCCCGCGCTCGTGGGCAAACTCCTTCGCGACCCGAGCGCCGGGGTGCGCCGCGAGATCGCGCTGTCGCTCCACGCCTCGCACAAGATCGAGAAGCTCTGGGCCGCGCTCGCGCAGCAGCACGACGGCAAGGATCGCTGGTTCCTCGAAGCCCTCGGCATCGGCTCCGTCGGCAATGAAGACCTTTGCTTTGAGACATGGCTCGCCGCTGTCGGGGATAAATGGAACACGCCCGGCGGTCGCGACATCATCTGGCGCGTCCGCTCGCCAAAAGCGGCCAGCTACCTCGTAAAAATCCTGACCGACGAATCCATCTCCGCAAACGATAAGCCGCGCTTCGTGCGCTCGTTTGATTTCCTGCCCGCTGGTGAAGCCCGGACGCAAGCACTCGTGCAGCTCGCCACAGGCGGGAAAGTCTCCACCGATATCGCCAGCGAAGCGCTCTCGCGCTTGAAGGGATCCAAGGAACCCAGCGTCGTCGCCGCGCTGAATGGGATGCTAGAGAAAGTGAAAGGCACCGCGCAATTCGTAGAGCTGGCAAAGGATTTCGGCACTGCGGGGCAGAGCGCGGCACTGCTGGAGACGGCACTCGCCATCCCCACCGATCCCGCCGCCGTGGAGGCCATCAAGATGGTGCTCAATGAAGGCGATTGGGAGAAAGCTGTGAACGCCGCGCTCGCCGGGCCCAAGGCTGAGACGCTGCTCAATCTCCTCACCGCAAGCGGCAGTGGTCGTGCAAAAGATCGCATCGTCGTCCTCCTCGCCGACGCACAGCAAACGCCCGAGCTGCGCAAAGCCGCCGTGCAAGCCCTCGCCCGCACGCAAGCCGGAGCCGAGACGCTCGTGAAGCTGGCGCGCGACGCCAAGCTCGACGAATCGCTCAAGCCCGCCGCCACCACCGCGCTACGCCTCGTGCAATACGCCGCGCTGAAAGCCGACATCGAACAGCTCTTCCCCATGCCCGCCGCGCTAGGCGGCAAGCCACTCCCAGCCATTGCCGAACTCGTGAAACTCAAAGGCGACGCAGCAAAAGGCAAAGCCATCGCCGAGCGCGTAGAGTCTTCGTGCATCACCTGTCACCGCATCGGCGCAGTCGGCGTGGACTTCGCGCCCGCGCTCACCGAGATCGGCTCGAAGCTGCCAAAGGAGGCCATCTTCGACGCCATCATCAACCCCAACGCAGGCGTGACGATGGGCTTCGAGACCACGCAGATTTCGCTGAAAGACGGCGGCGCAGGCATGGGCATCGTCCGCAGTGAGACGAAGGACGAACTCCTCCTCGTGCTACCCGGCGGCGTGACTCAGAAGTTTGCAAAAAACAACATCACCAAGCGTGAAAAGCTCACCACCTCGATGATGCCCAGCGGCCTCAACCAAGCCCTCACCCAAGACGACCTCGTGAACCTCGTGGAGTATCTCGCAGAGTTGAAAAAGCAGTAACTTGAGCCCCTACCGCAGCACGTCCTCGCGGCGGATGCCGTAGAGATCAAACACGCGCACAATCGTATCCTCGATCAGATTATTCGGGCAGCTCGCTCCCGCCGTGATGCCGATGACGGCGGGCGCGGCGGGCAGCCAATTCCCCGTCGTGACCTCCTCCTTTTTGTGCTGGTCGAAATGCACCACACTCTCGCGCGACTCCAGCTTGCTGGCGTTGCGGATGAAGTAAGTCGGCAGCACCGCCTCGCCCATCTCCGCGAGGTGCGAAGTGTTCGAGCTATTGTAGCCGCCGACGACGAGCAGAAGGTTCATTTTATCGCGCAGCATATCGTTTAACGCATCCTGCCGCTCCTGAGTAGCTCCGCAGATCGTATCGAAAAAACGGTAGCTCTGCTTCGCCCCACTCTCGCCGTCGCGGTCGCGGATCGCCGCCATGATCCGCCGCTGCACCTCCTCCGTCTCCCCACGCATCATCGTCGTCTGATTCGCCACGCCCACACGCCGCAGATGGTGATCGGGATCAAAGCCCTCGCTCATCGCGCCAGCAAAGCGCACGAGGAATTCCGCACGCTTCTCCGGCGTGCCGCCCGTGCGGACGTAGTCGCAGACGAAGTCCGTATCCCCGAGCGAAAGCACGACGAGATAATGCCCCTTCCCCCCGAGCACCGCGCGACTCGCCGTGGCGCGCGTCTCCTCATGCGAAGCCTTGCCATGGATGATACTCGTCATGTCCTCGCTGGCGTTTTGCTTCACACGCTTCCACACACTCATCACATCGCCGCAAGTCGTATCCACGATCTGCACGCCACGCTCTTTGAGCAGCGCGAGCGTCTTCACATCCGTGCCAAAAGCCGGCACGATCACCGCATCCTCCGGCCCGATGTCGCTCACGTCGGCCTCCTTCTTTTCATTGAGGATATTCACGATCCCGAGATCCGCGATCTGGCGGTTCACCTCTGGATTATGGATGATCTCACCGAGGATAAAAAGACGCCGATCGTGGAAAACCTTGCGCGCCGCGTAAGCCAGATCAATCGCCCGCTCCACGCCGTAGCAAAAGCCAAACTGCTTCGCGAGCCGGATCGTCACCCCGCCCGCACTGAGCGTCCCGCCGTGCGCCCGGATGCGCTCCACGATCTCGCTGCGATAATGACCCTCCACCTGCGCCTGCACGGCAGCCATGACATCCGGTGTGCGCAAGTTCACACGTTTCGCAGGCAAAGGAATTTCAACAGACATAGCCCACATCTGTCGCAGAAAAAAAAGACACCTGCAACGATGCTCGTAAACGTCTTTGTAAAACAGCGAATGAGCGCAGATAGATGCAATGGCTCCCAAAGGAAAATGCTGATTGAACCCAACCGCGTCAGCTAAAGCCTCTAAAAAGAGCGGAAAACATCCACCTCTCTCTTTCCGCCATTTTAGCGGCTACAGCTGATCCAATCACCGTCTCATACCAACTCCCACCAGCCGCTCGGTGGCTCGCAGCCCTGCTCCCTCAAGGGAGTGCGCCAGCAATGACGCTCGCTTCTCGGGCTCCACCCGCCGATGATCTTTTTCCCGCACTCTCAGCACAACCATCCCTGTCTTCCATGTCGGCTGCTTCCATTCTTCACCACCTCTTCGCTCTCTCAATATTGGCATTTCATTCCTCCTTCTTTTCGCTTTTCTCGTAGAAAACTATACCTATTTAGCAACACCCGAAATTCCCAACATTGCCCGAGCTGGCTTCCTGCCGAACCGTTGGCCTACCCAATCCATACTCGCCTGTTTTTCAACACCGTAGAAGTAAGCAAAATCAGAAAGGAAATGCGGGTGCATCTCTTGTTTTCGAGACTCAGTATCATTAAAAAGATTGACCGCCCATCTTTCTATCCTCTATTCCTGCCTCCTCGTTATGAAAATACACACTGGCCATCATTTACTCGTCGCTCACTCATTCCTCGCCTTCCTCGCGCTGACATCCTCACTTTCTGCCCATGCTGGCCAGCGCCGCTTCGGCTATAGCTACGAGGTGACCACGGCACCTCCCGGAGCCTTCGAGCTGGAGACTTGGACCACATGGAAGCACTCAAGCGATGGAGATGTGTTTGATTTCCGCCATGAACTCGAAATCGGCCTCACCGACCACCTCCAGTTCGGCCTATATCTCGCCGACTGGAGCTACGAGCGCCACGACGGCGCGCACTACGCCAATTCCGGCGCAGAGCTAATCTGGAATCTCTCGAATCCGACGACGGATTTCCTCGGCTCGGCGGTCTATTTCGAGGCGCTCTTTGGCGACCACAATCTGGAACTCGAAGGCAAACTGCTCCTGCAAAAAAACCTCGGCCCCGTCACGCTCGCCTACAATCTCATCCTCGAAGCCGCGTGGGAAGGCCACGGCCTCAACGAGCGCAAGGGCGAATTTTCTCAGACCATCGGCGTGAGCTACGACCTGAACAAACACTTCTCGGTCGGCGCAGAATTCCTGCACGAGATAGATATACCAGACTGGTCCGAGGGAGAGAAATCCGTCCTCTGGTTCGGCCCCAATGCCTCCTTCCGCTCTGGCCGCTTCTTTGCCACCGCCACCGGCCTCTTCCGCACCACAGCAAATGAAGGCGAGGCCGACGTGCAGACGCGGCTCATCGTCGGCTTCGACTTTTAGAAAATGCACACCGCCATGCGTTCGCGAGTCGCCCTACTGTCGGCGGCCCTACTCCTAGCTGGCTGCGTCGTCGCACCACCGGTCTCCCCAGCGATGCTGGCCACCGCTCGCGGTGCATCGGCGGATGTGCTCAATCGTGGCCGCGACCTCTACGGAGGCCGCTGCACAAACTGCCACAGTGCCGACCCCATCCATAAATACAGCCTCCCGCGCTGGCGGGAGATCGCCGAAGAAATGGCCCCAAAAGCCAAACTGCGCCCCGACGAAAAAGCCGCGCTACTCGCCTACATAGAAGCCGCGCACGCGATGCCGAAGCAATAGATCCCTACCCGCCGTAGCTGCTCTCCACGCGCTTCGCCACGTCGAGGTAGCCGTAATCCGCCTCGTAGATTTGCTTAAGACATTCGAGGTAGTCTTCCTTTTTGCTCATCTTCTCATAGACGAGCGCGAGCTTGTAGAGGACTTCCTTTTTCGTCGCATCCATCGCAGTGATCTCGCTCGCGGCGGTCTTAAATTGCGTCACTGCGAGATCATTCATCCCCTTTTCTACAAAGCACTGGCCGAGCAGATTCATCGCCTTCAGACGGACGTTCGGATTTTGCCGCGCGCGCTGGAGTTCCGGCACCGCATCGGTGAATTGCCCTGCTTTCATCAGCACTTCGCCGAGTTCGTAGCGCAGTGCGAGGTCGGTCGGGTTGTCGCTCACGCGCTTCTTGGAAATCTCGATCAGCGAAGAATCCCGGAGCTGGCGGAGCTGGTGAAATTCCTCCACGTAGGGCTGCACCTCGGGGTCTTCGTTGTCCACCTGCGAGAGCCAATTTTCCAGCACCGAAATGCGCCGGCCAGCCTTCCTCGCTTGGAGGTCGGAGTATTTGCGGGCGATGTTTGGGTCGCCATTATTCAGCAGCCCCGTGGTGTGGCCAAAGAACCAGATCGAGCTATCGAGATGCCCCTCAGCTTCCTCCTCCGAGGTGCCATCCGCGAGCGAGACTTCGAAGAGCTGCTCGTAGAGATTTGCGAGACGGCGGGAGTGATCCACGTTCTCTTGGTTTGCGTCCCACAGCCCGTAAGTCTCCGAGATTTGCTGCCCGATCTGCTCGGCAGTGCGGACGATCTTCGACTTGTTTTCCAGCGCGAGCGTCTCGTCTTTATTCTTGATGAGGTCGCGGAAACTCTTCGTCCCGCCGCTGTCTGCCACAGCCTGCCAGCCGCCCGATTTCATCGTAGAATGAGCAGAGGCGTCCTTGCCTTTTTTGATCGCATCGAGATCGCCTGGATTGAGCTGCGCGACACGATTGAAAATGGCCACCGCCTTTTCTCCAATGCCCAAGCTGGAGTAATAATCGCCGAGCTGATGCAGGATTTTTGTATCCTTCGGGTTCGCCCCCGCCAGCGTCTCCAGCGCAAAAGCCGCCGTCTCCGGGAAGCCCGCCTTGCTCGCAGCCTCAAACAAGAGCTGGTTCGCCGGGCCATTCTGCGGATCGGTCGAGAGCGTCTTCTCCGCGAGCTCCATCGCCGCGAGCGGATCTTTTTTCAAAGTGCCGCCCGACGTCATCCCGAGCGTCGTCCCCGCCATGGAGAATCCCGCCTTCTTCCCCTTGTTCTGCCCCAGCGCCGCCGCGCGCGTCAGCTTGCGGCCCTCAAGGAAGCCGGGCGACTCCTTTAATACAGGTTGCATGAGCTGCACGACGTAGCCGTGGTTGCCAATTTCATTGGCGTGTTTCGCCTTCAGATAAAGTGCGCGCGATTGTGCAGAAAGTTCGTTCTCGGTAGTGATGGGCATAGGATCAAACTGCGGACGCTAGCGACCTCTCGCCCCGCTGACAATAGGCGCGCGCGTCATTTTTTGAAAAAGGATGCTGGTGTTTTTGAGAGTTCACCGCCGCCGGAGCAGGGCCCACGGCCCCTCTTCCGCAGAGCTTTTGGCCAGCTCTTCCCACTCGGGCGCTGCCAGTGCAGATGCGCCTCGCAGGTAGAGGATTTTTGCCTCCGGCGGAATGGGCGCTCCATTTGCGAGCCAGAGTTTACTCGGCGGGCGTTTGCCTCGGCCTTCGTAAAGGTAGGCGATCAGCTCGGTGTGGTAGGGGACATTCGAAACGAAGGCCCCGTCGCTGATTTTCCGCACTGCGCTGAAAGGCGCGAGTCGGCGGTAATCCTCCAGCACAGGGCGCGGGCGGCTCATGGGTGAGAAAAAGCAGGCATAGCATTGCGTGCTAAAAATCGCCAGCGATGCGCCGACCACGGCTACGCGGCTGAGTCTCCAAAGACGCGGCGATTTCCGCGCCAGCCGCGCCAACACCACGAGCGTCCACGCCAGCAGCAGCAGCGAGAGCATGAAGATGTAGCTCGGCCTCGGGCGCTGCGTGGCGATGGCGATGAAGCACGACGGGATGCACACGAGCAGCGTCACCCAAGTCCACCGTTGCCGCACATCCAGCGCCCGCCACGCCCGCTCGCGGATGGCGCTCCACGCGCCAAAAATCCACAGCCCGAGCAGTAGAAAAAAGGCGACGCGATAGAGCGGGCCGCTGCTCTCGTCGCGATCAAAATCCGGCGAATGAGCGCCCGCGTAGCCGCCCAGTAGAGCGAGCTGGAGCCCGTCTGGCAGCAGCGCGAGATTCCAGCCCACATGGGCAAGAAACGCCTTCGGATTTGCCGTGAGCGCGCCCGCAAAACTCTTTGTCTCCGGGCCGAAATCCCGCGCCAGCAATTCCCCGCCCTGCGTCCACGGATCGCCCTGCCAGTCTGCATTTCGCTGCTGGTAGCCGTAGGCATAGACTTGCTGGATATTCACCGCCTGCCGCGCGCAAAAGCCCTCGGCGAAACGCTCCCAGCGAAAGTTTCGCATCGCGTCTGCGTGCCCCATACGATGAAAATGAGGAGCACCAGTGCGGGGATCGCGAGGGATAAAGCGGACGCCTTCACGCCCTCCGTTTTCCTCCGTCAAAATGCCTCCACCACCATCGCTCCCGCCATGAGCGCTGCCGCTGGTAGAAATTCGTTCCGCACGCCGATGCCCGCGAGCGCCAGTAGGAAAAATGCAGCCCCGCGATAGATCGGATTTTTCCCCCGCCCCGCGAGCCAAGCCGCCGACGCCAGCAGCGCAAAACCAAACAGATGCACTTCGTAGAGCGCCCGCCAGTTGATCGGCAACACCAGCCACCAAGCCGCTCCCAGCCAAGCCCAGCTCACAGGCAACAGCCGCCGCAAAAGACCAAAGACCGCCAGCCCGCACCACGCCACGATGAGTAGCCGATGCAAGATCACCGCCTCAAAAGCATCCGGCACTGCGCGCTGAACGACCGACAAAAACGCCGTATAAAGCGGCGAAAAACTCATCTGCGCCTCTGAGCTAAAAACCCCCTGACACCGATAAGCCCGCGCCGTCTCGTAGTAGTAAGCCGTATCGCCCGCCACAAGATCGTAGCGCACCCACAGCGCGCGGGAAGCAATCACCGCTAGCAGGAGCAAGAGAAGAAATGGGAGTGTGCGAAAGCGATGATTTAAAATATTTTTTACCAGAGCACGAGAATCGTCTCAAACGGATCTGCTTCGAGCGCGTGGATGGCTTGCTCGTGAGCGGCAATGAGCTGGACAAGCTGTTGCCGCGTGCAGTTGCCGATACGGATCCAGACGATTTTTGGCGGGTATCCATAGAGTAGCCCGCGTTGCTGAAAATCGGAGTCTTTCGAGACGATGGTGAAGCCGTTGGCGCGTGCATATTCCCACACGTCCTCGTCTGCAAACCCCAGCAGCTCGCACTCTCGGGCGTGAGCACTACCGGGGAAAAGTGTGGCCAACAAGTGGGGCAACTTTGGCGAGAGATTTTCGTCAAAGAGCAACTTCATGAGGGACGACGTTCAAACGGCGGTCGCGGTCTGCGGCGAATGAAAAGCACGCTTGGATATCCTCGGCGGCGAGGTCGGGGAAATCGTCTAGCACTTCGGGGATGCTCATGCCTCCACCGAGGTAATCGAAGACATCGGCCACGGTGATGCGTGTGCCACGGATGCAGGGTTTGCCGCTGCGGATACGCGGGTCAATGGTGATGCGCTCACGGTAATTCATGGCGCGAAAGTAGTTCCCCCACCACGCGCAGTCAAGGTGGGCACAGGGCTCTACCAAGCCCGCTCTATCGAGCGCCGTTTCCATAGAAACTCGAACATATTCCCCTCGTGCGGTTGATCCCACGAGATCGCCATCGTCGAGACGGGGCCGATATTCAGCCGCTCGATCTCGGGGAAAGCCATGAGCTCTTCGATCCATGCGGCGTCTTTGGTGATGGCGGAGACTGCGAGGCTGTAGCCGATTTTGCCGAGCATCTCGCTCTGCGGCACCGTGACCACGCTGGCGTAGGGGCACAGGAATTCCTTGTTGGCCAGCGGGTGCGCGAAGCTCTCGCACAGCACGATCGTGGGGCGCAAAAACGTCCCGCCGTCCTGCACCACCTTGCGCGGGCCGCCGCGATACTTCGCCGTCACGTCGGTCGCGCCGGGGGTTTGCAGTCCGCCCTTGATGCTCGCTTCGATAAAGTCCGCCATCTTCGGATTGGCAAAACCACTCAGGCGCGCGGACGGGTCTTCATTGGCCGTCGGCGCGATGGGGCCGAGTTTTTGCGCGAGCGCGTCCGCGATTTCGGCGGCGTAGCGCGGCACGATCACAGCGCTGGCGTTAATGCACGAGCGCCCGCCGTTATCGCTGATCGCCCCGGCGATCACGTCCACGTAGTCGCGCCAGTTTTCGATGCAGTCTTCGCCGATCAGGAATTTGCTCCAGCCCGGCCCATGCACCTGCACCGCTGGATTATTCGCGTAAAGATCCGTCGTGGACTTGTCGCCAAAGATCAGCGCGCGCCCGCACGACTTCAGGATCTCCGCCGCGCCCTCGTGGTCGGTGGGGTAAAAGCCAAACGCCTCGCTCGGCACGCCCGCCGCGATGAACGACTGGATCAGCCGATACGGCGTCCAAGGCTCCTCGCGGCCTGGCTTGATGACCACCGGCGTCTTCAAGGCAATGGCCGGCAGCCACAGCGAATTCACCGCAGGCGAGTTACTCGGCATCACCAGCCCGAGCGCCTCGCACGCGGGGAAAAAGGAGAGCTTCGTCCCAAATTGCTCGCCGCTCCCCGAGTCGAGGATCGAGAGATCCAGCCCACGCGAAAGCCCATTCAGCACCTCTCGCAGATGAGTCAGCGCGTGATAAATCTTCGCCATATTCCGCCGCACCATGACGTGCGGCAGCCCACTCGTCGCACTCAGCGTGGCCACATATTCCTCCGCACTCTGTGTGTGCCCCTTATTGCCGAGCGGCACCGTTCCATTCAGAAAAAAATCACCCGCCCGCGCCGAGAGCGCGATCAGTTCCGCCACGCTGAATTTCTTCAACGCCGCCCGCGCCTCTCCGAGCCGCCGAAAGTCCTTCCTCAAAATCCCCGCGTTCACCGTGCTCGCCGTCGCCAGCACCGCGCCCGTGCGATGGTCTTTGATCTCGATTTGATCGAGACTCTCGTAGCTGCGGCCAAGACGAAGGACAGGAAGATGTGGAATGGTGCTCATTGGTTGCTGTGAAAAAAAGCGCGCCGGAGCGCAGGCGGGATTTACTACGTGAGCGTAATACCTGTGGCAAAGGTTTTCTGCTCCTTGCTCCTCTCTCGGAAATTCACTCAAAAGAGCCCCTTCAAAGAAATCCCTTGGCCATAGGGGTGGGCTCCCCTACTCTCCGCCGTCCATGACCGACGAAATCAACAAGGCTGTCGAAGCCGGGAAACTGAACACTGCATCGGGCAATCTGCTCGCCACCCTCACCCCCGGCACCTTTGTCCAACACAAGAGCTGGGGCTACGGTAAGATCGCAAGCCATGACTTTTTGCTGAGTCAGACGGTGATAGATTTCAAGGTGAAGAAGGGGCACTTCATGCAGTTCCAGTATGCGGTGGATTCGCTCACAGTCATCAGCTCGGACCACATCGGGGCACAGATTTTTGCCAATACAGACGGCGTGCGGACGAAGGCGATGAAGGACCCGGCCAGCGTGGTGCGGACGATCCTCGTGAGTGTGGGCGGGCGGGCGACTCAAGATCAGATCATGCAGCAGGTGTTGCCGTCGCTTTTTAATGAAACGACCTACAAGAAATGGTGGGAAGCGGCCAAGAAGGCGCTAAAGGCCGACCCGCTCGTGGGCGTGCCGCAGAAGAAGACCGAGCATTTTGTGCTGCGCGAAGAGGCGCTGTCGCAGACGGATGAGCTGCTCAATGGTTTTAAGAACGCGCGCACTTTAAAAGAGCAGATCCAAGCGCTGGATAATCTGGCAAAAGGACTGGCGCAGTTCAACGACCCCTCGGTGCTCCAGCCAGTGCTCTCGGCCATCGAAAACGTGGCGCGGCGCAACATGAATCTCAAGACTGTCGAAGCACTGCAAATGATCGTGGTGCGCGATGAGTTGATGTCGAAATTCCCCACGCTCGTGCAAGGCCCGGAGGCACCCTCCGTGGCGGGCATCCTGCGCGATGAGGAGAAGCAACTCGTGACTTTGCTGGGCGAACTGCCCGTCTCGAAATTAAAAAAGGCGGTGCTCGCACTGCCCGAGGCTTTCGGCGAAGCGTGGCCTGCCAAGGCAGTGTTTGCTTTCATGCGCGGGAACTCGAAGATCGTGCCCGAAGCGGCGCGGTTGCTGATAGATAATGGGCTCGGAGCGGAATTCGGCGTGGCTCTGGATAAGGCGATCCGCGAGCAAAGCATCTCCGCCGAGGCGCTGCACTGGCTGTGCGAAGATCGCAACGGCGCGTATGCGGAAATCGCGCTGCACCCGCGCGTGCTG
Source organism: Verrucomicrobiaceae bacterium (assembly GCA_043757005.1). GTDB lineage: Bacteria > Verrucomicrobiota > Verrucomicrobiia > Chthoniobacterales > Chthoniobacteraceae > SXWH01. The sequence continues at coordinate 43,239 of JAYVQK010000266.1, forward strand.
AGTGCAGTGCTGGCGGCGATGGAGCGCGATCAATTCAAAGAAAAGCGCGACCGCAAGCTGCACGATCTCCTTTTAAACGACCACGAGCTGGTGCTGGATCTCATCGCCACTGCCGACGACGAGGAACTGCGCGAGGCGCTACGCAAGGTCTTCATCACGCCGGTCTTTGAGGAGCTGAATAAACGCTCGATCCTCGGGCGCATCGTCCGCACTTACCCTGAGCTGGAGGGGCAGCTTTCCGGCAAGGAGCAGGATCACAAAAAGAACTCGCTCGTCGTCTCATGGGAGAGCCTCGAACGTCGCAAGTTGGAGTTTGACGACATCGTAAATAAAAAGATCCCGCAGAATCGGCAGGACATCCAGATCGCGCTCGACTACGGCGATCTGCGCGAGAATTTCGAATACAAGAGCGCAAAGGAGCAGCAGCGCGTATTGACTCGCCTCAAAAGCGAGCTGGAGCGCGACCTCACACGGGCGCAGGGCACGGATTTCGCAGATGCAAAGGGCGACCAAGTCGCACTCGGCACGACGGTGAAGATCAAGTTCACGCAAGGCGGCGAGACGGAGACCTACAGCGTGCTCGGCGCGTGGGATACAGACCCGGCCCAGCACTACATCAGCTATCTCTCGCAAATGGCGCAGGCGCTCATCGGCAAAAAAGTCGGCGACCGCTCGCAAGTGCCCACCGAAGGCGGCGAGAAAGAAGCCGAGATTGTGGAAATCACGATCTGGAAAAAGGCGTAAGCCTCCTTACTTTTTTCCCGCGAAGAAATTCCCCACAGCCATCACCTTGCGGCGGTAGATGCGGTCGCCGTTCGTGATGTAGAGGAAGGCGCAGCCTGCGCCGGAGAGCGCGCAACTCGTGAGCGGCTTGTCGGCTTGCGGCTTCGGCAGGAGGCCGCACTCGCGGCCTGTGGGGTCAAAGATTTGCACGCCGAGATTCGAGGTCACGTAATAGCGACCCGCCTCGTCGCCCGCCATGCCGTCGCCGCCACTGGCAGGATTGTAGGGCGGGGGTTGGTTGAATTTAAATTCACCCTTTCCATCTATCGGCAGACGCATCGTGGAGTAGGGCGCTTTCGCGTCGAGCGTGCCGTCGGCAGCGATGCGAAACATCCACACATTCCCCCCGCGCGAATCGCTCACCGCGAGCGTGCCTTGATCGGGCGAGAGCGTGATGCCATTCGGCGCGGCGATGCCCGTGTCGGCCACGCGCACTTGCTTCGTTTTTAAATCCAAAAACGTCACCTGCTTCTTCCCCGTCTCGGTGAAATACACAAAGCCCTTCGTCGTCACCGCGAGGTCATTCGGCTGCACATCCGTCGCCAGTTCCTCTATCGCCGCACCGTGCGCGAGGTCTATCGCGATGAGCCGTTTCTTCGCGCCTTGGCAGGCGATGAGGCGACCATCCGTGGCAAATTTCAACCCACTCACCGCCTCGTCGCTGAGTTTCGTTTTCTTACCATCTATCGCCACTTTAAAAATGCCCGCCGCCGCGCCACGCATATCGCTGTAGTAGAAATTCCCCTCCTCGTCCGTGCAAGGCGCATCGGCAAATCCGAGCCCCTCGGCGACGACTTCCCACGCATCGCCATCGAGCAGCTTGAGCAGCGTGAGGTCGCCGCCGAGATCGCCTTTCGTATTGATGAGGTGCGCGGGCTTCGAGTCGCGCCAAAGCCACTTCAGCGCATCGGGAAAGATCGAGCCGCCGTGCTTGCTGCTGTGGCCGAAAGCAGGCGTGCCGTCTTCATTCGTGCCGAGATCAAAGCGCGCGTCGTAGCCCATGTATGCAAGCGCAGCGTGGATTTGCTTGTTCGCCAGCGGCCAGTTGCCAAAAGGATTATCGAGATCCCCGCTGGCGTCTTCTTGATACACACGGATCGACTTCCGCTCGGTCTTGCGGATGAGCGAGGGATACGCATTTCCGCCGCGCAGATTCACAAAGCTGCCGATGGTCGAGAGCACTTTGCGAAACTCATTGGGCCGCTCCCACGCCACCGTGAATGCGCAGATGCCGCCGCTCGACGCGCCGCAGATCGCGCGCTTTTCCGGGTCGTGCGAGAGCGGCCACTGCTTCTCCACCTCGGGCAGGATTTCTTCCAAAAGGAACCGCGAGTAGCGGTCGCCGAGGCTGTCGTATTCCAGCGAGCGATTGCTCGCATTCCACGGCTGCTTCAGCTCGCCCTTCGCCATCTCGTGACCGGGATTGATGAAGATGGCGACCGTCGGCGGCATCTCACCTTTCGCGATCAGATTATCAAAAACCGTCGGCACCCGCCACGCGCCCTTCGTGCCCACGTAATCGTGCCCATCCTGGAAAATCATCACCGCCGCCGAGCCGTCCGCCTTGAACTGCGCGGGCACATACACCGACCAATCGCGCGTCGTCCCGCCAAAGATCTTCGACTCCCAAGCGGGCATCTTCGTCACCGTCCCATGCGGCACATCCGCACGCTCGGCGGCATCCGGGTGCATCACCCATTCATTGGCGGCGATGGCGGTGAAAGTGAGAGCGAAGAGACAGGCGAGGATTTTCATAAAGTGGAAAAGATGCGCGCACATCGGCGGCGCGCAGTTTGGTAGAGCCATGAAGGGGCGCGGTCTTAGCGGGAACGATTCGATTTTGAACCAGCGAATTGACGTGTCCTCAGACTTCGAACATTTTCTACGCATGAGCACGCTCACAGAAATCGAAGAGGCGGTGGAATCTCTGCCCCGGAAGCAGCAGCAGACTTTGCTACGACATTTGGCGGAGCGGCTTAGTCCTGGGCCAAGCTGCTATGATCTGGTGCGAGATCTTTTCGAGAAGCCGAAGCGGCTCGGTGCAAGTGGCAAGCGGGATCTCTCCACGAATAAAAAACACCTCGCTGATTTCGGGCGGAAGTGATGGGCGCTGTATTCGCCGACACTGGCGCATTGGTGGCGCTGCTGGATCGTTCGGATGAGTGGCATTCGTGGGCTGTGGGCGTTTTCAAAACTTTGCGCCCACCGCTTTTCACCTGCCAAGCCGTCTTGGCGGAAGCGTGGCATTTGCTCGGCGAATCCGGCCCTTCACGCTCGGCACTCGCGACCCTCCACAAGACAGGCGTCTTGCGAGTGAGGCTGGATTTTGAGCCAAATGCGGGCTGTATCTGGCGACTGCTGGAGAAGTATTCGGATACGCCGATGGATTTTGCCGATGCGTGTCTCGTCGCGCTGTCGGAGGGCGATGCGGATTCGCGCGTGTGGACGGTGGACTCGGATTTTCTCGTCTATCGCCGCCACGCGCGACAGGCCATCCCGCTCATTGCGCCATTTGTGGGATGACCCAGCTCACTTGCGTGGCTACGGCTGCGCGTCTGGCAGCACTCCGATGAGGGCGGCGATGGCAGAGACTTGGGCGTTGAAGCCGTGCGATTGTTCGTCCGCGCCTTCGTGCCATGCGGCGCTGTAGGTGCCGTCGGCGGTGAGGCTGTGCTGGAGCATGGAGGCGACGCTGGTGCGGATGGTTTGGTCGAGGAGGCGCGCGGTCTCCGGGTGGGAATGGGCGGCGTTTAACACGTCGCGGAGCTGGGCGAGGTAGCGCACGAGGATGCCTTTGAAGAGGCTGGCGTCGCCTTGGGTGCCGAGCTTTTCCACGAGCACGCCACCGGGTTTCGTGATGCCTGCGCGGGCCAGCAGTCCGTCGGCGAAAGTCGCGGCTTCAGCAAGGAACTCGGCGCGGGCGGTGGCTTGGTGGAGGGCGACGAGGAGGCCGATGTAGGTGCCTTGGTTCGTATTCCAGTAGTCCCCGCGATGCCCCGGCCCGTCCACGATAGCGTTGCCGTCGTAGAGCGACTTCGCGCGAATCCACGCCAGCGTGCGCTCGGCCCAATCGAGGTAGGCGGGCTCCTTCGTGCGCTGGAAAAGGCGCGCGGAGAGGATGCCAAAGAGCTGGTTCGTAATGGCGTTGGGCACTTGCTTGTCGGCGTCTTCGCACCACATCACGCCGCCGCCTTTTTCAGGCCGCCAGTTCTTCGCCATGTGGGCGTGGATGGCCTTGGCGGTGGCGAGGTATTTCGCCTCGTGCGTGCGGTCATACATCTTCAGCCAAGCGAGCGCCCACCAGCCGGAGTCGTCGAGGTATTCGTTGCGGAACTCGGTGTAGTATTCCGTGCCGTCCACGATCACCGGCTTTGCGGGACGCTTCGCGCGCTCCGCGTCGGCGTCGCTCCACTGCTTGCGCCGCTGGAGTTCGGCGATGATGCGCGGGGCTTTGTTTTTGTGATCGCGATGCAGCGCGTAGAGCGACTCCGCGGCGGCTTGGTATTCGCGGGAGCCCGTCACTTTCATCGCATCCAGCAGTGCCTCCACCGCGTTCGCCGAGCACCACCACGGCGGGTTCAGCCGCCCCTCGTAATGCGCGCGCACATCGTCGCCAGGCCGATCAAACCAGATGCAAAGCGTGGGCGACCAATACCGCTCATTCAGCGCCGCGATGCCGCTCGCGATGCGCTGCGTCACCGCGTCTTTCGCGAGCGCATCCGTCTCCGCATGGAGCGTGGTGAGCAGAGTGCAGAGAAGGAAAAGGAGCGTCTTCATCGCCCAGCTATACCCATCCCCCTCCCCCCGCCGCAAGCGCCGCGCCCCAATCAACCACCCCACGCTACGCGGAAGGGCGCGAGCAGCGGGAAGTGCGTCGCGTAGTCCAGCTTCCCCTCCGGCAGCGCGGGCATCGGCGCATGGCCGCGTGGCCTGCGAGTATCTACGACGGCCACGCCCCAATCCACATCCACGACCTCGCAGTGGTGCTCGCTTTGGGAAAAATACCGCAGCACTGCTTCCCACACGCCGCCTGTCCACGAGCCACCATTCGCCTTGCGATCTTCCTCCCGCGTGAACGTCTCCGCTGGCGGCAGCGCATCGTGGATCACCACCGCGCCGCCCGGCGCGAGTGCCGCCAGCGCGTTCTCGATGTCCCTCGCCGCGCACTCCGCGTGGTGGTCGCCATCTATAAAGATCAAATCAAACCGCCGCGTATTCGTGCGGAAAAACTCCTCGCTCCCCATCCGCAGCAGCCCCGGCGCATCGCCAGTGGGCGCGGGGTCCACGCCTACCTTTTCCGCACAACGGATCTTCGCGTAATTCGCCGCCGGATTTTGCACCCCGATTTCGAGATACGAGCGCGCCTGCCGCGCATCCGCGAGTGCGTTGAGGATCGCCGTGTGATTCAGCACCGCCGCCGGGAGTGGCACCGTCGCATTCCTCCCATCCAAGCGGTAATAGTGGATCGCCAGCAGCCCATCCATCCGCAGGATCGCGTAGCCCGCCGCCGCCACCTCCCGGGAAAAACGCCAATCCACATCGAAAATCCCCCTCCCCTTGAACCCCCCGACCGCCCTCCAAACGGCCCGCCGGAACAGCATGAAAAATCCCGAGCACGGCGGCGCAATCCTCGTCACCGCCGCCCCATACTTTTCCAGCCGCACCAGCGCCGCCGCCCGCAGCGCCAGCAGATCGGAGGTCGCCTTTGGCACCTCCTGCGCAAGCTGGCACGCGGCTCCGATGCGATTCGTCACACACGTAATGAGCCCCGCCTCGGGATGCTCCGCGATCACCTGCGCGATGAGATGCCCATACTGCGGAGTCACAAACATCACATCCGCATCCGTCATCAGCACCCACTCCACCCCCGCACTCACCGCCTCCACCCCCGCATTATACGCATCCGCCAAATGCCCCTCCGTCGAGTAGGGGATGATGTGGAAAAACTTCGCCTGCCCCGTCCCCACCGCTGGCTCTGTGGCCGGCGGAGCCCCACCCGCCCATGCCTCCGCCGCCAGCCGCCCCGCAGCATCCCGCACACCCGGCCAAGCGAGACAGCACTCCCCGCCACACCACTGCGCGTCCCGCGTGTTTTGGAAATGCAGCGTCACCATCGGCTCCGGCACGATCTTCTCGCAACCTTCCGCCATCAGGAAATCATGCAAATAACAGTCCGGCGCCCCCTTCCGCCTCCCCTCCGCATCGCGCGGGAAAACCACCCGCCAATACTCCAGCCCCACGAGCAGCTCCCGGTGGTGAAAGTAAGCACCCAGCGTGTGTGCGGGCGATTTCAGCATATCCCGCAGCGTGTATTTGATCTGGATAAAGCGCCGCCCTCGCCCCTCCCCGAGCCTCCCCATCCACGCCTCCACCGGCGCGATACGCGTCCACACATCCGCATCCATAAAAAGCAACCAATCCCACCCCTCCCTCACCGCCAGCCGCTTTGGCAACTCCTCCTTGCAAAAAGAAATCTCCTCCTCGCGAGTCCCCGCATACGCCGTCTCCAAGTGCCAAAACTCCGCCGTCACCTCGGGGAATTCCGCCAACACCGCCCGCGCCGCCACCAGCCCCTCCGCGTGCGCCGAAGCGATCACCACCTCCAGCCGCCACCCCCGCGCCTCCGCCAAATACTCTCGGATCACCTCCCGAGTCACCCAAGTCTCCGAACGCTCCGTAGGGTCGAAGGGGTAGATCGTGGCATAGATGACGGTCATGGGATTTAGGATTTAAGATTTAAGATTTAAGATTTAAGATTTGGAGTGGAGCGTCTGTCGTAATTCGAGGAGTGGATTCAGGATGGATGATTTTTTCGCCCCCCGCCCGTAGGACGAGCGGCAGTGAAAATCTTAAATCTTAAATCTTAAATCCTAAATCCTAAATCACTTCGGCATCCGCTCGATCACCAGAGGCTTCACATCGCCTCCGATGGTGGCCTTTTGGTAGTCCGACTCAAACGTCACCGGGCGGAGATTGAGCGCGTTCGTAAAGGACATCTCCATCGTCAAAGGCCCCGTCACCTTCCATTCCCCCTTCTTCTCATGCCAGCTCGCCGTCGTCACCCCATTGGCATGGCAGGTCACGATTTTGCCATCGGCGAATTTCCACTCAGAGTCCTTCACCTGCGCCTTTAGGATCGCCCGTTTGGCCTCATCCGTCCCCGAGCCAGCGGTGCTTGGCTGGCCCGTCGCGGCTACTTTTACCCCGTATTTTTCCAGCTCCGCGCGCGCCTTCACCGCCGTATCCAGATCGCCCGCGCGAGTGGCATGAGCGAGGAGCTGAGTGAGTGCCTCCGTGTGCCGTTTATTCACCGGAGCCAACGCAACCGCCGCCGCGACATCGCGTTGCTCCACGAGTTGTTTGAGCTCCCGCGCCATATCCGTATCCGCAAAGAGCGGCAGAGCGAGGAGGAGCGTGGGTAAGAGTGTGAGTAGTTTCATGGGATTTAGGATTGAGGATTTGAAGTGGAGCGTCTGTCGTGGTTCGAGGAATGGATTCAGGATGGATGATTTTTTAAGAAAACCGCCCCCGCCCGTAGGACGAGCGGGGGGCAGAAATCTTCAATCATCAATCACAGCGGCACCGTCCACCGGATCTTATTACTCGCCACGCCATCACCCACCGAGTTACGCCCCGTCACCCATAGATCATACGTGGCTCCGGGGACAAAGGGCGAAGTCTCCGCCGCGTTCACCGATTCCGTCTCGCTCATGCCGCAGGGCTCGGCGGTGCCGCCGAGGGGCTGCCGCCAGGCCACGAGACTTGTCGCGTGCAGCGGCAGCGCGGGGAGGGAAAGCAGGCGCGTCACCGCATCCCACGCGACCACTCCGGCGGCGTCCGG
>JAYVQK010000267.1:0-4400 GCA_043757005.1 Verrucomicrobiaceae bacterium
AGCAAATCGAGGGCGAGCCTTCCGCCTTCGCTCTCGTATATTCTTACAAATAAAGATGCCAACCCAACACACCGCCACCATCGAGAAAACCGGCAGCGACCGCGTCACCCAATTCAGCATCTTCCTGCCGAATAAAGTGGGCGCTTTCCTGAACGTCGTGAAGCTCCTCAACGAGCACCAAGTCCACGTCCTCGCCACAAATATCGAGCCCAGCGCAGACAGCGCCATCGTGCGCGTCGTCGTCAGCGACCCCGAGAGCGTCGAGGGCGTCTTCCACCTCCACGGCGTCGCCTACTCCACCTGCCCGCTCATCGTCGTAGAGCTGCGCGAAGCCACACAGCTCGGCGATCTCCTCGCCGCACTCCTTGCCGCAGAGGTCAATATCTTTGGCTCCTACGCCCTGCTCACCCAGCCGCAAGGCCACACCGCGCTCGCGCTGCACGTGGAGGACAATGACTGCGCCATCCACGTCCTCGAAGGCAGCGGCTTCAAAATCCTCGGCCAACACGACATCTCGCGGTGAACTTTTTGAACTCCGAACTTCGAACTCTGAACTTAGAACTCCGAACTCCGAACGTCACTCCCCTCGCAGAAAGCGCGCGGCTTAGGACGTTCGGAGTTCTAAGTTCTAAGTTCAGAGTTCGAAGTTTTGCCGCTCACCATTTCATAAAATGCCCATCGCCGCCCAACGCCTCGCACAAGCCCGCCTCTACGGCATCCTCGACCTCGGCTACACCGCCGCCGCCGACGTAGAGCGCGTGGCAGAGCGGATGTGCGCGGGAGGAGTGGACATCCTCCAGCTCCGCGCCAAACAGCTCACAGAGCATGAGATCGAAGCACTCGCCGCCCGCGTGCAACCCATCGCAGCGGCAGCAGGCGTCCCCTTTATCCTCAATGACTTCCCCGAACTCGTCCCCAGCATCGGCGCAGACGGCGCACATGTAGGGCAAGACGACCTCTCCGTCGCCGACGCCCGCTGGCGCGCAGGCCGCGCCCTCGCCGGCGAAGTCCCCTCCCCACTCATCGGCAAAAGCACCCATTCCATCGAGCAAGCCCTCGCCGCCGACGCCGCAGGCGCAGACTACATCGGCTTCGGCCCACTCTTCCCCACGCCCACCAAAGCAGGTCGCCCCGCCATCGGCCTCGCCGACATTGCCCGAGTCCACAGCCTCGTGAGCATCCCCATCTTCTGCATCGGTGGTATCAAAATAGAAAATCTCCCCACCATTCTCGCCGCCGGAGCGCGCCGCATCGTCATCGTCAGCGGCATCCTCCAAGCCCCCGACATCGCCGCCTACTGCCGCGAGGCAAAAGAGTGGCTAGCATCCATTTAAAGAGGCGCTGATTGATACCATCTCTCAGAATCAAATAAGCAGGAGAGACTTGTATGACCGGAGCGCGCGCGTCCCGCGTGCAGCGTTGGGCATCTTGCCCAGCGCGAAAGACGAACCCTCCACTCAGCACATCTTCCCCACTTTAAGCGCCACACTGCGCCGGGCAAGATGCCCAACGCTACACGCAGGATGCGTGCGCTCCGTCCGCACAAGCCGCCCGGCTTTGGGAAGCCTTCGTAATTTTGAAAGTCAGGGTTACTTCTCCCAGTTCCCTACGTCGTCATCCGTGTGCGGCTGGCGGTCTGGGCCAGCGCTGAAGATGTCGAAACCTTTTGGGTTATGCTTGCCGGGGAATTCGTAGAAGTAGTTCACGCCCCACGGGTCTGGTTCGATCTTATCCATCATCGAGCGCCACTTGCGAGGATGCGGCTCGCCGGATGGCATTTCGATCAAAGCGCGGAGCCCTTGAGAGGTGGAGGGCGGGATATTATTCATCATCTCATATTGGGCGAGACTGCCTTTGATTTGGGTGATGTAAATTTCCGCCTGCCCCTGTTTCGCATCGCCCATGGCGTGTTGCAGATTGGGCAGCAGCACCGCCATGAGGGCGACGATGATGATGATCACGAGCATGATTTCGATGAGCGTGAAGGCGGACTTTTTACTACGGAGCGCGGTGAGCGTTTTCATGGATGGACAGGGCTAAGGATGTAATCGAAATGTTTCCAGTTTTGTTTGAGTTGCAGCGAGACATTGCGCACGGCAATCGGCCCGCTGTCTTCCGACAGGCTGATGAGGACTTTGTTCAAACCGGAGCGCAGCAAGTGCGCGGGGATGACGGCCTGTGCCCGCAGCCAGCCCGTGTATTGGAAGCGCATCGAGGGCTCCAGCGCGCGGGACTCGCCTCGGAAGCCAGGGTCGGCGAGGTCAGGCCAATGAATCGTCGCGGCGATCGGCTCGCCTTCATTTGCGAGGACGACGGGCGTGGCGGTGAGGTCGGCGTTCAACACGTCGAAGGTGACGAGTGCGACGAGCGGTTGCGCGGCGAGATCAAATTCCCACGTCTCCGAAGCGACGCCTTTTGGGGAAAGGAGGACGATGTCTTCATCCAGCGTGGCGCTCACTCGGCCATAGAGCTTCGTATCCTCCGTGGCAGGCTGCGCGAGCGGGAGCGCACCGAAGGGCTCGGCGACTTCCGGCACGGCCTGGAAGTCCTGCGCTTGCCGCGTGGTCACGTCTTTGAGTGAGCTGGCAAACGCGCCTCGGATGTTGCTGCCATTGCCAGCCACCGAGATGTCCACGTAATCCGTCCCATCCACCGGCAAAATCACGGTCTCACTGCTCGGCAGCGCAGTGCCAAAGCCGAGCGACTCGCTGCGGAAGCGCTCTTTCCCCGTCTCGCTCCAAGCCGTAATGACGGGCTGCATCTCCGGCAAATCATCAAAGAAAACGCGCAGCAAAATCTCGTGATGGAGCGACGGCGTGCGGCGCAGGCGCAGGCGGTAAATCATGCGCGGCGGCGTGCTGTCCGTCGCTATCACAGGCTCCGTCTGGAAGGACTCAAACCAGATCGGCAACTCCGGCTGCGGGGCGTTTGGCCGCGACAGCACCGGGATGTCGAGCCACACGGAGAAAGGCGTGGGCTGCTCGGCGATAGGCGCAACATCTTCCCTCGGCGCGGCCTCCTGCGCGTGGAGCGCGGTGAGACAGGTGAAGATGAGCAGAAGGCGGAGCATGAGATTGATGATTTATGATTTACGACGGATGATTGAGCAAGCTTGGCGTGACGTTGAACGAGGATTGACCGTTTTTGTCGCAAAAAACTTACTCGGCTTATCAAAAATCTACGCAAAACGAACAAATCACTGCGAGGTAGATGGCAACAACTCCTCAACGCAATCTCCGCACTTTACCGCGACTGGTGCATCCCCCCGGTGAGCTTAAAGACCGCGATGAGCACTCCGTAGATCACGGTGCCGATGATGGCGGCGATGAAGACCATGATGATGGGGGGGATGAGAGTGCTCACGATTTTCACCTGCTTATCCAGCTCGCGTTCATACACGTCGGCGATGAGCGTCATGGTGTCGGAGAATTTGCCCGTTTGCTCGCCTACGGACATCATGTCCACAAACATATCGGGAAACATTTTTTGCACATTGATCGCGCTGGAGAGCGTCGCACCATCCACCACGGCAGCGCGGACATCGCGCATCCGGTCGCGGATGTAGTCGTTACCGGAGATTTCTTCCAGCAACTCCAGCGAGCGGAGGAGCGTCACGCCATTCGCGGTGAGCGTGCCGAGCGTGCGGGCAAACTGCGCGTAGAGTCGGTAACGCGAGATGCGACTGAGCACGGGGATGTTCCATTTAAAACGATGCCAAGCGAGTCGCCCAGCGGTAGTCGCGATGGCGGAGCGGAAGAGGACGAACGCGCCAAAGCCAATCGCCGCCATGAGCCACCAGTAATGGGTGAGGAGCTCATTCGTATCTATGAGGAACTGCGTCGCGGCGGGCAGTTTCGCGCCGGCGTCTTTGAAAAAGCTCATCAACTGCGGGACCATCGTATTCATAAAAACGACGATGAGAAGGATGCCGATGACGACGAGGACTGCGGGGTAAAGGAGCGCCTGTTGCACGCGGTCGCGCAGAGACTTTACCTCAGCAAGATGGCCCGTGAGCCGATGTAAAATGGTGGGCAGGGAGCCGGAGGCTTCACCGGCGGAGACCATATTCACATACAACGGGGAAAAGATGCGGGGGTAGTCGCGCATGGCCTGCGAGAGGCTGCGTCCATCTACGAGGGATTGGTGGAGCGATTGGGAAAGAGCACGCAGCTTCGGGTGTTTCAGCCGCTTTACCAGCACTCCTAGAGCTTCATCCAGAGTCATCCCCGCGCTGAGGAGATGGGCGAGCTGCTCACTAAAAAGAAACTGATGCGAGTGGCTCAACGTCGTCACCACCATCGCAGCCCCAGCTCCACCCTTCCCCTTCCCTTTTAAAAGAGGCGTCTTGGCAGCAAGCGTCTTATCCGCCAAGGCCGAGGACTTCACCACTGGCTTCGCCG
>JAYVQK010000268.1:0-4379 GCA_043757005.1 Verrucomicrobiaceae bacterium
GCCGCGCCGCGCGTTGCTTTATTGGGGCTTCGAGCCCAGCAGCGTTATTGCTCTGCGCCGTCCTCGCGATCACCGGTGTCCTCTGCCATGTTCGATTCCGGCTCTGCCGCTCGTCGCTAGATGCCTACGTTGCAGAGGTTGTTGCCGGGCGAGTGCAGCCACATGGCACTAGCACCCCTCCGCATTGGGTTGGGCTTTTTCGTATTGCTGAGACAGAGCTACAGCCGGATGGCGTTGTCCGCATCATCACTGCATCAGACTTTATGGACGACGCGGGCTTTACTTACTCACCGATTTCTCCGCCGCCCCGCATCGGCGAAGACTCTTACGCTTATATTACCGGCTCCTGGTATCACTGGCATCGGAGCTGGTAGCCCATCACCGCAACGCCTATCTCCTATGAAATCCCTCAAGGAGTGACGGGATAAAAGCTGGGGTTGCGGCTTCTGCTTCGGTGGATGGGGCTCCTTTGCTTTTGGGCTCTCCAAGTGGGCTGAAAACGGGCTTATCAGAGAAAAATGGCTTTTCCTGCGCGCTATGGGGCGAATTTTGTGCGGCTTGGGATGATTTTTTTGTCCCGAGGGATTCATCTCGCACGACGCGAGATGCGTTTTTTGGGCCGCGAGATGACTTTTTTGCGGCAAAATATTCATCTCTCGCGCGCTGAGATGAATTTTTTACGCCGCGAGATCCGTTTTCTGCCATACGGGATTTATCTCGCGCCATCCAAATATTTATCTCGCACGCCCCGAGATGAATCTCCCGATCCGCGAGATGAATTCCTCGGGGCAAAAAAATCATCCCGCAGAGTGGAAAGTTTGCCCTAGGGAGCGGAAAAATATCCGCTTGCCACAGAAAGTGATGCCCACTCCTCAGCAAGCGATTCGCTTGCCGCAGATAAACATCCTCGCGCTGGAGAAAGTGATTCCCCTAGAGCGGAAGCTTGTCCCCGTGGCTCGCAAGTGCCGTTGTTGCGCCCCGTTGGGGCTTTCCCATTTTGTATCGCTCAAAACCCAGGGCGGCGCTCGTGCCTCGCTTTGCCCTGGGCTGGCTTGTTTGCGCACCTTTGGTGCTCAAGTGGCCTCGGCGGACACTCGGCGGACACTTACTCGGACGCTTTCTTTTTGGAGGCGCCCGCCAACTTGCTTTTGAGGGAGTTCCCTTTACTTCGCCAATACAGTGACGCCGCCGCTTTCTCCGCTGGGGCCGGCTTTGGGGACGGTGCTGAGGAAGTAGCCGAAGCCGCCTTTGGTGGTGCCTTTTTGATAGACGATGCCTTTGAAGGCGGGCTTTTTGCCGCTGTCGTCGGTGAGGCTGCCTTTGAGGGCGCCGGTGCTGGCGGTGAGGGTGAGTTTGAAGGTTTTGTCGGTGGCGGGGGCGTTGGTGACTTTGTTTTTGGCGGTGATGTTCACGGCTTTGTTGATGGGGGCGGTGAGTTTGCCGTCGGCAAATTGCACGGTGGCGTTGCCGGTGAGGAGGTTGTCGGCTCCGAGGCCGGGAAAGACGCTGGTGGCGTCGCCTTTTTGCGGGGCGCGGTAACTTGCGCCGAAGAGGTCCACTTTCACCCCGGTGGGCCAGCCTGCGGGGTAGTATTTGGCTTTGGCGGGGACGGCGGCGGCGGGGGCAAGCCATAGTAGATCGGTGCCGGAGAGGTCGCTGTTGGCGCTGGTGCTCACGATGTCGGCGAGGCTGAGGGTGGCGAGTCCGGCGAGGCTTCCTTTTTTCGCGTAGAGGGAGGCGTAGAGCGGGAGGGTGTAGTCTTTGGAGAGGGTCGCGGCGGCGGAGAATTTGGAGCCATCGGCGAGGCTGCCTTTGAAGGTGACGTTGCCATTTTTCGAGACGCTGAGGATGCCGATGCCGTCGCCTTGCGGGAACTGGGTGTGGGTGAGCACGGCCTGGTTTTTTGCGGGGAGGAGGCAGTTGTATTTGCCTTTGTTGGCGAGGAAGAGCGCGTTCACGGTGGTGGCGGGGGTCTTGCCGTCGAAGGCGGCGCGGTCGGCGGCGAGGGTGGCGACGGTGCCGGGGTTCTTCAGCGTGCCGAGGATGCTATCGGCGAAGATGGTGAGGGCGAGGTTGCCGAGTTGCACGGGGACTTTGCCTTTGATGGTGAGGGCGGTGCTGGTGCTGAGCGAGGGGTTGAATTTCGCGATGCCATTTGCGCCGAAGTTGCCGGAGATGGGCAGCACCGCGCCGCCGATGAGCACTTTGCCGGTGAAGGTATGCGTGGCGCTGATCTTCAGCGTAAAGAAGCCGCCTGTATTATTCGAAGCTGTGCCAGTGGGCCGCAGGATGCCGCTGTAGGTGCCCGCGACTGCGCCGCCGGGGGCTGTGTCGTCGTCGGTGATGGTGACGACGGCGCTGACGGTGGTGCCGAGCGTGCCGCCATTATCCGGGCTGCTCAGTGCGATGCCAAAGCGGCGTGCGCCTTGGAAATTCACGCGGTCGGTGATGGCGACTGCCACCGTCTTGCTCGAGTCGCCGATGGCGAAAGCGACGGGCACATTGGTCTGCCCCACGAAGTCCGTGCCCGCGAGTGCCGTGTCGTCCACCGTGCTGAAATACACCGTGCCCGCCGCGACGGTGCTGCCCGCGCGATGGATGGTGACGGTGAGCGTCGCGCCATCTTCCGCGATGCTGTAGGTCGCCGCGCTGAGGGTGAGCGTGGAAGGCTGCGGATCGTTTTCCACGATGGTCACAGCGGCGCCAGTCACTGAGCCGAGTTGCACGTTCCCGCTGCCGAGCGCGATGCCCACGCTGAACGCCCGGTCGCCTTGGTAGCCTGCGACATCAGTGATGGCGACGTTCTCCGTTTTGGTCACTTCATTTGCGGCAAAAGAGACCGCTACATTTGTCTGCCCGGTGAAATCCGTGCCCGCCAGCGCCGTGCCGTCCGTCGTGCTGAAATTGACTGAGACCGCGCTCGTCAGCGTGCCCGAGCGGGTGACGGTGACGGCGAGCATCCCGCCATTTTCCCCCACCGAATAAGTCGCCGAACTGAGGCTCACCTCCGCCGGGACTTGGAAGGCGGTGATGTCGCTATTAAAAGTGAGCACCGCCGAATCGCTGAGGCGGAAGGCTCCCAGAAGGACGCCCGGCAGGCTCCCGGAGGCGGGCTCCAGTTTATAAAGATCGAGGACCGAGTTAGCCGTGCCGCCAGCGAAGTTATTCTCGATGCCAAGCGTAGTATTGAAGTAGCCAAACGCGCTAGTGCCAGTGGTATTGCTGCCGCCGGGCATAAAGGAAGCGTAGCTGTTGGTCGCTGCGGTATCTTGGCTGAGGGCCTTGGTGCTGTTCGTGGATTCAGTCTGGCCAGGTATTACACCCGTCGTGCCAGCGGAATAGCCGGGGGTGCCCATCGTCTGCATTTTCAGCGCCGGTGCGCCCGCTCCAAATCCGCTCGGGCTCGTCCACGGCGTAGATTGAGTGCCAACTACGGGCTCTTTGTTACTGGCAAACATGGTGTTTTTCGCAAAGCCATTGCCTGCTACTTTTTGCACGCCGCTGACGCTCCATAAGACATCGGTGCGTGTTTTCCAATCCGCGCCGAAGGTGGTTTCCAGATCGGTCAGCACGCTGCCCACGCCCACGATGTTGCCGAGGCTCACATTCACCTGGCCGCTCGTGCCGATAAATTGCGAAGCTGGGCCGATGTCCACGACGTAATCCGTCGTCGCCCCCTGCCCGGCAGTCGCACGGAAGCTAAGGAAAAGATCCCCATCCGCGTAAGGCAGCGCAGCCTGCGCGGCGGAGGCGGCGGCGAGGAACGCGGCGGTGGCGGCGGTAGCGTTTAGGAATCGGCGGAGTCTTTGGGCGATAGTCATAGAGAGCGTGGATGAGTGGTTTTTGTCTGAAAAATCAGTCCTCCACTCTCGCCTCCTTTCTGCGCCAAGGGCAAGTGACACACTGTGACGTATCTATGTCATTTCAAAGACATTGCCTTGAGATCGAAACACGCATGACTTTGGATTGTAACGTGCGCGGTGGCGGCGCTTTCTTTAGTCTCCGGGGTATGACAACCAGAGTCTTTCTCTTCAAACCCGCGACGGGGCCTCACACAAAGACGCAGAGCCGCATCTTTGAACTCGCAACTCGGAACTTTGAACTCCGAACTTTGAACTCCGAACCTTTCTCGTTCGCCGGCGCCGTTCAGAGTTCAGAGTTCACAGAGCTTTTCCGAAGTCCCTCTGATCCGCCCCCATTCAAGCCCTTCATACCGCTCTGTATGACCCTATCGGGATATTAAAACCCGCCTCCAAATCGTTTTAAGGGGACTCTCGGAAACTCGGGAGACGCAATCTGGAGTGCGGGGGCATGACCCCGCTCTGGTGGGCGAGGAACGAGCGGGTGGGGCAGTCGCTCGCCATTCCGACAGTGTGCCC
>JAYVQK010000269.1:0-50504 GCA_043757005.1 Verrucomicrobiaceae bacterium
TAGGGCGTGTTCACACTATCGAAGAGCCTCGACAATGAGGACAAAGTGAATGAAACCGATGAGCATGACATCGAGTTTCTCGAAGCGTGAAAAGATACGGCGAAAGCCTTTCAGGCGGCGGAAGAGGCGCTCGACCTCATTGCGTTTCTTATAGAGAGCCTTGTCGTATTCCCATGGGCAAAGCCGGTTGGATTTAGGGGGCACCACGGGGAACAAGCCAAGTTCCAGAGCCAGTTGGCGGGTTTCATCACCCTCATACGCTCGATCCATGATGAGGTGGCTGGCGGAGGCCGGTTTCTTCCATGAACGCAAGAGTTCGCGCCCCGCAGGCGCGTCTCCCGCCTGTCCGGGGGACAAGGAGAAACTCAACGCGCAGCAAGCATTCGCGGCCACCAGATGAATCTTGGTGCTCCATCCTGCACGGCACTTGCCGATGGCTTGCGGCCCGTTTTTTTTAGCGCCCCTGTCCCATCGGGGTGAACCTTGATGATCGTGCTGTCCAGCGACACCGCCTCCACCTTGATCCTCACTATCTGTTCGCGTTGCAGTTTCTCAAAAACCGCCGCAATCACCCCCTTTTTACTCCAACGATTCATTCGCGTATAGACGCTGTGCCATTTACCAAAGCGTTCGGGCAGTCCCCTCCATTTGCATCCCTGCTCGGCTACATACAAAATGGCATTAAGCACCTGGAGGTTCTCCATCTTCACGTTTCCGCGCTGCCGTGGAAGGCATTCCGATACCTGTTCAAACTGTTCTTTCGTGAGTTCCATCCCTCTCTTTACTCTTTTTTAAGAGGTTGTCAATTAGTGTAAACACGCCCTGGCAAAGCCACAAACCCCGCCTGCTCGAAATGATGATCCCCAGTTAGCGCCTCCGTCATCCCTTCTTCCTTCATCACCACAAAAGAAATGCAATCCGTCAGCGACCACTCCTTATCCGGCCTGCGATGATAAAGCTCTAACCCACGCGCAAACTGCTCATCACTCGCTGGCACAATCTGCACGAAAGCATTACCCTCCATCCGCTGGAGAAACAAACTCGCCACCTCCCGCAGCGGCGGTTCACAAAGCCCATCCGCCACCTCCGCAAGCACCCAACGAGTCGTGATGATTTGCCCCCTCCAAGCCCCAGCCAACGCCATCGCCCGAGCGTGATCCTGATCCCGAGGACTCAGCAGCGCCAAAAAATAATGTGCATCCCCAAACGCTCGATTCATTTCCCAGAACGCTTTGCCGCCCCGTGGATGTAATGGTCATGCTCCGCCGCAAAATCCACAGGCAACCCCGCAGCCGTGCCCACGAGATCCCGGATCGTATCCAAAAACGACCCATTTAGCTCCTCCTTCACAAAAATCTCCACACTCGTCCCATCCGGGATATGCACAGGGAGTTTGATCGTATCGTGCTCGACAGTAGCGGTGATGCTCATGCCCGGAAAATGCCCGCACCCCACAATTAGTCAACCCATCACAAAGCTCCGCGCTGAAAAAGCATTTCGTAAAGTCCACGAGGTTCTTCGAGTGGGGTGGGAAGTAACACTCGGCCCGCCAAGGAGGGCGGTATCCTACCGGCCCTCCTCTCGCGCAAGCGCGAAAAAGCCCCGCCCCCTTGCGAGAGCGGGGCTTTGCGTGGGTTGATGGCATGTCGTTGATTGTGGATGGCTCGCGGAGCGAGCACCGAGAGTAGCCGTGGGCTTTAGCCCACGGAAAGGGTGGGCCGGGTTGCGTCGCGGAGCGACGCCTGAACCGGCGCAAACAAGGCTCGCGCCGTCATCAGCCGTCGCTCCGCGACGGGCGCTCGGTGCGCTCGGCCGTGGGTTAAAACCCACGGCTACCCTCGGGCAGCCGCTACGCGGCAAAAGCAGCACCCGCTTTCAGAGAAGGGTAAATGGTCCATTTCCCATCATTATCTGAGTGCCATTCGAGTCAGTCCATCGGCGCTATATATTTTGGTTTGTTCTGAGGTCGCCCCAGCGCAGATTCGGGTCGCCCCATTTGAGCCCAGAATTCCAAGTGGCCGGTTTCATTTGGCAAAAGAAACGCCCTCCCCGCGCGCCAAGCCGCCGCGAGGGCGGAAAGTGGTCAAAAAACGCCAAAATGGCCTAAATCGTAATTCTGCAACGGCTTGCTCCGACACCAGAGCCTCTGTGCTCGGACAATCAGGCCCGATTGTCCGACAATCAGAGCCGATTGCCCGAGCAGTGGGGCCGATTGCGCGACAACCAGAGCCGATTGCGCGACCAGTGAGGCTGATTGCGCGACAATCAGAGCCGATTGCGCGAGCAGTGGGGCTGATTGCGCGACAACCAGAGCCGATTGCGTGAGCAGTGGGGCTGATTGCGCGACAACCAGAGCCGATTGCCCGAGCAGTGAGGCTGATTGTCAGGCTATCAGCCCTGATTGTGCGGCGATCCGAGCTGATTGCCCGAGCAGTGCGGCCGTTACCACGCCGAGCGTTCGCGCGATTTCCAGCGCAGCCAGCCAGCCACGAGCAGGCCGAGCGCGAGTAGGCTAAGGGTGCCTGTTTGCCAGCCTATATCTACCAGCGGCTTTTTCGCGGGCGTGATGAATTCTGCCGTGAAAACCGTATCCTTCGCGCCGGAGACCACGCGCACGGTGTAGAGTGCGTCGGGTTTTAGCGTGCGCAGTTCCGCCCGTTGCAGCGCGCCTGCGGCGGAAAAGGTGACGCCTCCGAGGGGCTGCCATTTTACCACGAGTTCGTCGTCTTTCCCCAGCGAGAGCACGCGCTCCACCAGCCGCAGCGCCGTCGTCGCCCCGAGGTCGCTGGGCCACTCCAGCACGGCACTCGTCGGCTGGAGGTCGCGGGTAAAATCGCCCAGCCCATTGGGATGCTCGGCCCGCGTCGTCGCCAGCAGCGGGTCCGTGATCTCCTCCGGCTCCGCCGCCGCTGGCTCTTCGGCGTCCGGCTTGGGCGCTTGCTTTGCGGCGACGCGCACGGGCTCGGCGGCTGTCACACTGAGCGCCAGTTCCTCGCGCCCGCCGTCCCATTCCGCGATGATCTTGCCGCGATTTACCCCCGCTCGCGCCTCGCGCAGTGCGACGCCTACCTGTGCCTCTTCGTGCGGCGGCACCGGGAGCTTTGCGCTCTCCACGGTGAACGCTCCTTCCGCTCGCAGCGTCACGTTCACCGCCAGCGCGCCGGGGTTCACCAGCGTCGCCTTTGCGCTCACACTCGCTCCCGCCAGCACTGTGCCAAATTCCGGCGGCACGCCAAACCGCACCGCCGCCGCCAGCGCCAACACGTGCACCGGCAGCTCTGCGCTCCAAGTCTCTGTGCTGAGTTTCAGCTTGTCCGCAAATTCCCCCGCCGCACTCGCATCCGCCGTCACCGCGACCTGCGCCGTTTCCCTTGCGCCGATCTTCACCGATTCCGGCACGAGCAAATGCGTGCCGGCACTCACCTTCACCGTCTGTTCCTCGCCGGTGCGATTTTCTAAAAGGAACATCGCCGAGCGCGCTGCCTGCCCGGCAGCAGGCGCGAGCTTCAGCGCGGCGGGCTTCAGCACCAGCGGCGCTTCCACCACCGCGTGGAGCGGCACAAACTTCTTTGGGTTCGGCCCAAAAATCGCGTCGTCATTAAAAACGCCCGCTTTCATCGGCGTGAAAGTCAGCTTGAAAGTCGCCCGCCCGCCCGCCGCGATGCGATAGCGCGCGCCGCTTTCCGTGCTCCACATCGCAGGCAGCGTCAGCGTGCCCTCGGCCATCGTCGTCCCCACATTTTGCACCTCCAGCTCGGCGCTCGAAAGCTCGCCGGGAAAGACCGCTGGGAAGTCCACCGATTCCGGCACCACCAGCCGCGCGGCCACGCCCGCCGCCGCCGGAGCATTCGCGATCACGATGCTCACCATCGCCGCCGCCGACACCCCTTCGCGACTCCGCACCGCATAAGAAAAACGATCCTCCCCCGCCCGCGCAGGCGCTTGATAAGTGACCACGCCGCCATTCGCACCGACAGGCCTCACCTGCGAGAGCTTGCCCGCGCGAGGCGGCACGCGGATGAGGAATTCCAACTGCTCCGCCCGCCCGCCGATGATCGTCAGCGGCACCTGCACCGCCTGCCCCGGCTCCACCGTGACGTGCTGCGCCACCACCGGCGGCGGCGCAGGCACCAGCCCCGGCAGCTCGCGTTTCTTCTGCGCACGAGCGAGCTGTGGCGTAGAAAAACAGAGCACCAGCAGCAGCGCGCACAGGAGTGTGGAAGATCGTCTCATTCGGAAAGAGCGCCCGTTGTAGCGAAGCCGCTCCCGCCTTGGCAACCCGGGCAGCTCAAAGTTTTAAAATCTGTGGAACGCGCCCTTACTTCAGCGAAGACACATACTCCACGAGGTCGCGCAGGTCGCTCTTCGAGAGCAGTTGGTCAAAGCCCGGCGGCATCCCGCTCGGAGCGTTTTCGCGGCTCTTTATTTCGGCCTTCTTCACCTTCACGGGCTGGGCATCCGGCATCGGCATGAGCAGCGTGATCTCGTCGGCAGTCTCAGCTTTCACGATGCCCGCCTGCACGTCGCCGCTCTTGAGCGTGACGAGGATGGTCTGGAATCCCTCGGCGATCTTCGCGTTCGGAGCGATGATGCTTTCGAGAATGTAAGCGCGGTCTTTCGTAGCAGCGATCTTCGAGAGATCGGGCCCCGCCTCGCCGCCGCTGCCAGCGACTTTGTGGCACCGGAGACAGGCGGAGACGGCACCTTCCTTAAAGAGCTTTTCGCCCGTTACTTTGTCGCCACCTTCGAGGCAGACATCCAGCGCAGCCTGCGGCGAATCCTTTGGCAATGCGCCCTGCCACGCGGCGAGTGCAGCGGCGACGGCGGGGGATTTGCGTTTGCCCGCCGCGTCCAGCAGTTCGAGTTGCACAGCACGCGGCTGCTTGTCGAAAGCGGCGACCAATCCTGCCAGTGCGGCGTCAGCCTTTGGCGAAGAGTTGTCGCCGAGAGCTTCGATGATCGCCTTTTTTTCCGCGACGGCGGCGGTGACGTATGCGCCGGCGAGTTGCGTAGCGGCGAGATCGGGGTCGGTCTTCGCGAGGAATTTACTAGCGGCTGTTTTTAGCGCCGGGCTTTGATCGGCGGATGCAGCGGCGATGGCGGCTGGCAATTCCTTGGCATCAAGCGCCGCCAGCGTTTGCAGCGCAGCGATGCGTGAGGGGATCGTGGCGCTGCTGGCTTGAAGCGTTTTCAAAAGTTGCGGCGCGGCAGCGATCACCCCATTGGCCTCCAGCGCGCGACAAGCGGCGACGACGATGCGTTCGGATTTATCCGCGAGCAGATCCGCCGCGACGAGCGCGAGCTGGGCAGCCGAGATGCTCGCTCCGCGCTCTGGCAGCGGGCGATAGATGCCGAGCACGCGGTCGCGGGCAGGCGGCTTCGGCCATTGCGCCAGCAGCTCCAGAGCCTCCACTCGCAAGCTCTCCACGCTGCCTCGGGCGGCAAAAAGCGCGAGGGCATTAGCACCGTCGTTCGTCCCGATGCGGAAGTTTGCATTCAACACGCGCAACGCGAGCGGCTCGTCCTTGCCATCCATCGGCACGTTGCCTTCGTGGGACTTGGTGAAAGCGAGCGCCGCCAGCGCAGGCATCGCGGCGGGGATGGGCGCGTCGTTGATGGCGTGCGCGGCCTCGCGGACGAGATCGGCATCCTCATCGTGCAGGAATTGCGCGACCTGCTCGCTGCCGAGTCGGCGGAGAGCGAGTAAAATTGCGAGGCGCACGGAATGTGGCGCATCTTTTGCGGCGGCGGTGAGGGCGGCGGCATCCCCGCACTTGGCGAGGGCTACGACGCCCGCGTGGCGGAGGTATTCATCCTTGTCGTCGTTCTCACGAAGCATCGTGAGGACGGCGTATATCGCTTTTTCGCTGCCATGCTTTGCTAGGGCCATCGCAGCAAAAAAGCGGACGCGCGGAGACGGGTCGGCGAGCTTGGCGGCAATGAGCATCACGAGTTCGGGAGTGAAGGATGCTGCGACATCGCTGGTCGTTTTTAGGAACTGCGCGCGCATTTCTTCATCGGCGTCATTCATCAGACTGAGCACGGCACGGTCTTTGGGCGCGGGGATGGTGAAGCTGGGATTCTTGGCCACGATTCCATCCAATACGAGCCGCGCGGCATGACCGAGTGCCCATGTCGCGTGCAGGCGGGAGAGCCGCTGTTGCGGCCCAGCGATGCCCTTGAGCTGGGTTTTTTCGAGGAGCATAGCGACTTTCTTTGACTGCGCCCCACCGAGCATCTCCGCCAGCGCCCACTGCGCCCCGAGCCGCACGCGCTGATCCCAATGCCCGAGCAGCTTCACCAGCTCCTCGGGCGTCTTCTTTTGAAAGCCCTCGGCGAGCAGCGCCTTTACTTCGGCGATTTGCTTGGCCTGCGCTTTCACGGCCTCGGTGTTTTCGAGGCGGTAGATGCGGGATTGGTCGGTGCGCTCCCAGCCTTCATCCCACGCGCTCACGTAGAGTCGCGAGTCGGGGCCGAAGTCCACATCGGTCGCCTGCACGTTATTCATGAACGTCGTGAGGCCCGTGAGCTTGAAGCCCGCGCCGCTTGGCTCCGTCTTGAAAGTGCTGATCGCGCTCTTTGCGGTGCTGCCCTTGAAGCCGCATAGAAAGAAGCTCCCGGCGTAGCTCTCGGGCAGGCCGGTGCCGGGATAATGCGTGAGGCCGCTCGGGCCGTCGGGCAGGTTCTCGATAGGCGAGAGGATGGCGTAAGGCTGCTTCTTTTTTGCGTCGCGCGGCTCCCACTGGTGCTCGGCCAGCCACGGGTTGCGGTCTTTGCCGAGTGGGTTGTGTTGGTAGCCGATGCGCCAGCCGGCGTCGGCTCCTTCCACGATATTCACCCAACGCTCGCGGTCGCCCTGGTCGCTGTCGTTGTCGCCGGTGAAGAGATTGCCGTAGTCGTCGAACGCCAGCTCCTGCGGATTGCGCAAGCCGCGCATCACCAGCTCCAAATGGCTCCCATCCAGTTCGCAGCGGAAGACGCCGCCTTCGTCCGGCAGCTCGATGCTCGTGCCTTCCTTCGTCTTTACCGACGCCGCGCGATCACCAATGGAGAAGTAGAGCCGCCCGTCCGGCCCCACGATGAGCCCGTGGAAATCATGCCCCGTGTAGCTAAAGCGGATGCCGAAGCCGCGGAACATTTCCTCCCGCTTCACCGCACGTCCGTCTGCACCGAGGCCGTCCATTTTCCAGAGCGCGGGGATGTTGGTAAAATACACGCTGCCATTGTGCGCGAGCACTCCGCTGGCGATGCCGTCGAGGATGCTATTGAAGCCATCGGCGAAGATGCGGGATTGGTCGGCCTTGCCGTCGCCATTCGAGTCCTCCAGCACACGGATCGTCTCGGTTTCCTTGCCGAGTTCCTGCCAGTCTTTGGGGAAGTTCTTTTTGATGCTCGCCGTCCAGTCCACCTGATTCCGCGAGGCGAGATCGTCCTCCAACATGAACATATAGTGTCGTATATCCAGCACACTGCTGCGGTAGCGATTTGTCTCCGCCGTGAACATCCGCCCCTGCCCGTCGAAGCTGAACGCCACAGTGTTTGCGAGCAGCGGCTCACTCGCCCAGATGCTCGCCGTGAAGCCCTCGGGCAGCTTCGCTTTCGCGAGATTCTTCACCGCCGCATCCGGCGTATTTTTCGGCGCGTGAGTGGGCGTGCGATCAGCGGGCTTTAGCTCTCCCGCTTTGCCAGAGCCGCCAGCGACATCGGCGGAGAAAGCATGGAGTGAGAGGCCGAGGAAAGCGGCGAGAGCGGCGGTGGTGTGACGGTGCATCGGGGGAGGAAGCAGGAGAGAGGTGGGGGTGGCAAGCGTGGGGGCTCAAGTCTGCACAACTTCGAACTCTGAACTTCGAACTTCAGAGTTCGAAGTTCAGCCCGCCGCAGGCGCTCCTCCATTCACTTACCGCGCTTCCACCGTGATCTGCGCCACCATTGCGTGCGTGGCTCCGGGCGCGAGCGTCACCGAGTTTTCCGCTGAGTTCACCGTCTCGATGCACACCATCTCGGGCCATTCATCGTCGCCGAAATCCACCATCGCTTTTGCCTTTGCGATCCACGGATTCCACACCGTCGTCGTGTCCGAGCCGCGCTTCTCTACGATGATCCGGCGGGCCATCACGGGGTCCTCCAGCACGCACGTCGTCTGCGTATTTACATACACGCGGTCGGTCTCCTCGGTGAAATGGATCGGGCCAGTCTGCTGCGCGAGCACCGAGCGATCCGGGTAATCGCGATACTGCGCGCCGTCCAGCCCCGTCACGAACACCTGCTGCACTGCGCCCACGGCGAAGTAAGTGTGCAGCGCCTCGGAGAAGGTGAACGGCGCGTCCGACGTGTTCTCCACTTCGAGCGACATCTTCAGCGTCGGCCCGACCGTGTAGGCCAGCCGCGCGACAAAAGCGTGCGCCCATTGCGTGAGCGTCTCCGCATCCGAGGTGGTGGTGAAAACGGCGCGCACCTCGCCATTGTCGTAGCGCGTCAGCTCGCTCAATTCCCAGCTCTTATTGCGCACAAAGCCGTGCGCCTGCTGCCCCTCGCGTGGGCCGAACCACGGGAAGCACACGGGCACTCCGCCACGGATCGCTTTGCCCTCTTGGTAGAGACTTTTCCCGCTCATCCAGATCACCGGCTCTGCGCCAGTCGGGTGCCAATGGGTGAGCTGCGCGCCGTGGAGAAAGATGCGCGCATTCGCTGCAGGCGTAGCGATGACGAGCACGGGCAGCCCGCCGGGGCCTTCTTCGATGGTGGTGCCGGGGACGAGTGCGATGTTGAGATTCATGCGGGCAACGTAGGGGTGTGAGCGATGGAGGGGAAATTGCAAATTAAGGATTGTTCGTCGCGCTTGCAAGGAGCCACGACACTCTTGTCGTGAACGGAGGCTGCACGACAAGAGTGTCTTGGCTCCCCCCTAGCGCGGCGAGATGGTGCTAAAGCCTCCATTTTCCTGAGCATTGCGGTGGCGTAGCTCGCGGTCGAGGCCGGCGAGGTAGCGGCGTTCGGCGGCTTCTTTTTCTTCTTTGCTACGGGGCTGTGGCGCGGAAGTGGCGCAGCCGCTGATGAGGAAAGTTGCTGCGAGGAGTAGGATGGTTGGTTTCATTTAGGGCGGGAGGCTACTTTGCGGGATCGCTTTGCGTCGAGAGCGAGATTGCTTGGTGGAGCGGTAGCGACTCGGCTACTTTTTACACCATGAAATCGCACCGACGCCGAGTCATCTGCATCGCTGCGAGGAGGAAAGGCGTCGTCGCGCCGGGCAGCCGTAGCGATGCGGTGATCCAGAGCACGGATTTTTTCCCCACGCTGCGTGGGCGGGCGTTTGATCGCGGTGCACGATGTTCGCCTACTTCCCGCACAACCCGCCGGCTCCTGATTGGCTGCCGCCGTCGGTCGTCGTGCATGAGGGCGACTGGAAGCTCTACAACCTGCGCGAGGACATCGGGGAAAAGAACAACCTCGCCGCACCGTTCGCTGACCTGCGGAATCGGCACAGACTTCAAATAGGACATGACAAAAACGCCCCAAAGCATATTCAATAAAAATGCAGCCGAATAAGTATAGAGGCTGCAATAGAAGGAGTGACCACACTTTGCGTGGGGTTGCGCTTTCGTAAAATTCCTAAGACCCAAAAACAAAAGTGATGAAAATATTCCGGCGAGAAATGATCTTGTTTGGCCTGTTGATGGCAACGCTTGGCACGGACTCGCGTGCTGAGAATTTGGAGCGGCTGAAATACAATCACACCGGCCTCGTCGTGGATCTTGGCGTCGGGCTTTGGGCGTGGCCTTTGCCGATGGATTTCGATGGCGATGGCGATCTTGATCTCGTGGTGAACTGCCCAGACAAGCCGTCAAATGGCGCTTACTTTTTCGAGAACATCAGCGGGAACACGACGAAGGATAAAATGCCAGTTTTCAAAGCGGGTCGCCGCATCAGCAAAGGCGTGCAGAACGTGGAGGTCAGCTATGTGGACGGGAAGCCGCGCGTCCTTTCACCGGGCATGGAATATCCCGATTTTCTCGCGACGGGGCTGGAGAAAAGCAGCAAGCTGCCGCTGTCTGCGAATGTTCATCCGAACAGCGTTCGTGCGAATATGTGGCGTTATGTGGATTACGATGATGACGGCAAACTCGACGTGGTCGTAGGCGTCGGCGACTGGACGGAATATGGTTGGGATAACGCCTACACGCCGGAGGGCAAATGGACGAATGGGCCGCTTCGTGGCTTTGTGTATTTCATCCGCAATACTGGCACGACGGGGCACCCGATTTACGACAAGCCGATCAAAGTCTTGGCGGGCGACAAGTCGCTGGAAACTTTCGGCGCGCCCTCGCCGAACTTCGCGGACTTCGATGGCGACGGCGATCTCGATCTCCTATGCGGCGAGTTCCTTGACGGCTTCACATACTTTGAAAACACAGGCACACGCACTACGCCGAAGTATGCGCCGGGTCGGCGACTGACACTGCCTGCGGAGGTGAAGCCGACCACACCTGCGGGCTGGCTCGCGGAAAAGGAAAGCGCGCACCTCGCTGACTCGCCGCGCCCGCTTACGATGGACTTGGAAATGATTACGCCAACCACGATTGATTGGGACAAGGATGGAGATCTCGATCTTATCGTCGGTGACGAAGATGGGCGCGTGGCGTTTGTCGAAAACACTGGCAAATTCACCGCCGAGCACACGCCGCAATTTCTCCCGCCTGTCTATTTCAAGCAGGAGGCCGACAACGTGAAATGCGGAGCACTTGCAACGCCGGTGGGCGTGGATTGGGACGGTGATGGCGACATGGATATCATCAGCGGCAACACGGCGGGCTATATCGAGTTTTTTGAAAATCTCAGCGGCCCCGGCGTGGAGAAGCCTAAATGGGCGTCGCCGAAATATCTCGAAGCTGGCGGCAAAATCATCCGCCCGATGGCCGGTGAGAATGGCAGCATCCAAGGCCCCGCCGAAGCGAAGTGGGGCTATACGACTTTGAGCGTGGCGGATTGGGATGGCGATGGACTGCCGGACATCTTGATGAATTCCATTTTGGGAAAAGTGATGTGGTTCAAAAACATCGGTCTGCGCCGCGCGCCGAAGCTTGCCGCTGCGCAGCCTGTCGAGGTCGAGTGGGATGGGCCGCAACCTGCGCTCGCCTATGGCTGGCTGCGCCCCGAGGGCAAGGCACTGCTCACGCAATGGCGCACCACGCCCTTTGCGGTGGACTGGAATGGCGACGGACTTACGGATCTCGTGATGCTCGACCAGCAAGGCTATCTTGCCTTTTTTCAGCGCGAAAAACGCGATGGGAAACTCGTGCTGTTGCCGCCGCAGCGCGCGTTCTGCGATGAGCGAGGCGAGCCGCTGCAACTGAGCAAAGGCACTGCGGGCAAGAGCGGTCGCCGGAAATTTTGCGTCGTGGATTGGGACGGCGATGGGAAGCTCGACATCCTCTTGAACTCATCGAGCGCGAACTTTCTACGCCAAGTCGAGGCGCGCGACGGCAAGTGGTTTTTCCGGGATATGGGCGCGCTGGTGGAAGAGAATATCGAAGGCCACGATGTGAGCCCGACGGTGGTGGATTTCAACGGTGACGGAGTTCCCGATTTCCTCGGCGGCGCGGAGGACGGTTATTTCTACTACTGGAAAAATCCGCGCTCGAAATGAAGGCCGCAATGGGACTGGATTTCGGGACAGTGAGCGTGCGTGTGGGGGCATCATTATTTGAACCAGATCCCAGCCTGAACTTTCTGGAGTTTAGTTCGTTAGGAAATCGTCTTTGGCGGACGATGATGAGGTATCAATCGCTACGTTCCAATCTCGATGCTCGCTGGCTTGCATGGTGGCGCAGGGAAAGCGGGAAGCCCGGCTACACGCCCGAATCCACACAAACGAGCGAGGCTCGCGGAAACTTTATACGCCGAGTGCGATGCCTGAGTCGCTCCCGCATCCTGCGAAATAGCCAGCAACGGCGAGGGTAAAAACATCTCGGCGTGCTGTTACCCATTCTCATCAATCTTATGAAAGTCTTACTCCAATTCCTGTGCATATTAGTCCTTCTTGCTTCCGTCGTCGCGGCGGAGGAGGGGAGGCCGAATATCATCCTTATCATCTCCGATGACCAAGGCTTCACCGACTACGGCCTCATGGGCAATAAAGTGGTGGCGACTCCAAACATAGACCGCATGGCTTCGCAGAGTTTGCTCTATACGCGCGGCTACGTGATGCCCGTGTGCTCGCCGTCGTTGGCTAGTCTTTTGACGGGAAAGCTGCCGCACCAACACGGCATCACCGGCAACGATCTCGCGAAATCCACCACGCCCAGCTCGAGCGACAAAAAGCGCGACCCGCTCGCGCAGCAGCTCCTGAGCAATTCGCTGATGCTGCCCAAGGCGCTCGGTGAGGCGGGCTACGTCACATTTCAAAGCGGCAAGCTGTGGAATGTGACTTACCAGGATGTGGGCTTCACGCACGGTATGACGGATACCGCCGGTCGCCACGGCGATGCGGGCCTCACCATCGGGCGCAAGGGGATGAAACCGGTCTTCGATTTCATGGATGCCGCGCAGGCGGAGAAGAAGCCGTTCTTCGTCTGGTATGCGCCGATGATGCCGCACCAGCCGCACGATGCGCCGGCGGGAATCCTCGCGCATTATCTCGGCAAAGGCCTGACTCCCGAGGCCGAGAAATATTACGCCATGGTCGAGTGGTTCGATCAAACGTGTGGCGAGCTGGACGGCTATCTCGCCAAAAACAATCTCACCGAAAATACCGTGATCCTTTACCTCGCCGATAATGGTTGGGACGGCATCAATGGCCAGAAAGGACACCGCGCGAAACTCTCGCCCTACGAGATGGGCATCCGCACGCCGATGTTTGTCCGTTGGCCGGGAAAAGTGACGCCGAAGCGCGATGATGAGACCCTCGCGACGATCCTCGATTTTCCCACCACGATCCTGAAGCTGGCCGGAGCCAAAGTGCCCGCCGACCTCCCCGGCCTCGATCTTCTCGACCGCGATGCGATGACGGCGAGGAAGTCCATTTTCATCGAAGCCTACACACACGACATCGCCGCCCTCGCCCAGCCTGCCAAGAGTCTGACGACGCGCGTGGTGATTGATGGCTGGGCCAAGCTGCTCATCCCAGGGACAGCGAAGCCGGACAAGGCTTTCGCCTCAGCGCCGACGGAAGTGGAGCTCTTTGATCTCAAAACCGATCCGCTTGAAAAAACGAATCTCGCGGCAAAACAACCCGAGGAAGTCCAGCGCTTACAAGCCATCCAGCAGCGCGCGTGGGATCCGGCGAAAGATCCCGAGCGCCAGTAAAAAGCGCACATCTGAGCTTGGAGCCTTTGTGCGGGCTGGGTAGCGTGCGCGACTTTTTGCACGATGAATCATCTCTCTGCCCGTGACCTGCGCCGCTCATTCAAGATGGGGGCGCGCACTATCGAAGTCCTGCGCGGGATCTCGCTCGACATCGTGCCGGGGGAATCTGTCTTCCTCTGCGGCGCGAGCGGCGCGGGGAAGAGCACGCTGCTCTACACGCTGGCAGGGCTGGAGCGGCCCGAGAGTGGCGTGGTGACTTATGAGGGCACGGAACTTTATGCGCAGCCGGAGCGCGCGCTGGCGAAGTTGCGCAACACGACTTTTGGCTTTGTCTTCCAAGCCTACCATTTGCTGCCGGAGCTGACGGCGCTGGAAAATGTGATGCTGCCCGCGATGATCGCGGGTAATCACAAGCGCGAGGCGGCGGAGGCTGCGCTATCCCGCGTGGGGCTCGCCGAGCGGCTCCAGCACTTGCCCGCCGAGCTGAGTGGTGGTGAGCAGCAGCGGGTAGCAATCGCGCGCGCACTCATCAATGAACCGCGTGTGCTCTTCGCCGATGAGCCGACGGGGAATCTCGATAGCAAGAGTGGCGATGCCATTATGGAGCTGCTGATGGCGCTGGTGCGGGAGGAAAAGAAGACGCTGGTAGTGGTGACGCACGACACGCAACTAGCGAAGCGCGGCGACCGTTGCCTGATTATCCACGACGGCCAGATCGCGCTGTAGCGCCGAGCGAGTTTTAGCGTTTCAGCCTGCGCCGAGCGTCGTCCGTAGCAGGGTGGTGCCGGGTTGCATGGGGTGGAGGGTGCGGTCGGCGGCGGTTGCGGGGAGTAGGAAAAAATCACCCATACGGAAGCGGCGTTCTCCGCACGCGACCTCGCCAGAGAGCACGGTGAAGATCACGCCAATCGCCGAAGCCTCGCGGCGCGGCGCGGCGAGCGACCAGCGATCCACAGTGAAATATTCGCACGAGACGATCCGCTCCTCGCAAGGCTGGGCCAGCGTCGGCGCATGGTCTGTGAAATCTATCGAGGCCAGCGACTCCGCGAGATGCAGTGCGCGCGGCTTGCCGTCTAGCCCTACGCGATTCCAATCGAACACGCGGTAGGTCGAGTCGCTATTCTGCTGTATTTCCACGATCAAGCACCCGCTGCCAATCGCGTGGCAGCGCCCGCTGGGGATGAAAATCGCATCCCCCGCCACCACCGGTAGTCGGTGCAGACAATCCGCTGCGTGTCCCGCCGCCAGCGCGCGCTCGAAGTCCCCGCGCGTCGTCCCTTTTACTAGCCCGGCAAACAGTTCTGCACCCGGCTCCGCATCGAGCAAAAACCACATCTCCGTCTTTTCCTCGCCGCCCAGTTTCGCCGCGATGTTTGCGGGGGGATGCACCTGCACGCTGAGCGTCTCCCTCGCATCGAGGATCTTTGCCAGCACAGGAAAGCGCTCACTTCCCGCCAGGCCCGTGCCAAAAATCTCCTCCCGCCGCGTGCGCCACAGCGTATGCAAAGTGGTGCCCACGAGCGGCCCCGCATCCACCACGCTCTGCACCTCGTCGCGATCCACCAGCTCCCAGCTCTCGCCGATGGGCACGCCTTCCGGCAGCGAGCGCCCGAGCTTCGTCGCCAGCTTCCGCCCACCCCACACGCGCTCCATCATGTGCGGAGTGAAAGTGAGTGGCCCGAGTGCTGGGCTGATGGTTGAGGATGTCATGGAGTCTATGGATGCCTCGGCTCGCGTCCTCTGCGGAAGCCCGTCCGAATATCGTGGCCTCAATGAGCAAATGCTCGCCAGTTGTCAACGGAAGCAAGCGCGTGATTGTGAACCCCGGCGGCGCGGTGGGCGCGGCGACCATGCCGTAGCGTTCAAAGTTCCCATCGTCCCCTTTACCCAAAAACGGCCCGCTGCTAAAAAACATCTAACACCATTGTGCTGCTTTGGTTTTCCCGCCACACATTCACCTTACTGATTTCCACATGAACACCCGACACCTCACACCGTTTGCCATCATCGCCTCGTGCGCCACTATGGGCTCGCTCGCTTTTGCGCAGCAAAAACTCGAACTCAAATCCGGCGACCATATCGCCATCGTCGGCAGCGGGCTCGCTGATCGGCAGCAGCACCACGGGTGGCTGGAGGCGCTCATCCACAAGGCGAATCCCAACCTCGATCTGACGGTGCGCAACCTCGGTTTTGCAGCGGACGAAGTGAACGTGCATCCGCGCAGTGACGAGGTTCCTACGACCGACCAATTCCTCGATATGAAGCCCGGCACCACCACGGTGAAGGTGGGCGGCAAGACGGAGGTGACTTACCACTGGGGCGCGGATTTTCACGCCAATGTGATCCTCGCTTACTGGGGCTTTAACGAGTCGTTCAAGGGCGAAGCGGGGCTGGCTGATTTCAAGAAGGCGCTCGACGAGTATTTGAAAAAGCTCGCCGCCGCTGACTACGGCAAGGGCAAGCCGCACGTGGTGCTGTTTTCGCCCATCGCGCATGAGAACGTGAAAGACCCGGTGAACTACCCGGACGGCTCGGCGAATAATAAGAACCTCGCCCTTTACGCAAAGGCGATGGCCGAGGTGGCCAATGCGAATGGCGTGCAGTTTATGGATCTATTCACCCCCTCGCTACAGCTCTACTCGCAGGCCGCGCGCCCGCTTACTAATAACGGCATCCTTCTCTCGGAAGACGGTGACCGGCAGCTCGCAGCGGTGCAGTTCAAAGGCATCTTCGGCAAGGACGCGCCGAGCGCCACGGACCCCGCAGTGGCAAAGATTCGCGCGGCGGTGCTCGTGAAGAATACGGAGTGGCACCACCGCTATCGCACGGTGGATCAATACAACATTTATGGCCAACGCTCGCGCATCAAATACGCCGACGCCAAAGACCCGAAGAACGCGCCCGATAATGCGACCATCCTCGGCGAGGAAATGGCGCAGCGCGACGTAAAGACCGCGAACCGCGACATGGCCGTGTGGGCCGCTGCCAAGGGCAAGACGCTGGTGGTGACGGACGACAATCTCCCGCCCGTCTCCGAGACCCCGCCAAATCGCCCCGAGCCCACCACCTACGTGGATGGCCCGGAGACGCTCCCTTTCATCAAAGTGCCGGACGGCGCGAAGCTGGACTTCATCGCCTCGGAGAAAGAATTCCCTGAACTCATCAATCCCGTGCAGATGAATTTCGACACCAAGGGTCGCCTGTGGGTGGCCGTGTGGCCGACCTACCCCGAGAGCACGCCGACCGCGAAGGTGTTCGATAAGCTGCTCGTATTCGACATTGACCCGAAGACCGGCAAGTTCACGAAATGCACCACCTTCGCCGATGGTCTGAACTGCCCCACAGGCTTCCAGTTCTATAAAGACGGCGTGCTCGTGATGCAGTCGCCGGATATGCTCTTCCTCCGCGATACGAATGGCGACGGCAAGGCAGACACCCGCGAGCGGATCGTCCACGGCCTCGACGCTGCGGATTCCCACCACGAGACGAACTCGATTTGCTACGAACCCGGCGGTGCCGTGTATTTCAGCGACGGTGTCTTCCATCGCACGAACGTGGAGACCCTCAATGGGCCCGTGCATAATGTGAATGGGGCCATCTACCGCTTCGAGCCGCGCACCTCGCGCTTCGACCGCTACGTGCCCTACGGCTTTGCGAATCCGCACGGGCGCGTGTTCGACTACTGGGGCAACGACCTCATCACCGACGCCACGGGCAACACCACCTACTTCGGCCCCGGCTTTAGCGGCCATCTCGATAGCGGGTCGCACAGCGGCTACAAAGAATTCTGGAACCGCCCCTCGCGCCCGTCTCCCGGCACCAACATCCTTTCCAGCGGCCACTTCCCCGACGACTGGCAGGGGCAGTTTTTGAATACCAACGTCATCGGCTTCCAAGGCATCTTCCGCGCGCAGATCAGCGAGAATGGGGCTGGTCTAAAGGGCGAAACTATTGCGCCGCTCGTGGAAAACGAAAACAGCAGCAACCCAAACTTCCGCCCCAGCGGCATCGCCGTAGCGCCGGATGGCTCGCTCTACTTCATGGACTGGTCGCAGATGCTCATCGGCCATCTCCAGCATCACCTGCGCGACCCAAATCGCGACCACCAGCATGGCCGCATCTACCGCATCACCTACCCCACGCGGCCGCTGCTCACACCTAAAAAGATCGCCGGCGAGAGCATCGAAAACCTCCTCGCCCTGCTCAAAGAGCACGAAGACAACGTGCGCCAGCGCGCCAAAATCGAGCTCGATACCCACGACACCAAGCAAGTCATCGCCGCCCTCCAGAAATGGGAAAAGGCGCTGGATACGAAAGACAAAGACTATGAGCACAACCGCCTAGAAGCCCTCTGGGTCCACCAATGGCACAACATTGTGAACGTGGACTTGCTCAAAGCCGTGCTGAAGTCCCCCGAGCCGCGCGCCCGCGCCCAGGCCATCCGCGTCGCCTGCTACTGGATGGACCGCGTGCCGGGTGCCATAGATATTTTCACCGAAGCGGTGAAAGACACGGCCCCGCGTGTGCGCCTAGAGGCCGTCCGCGCACTCAGTTTTGTGAAAGGCAAAGACGTCACCAAAGCCATCGAATCAGCCAAGAGCCTGATGCTGGAAAAGGACTACTACATCAACTACTGCTTCCGCGAGACCATGAAACAACTCGCCACACTGCCCGAGGCCGGCGACCTCATCAAAGGCGACGCCGTGCTCGTCGCGCACCTGCGCCAGACGCCCGATGCGAAGTTTGGCCCCACCCGCAAACTCACCAAGGACGAGGAGAAAGTGTATAATCTCGGAAGAGAAGTCTTTAACCGCGACGCCCACTGCGCGACCTGCCACCAGCCAGACGGCAAGGGTGTGGAAAACACCTACCCCCCGCTGGCCAAAAGCGACTGGCTGGATGACGACGACCGCCTCATCAAAATCGCCCTAAAAGGCCTCTACGGCGAACTCCACTTCCAAGGCAAAACCTACGGCCCCTCGAAGAACACCCCACCGATGATCGGCTTTGCCGGCCTCGCCAACGACGAAGAAATCGCCGCCGTCA
The DNA here is from genome assembly GCA_043757005.1 of Verrucomicrobiaceae bacterium. Taxonomy (GTDB): domain Bacteria; phylum Verrucomicrobiota; class Verrucomicrobiia; order Chthoniobacterales; family Chthoniobacteraceae; genus SXWH01. Next base: position 18,349 of record JAYVQK010000269.1, read on the forward strand.
CCTCCTACGTCCGCCAGTCCTTCGGCAACGACCTCGACCTCATCAAAACCGAAGACGTAAAGCGCATCCGCGAGGAGACCAAAGATCGCAACATCTTCTACATGGTGGAAGACATCTTAAAAGAACACCCCCTAGGCCAGAAAAAGCTCACCCCCGAGCCAAAGCTCGAGGACAAGAAAGCCGAAGACAAAAAGCCCGAAGACAAAAAGCCCGAAGAGAAAAAGCCCGAAGAGAAAAAGCCCGAAGCCGCGAAGTAACCAGCAAACCCATTTTCACTAGGCGCGCAGTCTTTTTAGACTGCGCGCTCGGTTTCGTTCTGGCCTATTAGCGTATGTTTATGAGACCGCCCCCCCCGCTTGGAGCATGGAGCGCAAAGCAAGGGAGCGCAGAAGTCATCAACACGAACGACAATGTCGCGACAATAATCTTTCTGTCCCCTTGTGCTGGTCCCCTTGCGCTTACCGCGACAAACCACGCCCACATGAAATCCAGCACCAAATCCACACTTCTTGAGGCCGTAGCCCATGCCGTTTCGTGCGTGGATTTAGCGATTCTCGAACAGCTCTTCGACCACACGCCGGACATGGCCTTTTTCATCAAAGACACCGCCGGGCGCTACGTGGCCGTAAATCAATCCCTGCTCGAACGCCACGGGTTGACGAGCAAACCCCAGATCCTCGGACGCCGCCCGTGCGACGTGTGCCCAGGCGACTTCGGGCGCATCCCCAGCGAGCAGGATGCCACCATTCTGCGCACCGGCAAACCCATCATCGAACACCTCGAACTCCATTGGTATCTCCCCCACAAACCCGTCTGGTGCCTCACCACAAAACTCCCCATCCACGACGCCGCCGGCACCGTCACTGGCATCATCGGCATCTCCAAAGACGTGCGCACGCCCATCGCCCCGCAGGACATCCCCGCCGGCGTCGCCGCCGCCCTCTCACGGCTGGAGACGAGCTACGCCGAGCCCCTCACGCCCACCACACTCGCCCGCATCGCCCAGCTCCCCGCCGCGCGATTCGCCCGCATCATCAAGCGCATCTTCGGCATCACGCCCATCCAGCTCATCTCAAAAACACGCATCGCTGCCGCATCCCGCCTCCTCTGCGACACGGGCCGCTCCATCTCCGAAATCGCGCTCGAATGTGGCTACTACGACCACAGCGCCTTCACCCGAACCTTCCGCGCCTTGACCAGCGTCACCCCGACACAATTCCGCGCCGAGCAGCCGCCGCCGTGCCGCTGAAGGACTACGGAAAAAATATGTGCGTGTCTCTAAAGCCCTCCCGCACGTCGAGGACGCGCCTTGGCGGTTGGTCTGCACGATGCCGTATAACTGCCACTTCCAGCCCTCCATCAAGGTCGAGGCGGAGGCGGGGAAAGTGATCGCTTTGACCGCTGGTGGGCATCGCAGATGGATGCGTTCGTTGAGCCATGATCTGCACACCCTCATCGGCTGTGCAGAGTTTCACGTGGGCGTGAATTTCCGCGCCAAGACGGGTGGGTGCTGCTGGGTAGTGTGTGCATTTATTTCCACATGAAAATCCACCACGTCTTCGCTGCGCTGCTCGCGCTCACCGCACCCATTTTTTCGGCGGAACCGAAGACACCGCCCGATCTCACGCAGGATAGCGCGGTGGACCGCAAGCTGACTTACAACCTTGGCGCGACGGGGCTGCGCGGGTGGATTTATACGCGGCCTGCGACGCACTTCGATGGGCTGCAAGGGCGGGCGACGGCGGCGAGTCGGCAGATCCTCGTGACGCACCTGGGCGCGAAATCTCCGGCGGATGGTGTGGTGAAAGTGGATGACGTGATCCTCGGCGTGAACGGGCGGTTTTTTACTGAGGATGCGCGGAAGAGTTTCGCCGGGGCAATCCAGCTCGCGGAGCAGACGGGGTCTTTAAAAATGACGATCTCGCGGGCGGGGAAGACGCAGGACGTGGAGCTGAAAATGCGCGTGCTCGGTGCGTATGGCGCGACGGCTCCATTCGGCTGTGCGAAGTCGAAACTCATCTTTGACGATGCGTGCAGGGTGCTCGCAGCGGAACCGCTGAAGGACGGCATCATGGGCTCGATCAGCGCACTGGCGCTGCTTTCCACGGGCAATGCGGAGCATCTGCCGAAGGTGCAGGAGTTCGCGCACAAGATGGGGCCGACGACGCTGAAACTGGAGCTTAAGGATGGCTCGACGGTGTGGGATTGGGGCTACCGGAATCTTTTCCTGAGCGAGTATTTCCTGCTCACGGGCGACAAGGAAGTGCTGCACGCGATCAACGAATACACGATCTCGCTGGCGAAGGGGCAGAGCTTGTATGGCACGTTTGGGCACGGCATTTCGCGGCTCACGGTGGAGGGGAAACTGCACGGCTCCATCCCGCCGTATGGGCCGGTGAATGAGGCGGGGCTGATTGGAAATCTGGCCATCGTGATGGGGAAGAAATGCGGCGTGAACGACCCGGAAGTGGACGCGGCGATTGCGCGGGCGGCGGGATTTTTCGGCTACTTCGTGGACAAAGGTTCGATCCCCTACGGCGAGCATGAGCCGTGGCCTTATCACGAAAACAACGGGAAGGTTTCGATGTCCGCCGTGCTCTTTTCGCTGCAAGGGCGGACGCGCGAGGCGCAGTTCTTCGCGAAGATGGCGGTGGCGGGTTTTCGCAATCGCGAGTGTGGGCACACGGGGCAGGGCTTTAGCTATTTGTGGAGCGCGCTCGGTGCGAATGTGGGCGGGCCGGCGGCGGCGGCGGCGTTTGTGCGCGAGGCGTCGTGGCATCTCGATCTCGTGCGGCGCTGCGATGGGTCATTCACCTACGACGGCGGCGAGCAATACGGCCCCGGCAAAACGGACGACGACACCTACTACGGCAAAAGCGGCTACTACGGCATGAGCCCCACGGCGACTTACGTGCTGACGTATTCGCTGCCGTTGAAAAAACTGTGCATCACTGGCAAAGAATCCAAGCCCGCGACTTGGCTGAGCGCGGCGGAAGTGACGGACGCAATTGCCTCCGGGCGGTTCGATACGACGCAGTTGAAAATGACGCCGAAGGAATTGGTGGCGGCGTTTGGCGATTGGTCGCCCATCGTGCGCGGCTGGGCGGCGGAGGAGCTGGCCAGCCGCCCCGAGGCGAAGGCAATGGTGCCGCAACTCATCGCGCTGGCCGACGGCAAAGACGTGCATTTGATCGAGGCCGCGTGCGAGGCACTCGGCGACATCAAGAGCGTGGATGCCCTGCCCGCCTTGGTCCGCCAGCTTTCGCACGCGGACCGTGGCGTGCGCTTCAAGGCGGCGGCAGCCATCAAAATGATGGGCGGCGCTGCGAAACCCGCCATCCCGGAAATCCTCAAAGCCCTCGTGCAAACCGCCGAGCCGATCTTCCCCGTGAACTGGGCCGACCCCGTGCAGCTCGCGCACGGCCAGCTCGCCGAGGTGCTCTTCGACGGCCCGCTCGCCGACGCCGTGCAAGCCGCCGACCCGAAGCTGCTCTACCCCGCCATCCAAGTCATCTCGCGCAACCCGGACGGCATGGCGCGGGGGAAACTCGAAAGCTTCTTCGACCATCGCTTGAAGCTCGAAGATGTCGTCGCGCTCGGCCCCGACATCGTCGCCGCCCTGCAAACGCCCAGCCCGGCGGACACGATGTTTAGCAACGGCATCCGCATGGGAGCGTTCAAGGCGCTGACGAAATATCATTTCAAAGAAGCCGTCCCCCTCGGCGTGGAATTCGCCAAGACACAAGGCGGACACGGCAGCGAAAAGCGGACTGGAGAAATCATGAAACTCCTCGTGAGCTACGGCACTGCGGCCCACGAAGCCGTGCCCGGACTGCGCGAGTTGATCGCGTCTTTTAACGCCGAGGTGGTCGCGAAAAACTTCCCCGGCGGCGACGTGAACGCCCAGCGAGTGAACGCCGTGGAAGACGCCATCAAAACCATCGAAGCGGCGACGAGTCACCCGGAGCTGCGGAGCATAAAGTAGTCATCATCGCTCCGCGTGATGCCGAGGCCCGCAAGCCAAACACACATCCATTTTCATTGTGCCGCACATCACGCGGCGCGGTGATAACCACAGCAAATTCCACATGAAAATCTATCGCCTCATCGCCACACTGTTCTCGTTGTTTCCTGCTCTCGCTTCGGCGCAGCAATATAAAGGGTGGGCGCACTCGGGGGAGCTGACGATCCTCACGACGGCGGAGGGCGCAGGGATCCCGGCGGGCGTGGCGGTAGAGGGGTTTCCTTTGCTGGTGCGGCTTGGCGGGGATTGGTTTGATTTCAAACAGGCGAAGGCGGGCGGGGAGGATTTGCGTTTTGCCACCAGCGACGGCGCGGTGCTGGCGTATGAAATCGAGGAGTGGGATGCGGCACGCGGCGCGGCGAGTGTGTGGGTGCGGGTGCCGCGCATCGAGGGGAACGCGCGGCAGGCGATTTGGGTATTTTGGGGGAAGGCGGATGCGACGAGCGAGTCGAACGGGGCGGCGGTTTTTAATGCGGCGAATGGCTACCTGAGTGTGTGGCATCTCGGCGAGGTGCGGGATGTGGTGGGCACGCTGGAGTCGAAGGACGTGGGGACGACGGAGACGCGCGGCATCGTGGGGAAGGCGCGGCATTTCGCGGGGAAGCAGGGGATTTTCTGCGGGGATAAAATCGCGGGCTATCCGGTGGGCGAGGCGGCGCATACGACTTCGGCGTGGCTGCGTGCGGAGAATGTGAATGGGACTTTCATCGGCTGGGGCAATGAGGGCGGCGGGCGCGGGAGTAAGGTGCGGATGCAGTTTCGCAGTCCGCCGCATATCAATGTGGACAGCGATTTCTCCAACGTGGAGGGGAAGGGCCGGCTGCCACTGGGGGAGTGGATTCACGTCGTGCATACGTATGGCGAGGGGCCGCGCCGCATCTACATCAATGGCAAGGTGGACGGCGAGGCGACGACGAAGCTGGACATCAAAACTCCGGCGCGGCTGTGGCTCGGCGGCTGGTATAACAACTACGATTTTGTCGGCGACCTCGATGAGGTGCGGGTGTCGCGTGTGGCGCGCTCGGAGGCGTGGGTGCGGCTGGAATTTGAAAACCAAAAGCCGCTACAAACGCTGGTGGGCCCTATCGTGCAGGCCGGTGCGGTGTTTGCGGTGTCGCCCGCTCAGGCGGTGGTGGCGGAGGGAACGCGCGTGGCATTTTCCGCGCAAGCGGGCGGGGCGCAGAAGCTGGTGTGGTCGCTCGTGCGCGAGGGGAAGGAGACGGTCATGGCGGTGGATCAGTTCTCGTTTGTCTTCGACGCCGGGCGCGTGGTGGGCGATGCGGCGGCGACGTTGCGGCTGCGGGCGGTGATGGCGAACGGCGTGCAGACGAAGGACATCCCGATCGTGATCAAGGAGGCTATCGCGGAGCCAGAGTTCACGCTGCGCGCGCCAGCGGCGTGGGACGGGCGCGCGACGATCGAGGTGGTGACGGTGGTGACGAAGGGCTCGGGCGATTTGAGGACGGAGTGGAGCGCGGGGCCGTTTGCGGTGATCAAGGAAAGCGCGCCGGGCAAGCTCGTGCTCAAGCGCGCGCAGAACAGCGGTGCGCTGAGGGTGACGGCGACGGTGAACAACGGCGGCAAGGCGACTTCGCACTCGGTGGACATCGTGGTGACGGAGCCGAAGAGCGATGCGTGGGTGGTGCGGATCCCGGCGAAAGACGAGAAGCCGGAGGAGGGGCAATTTTACGCACGCGATGACGAGGGCGAGGGCACGCTCTTTTACAACGGCACGCTCGACGCCGCTGCGAGCGAGGTTTTCCTAAAGCTCTACGCGGACGACAAACTCGTGAAGACCTCGACCTCCAAACCCGCTGCGGACAAGTCCTACACGCTCTCGGCGAAGCTCAAGCCGGGGCTGATCAAATACCGCGTCGAGATTGGCGCGGACGGCAAAGTGCTGGCCACCGTGGGCAACATCGTGTGTGGCGACGCCTACATCATCGAGGGCCAATCGAACGCGTTGGCGACGGACACGCGCGAGCAGTCGCCGCCGGAAACGAGCGAGTGGATTCGCAGCTACGGACGCCCGCCCGAGAAGGCGACGGACGCGGCAGGCAACCTGTGGTGCCTGCCCGTTTGGAAAGCGCAGAAAGGCGAGAAGGCGGAGCTGGGCTGGTGGGGTATGGAGCTGGCGAAGCGGCTGCTCGGCAGCCAGAAGGTGCCGATTTTCATCATCAACGCCGCGGTCGGCGGGACGCGCATTGATCAACACCAGCGCAGCGCGGACCTCGCGACGATCTACGGGCGGATGCTGTGGCGCGTGCAGCAGGCGCGGCTCACGCATGGCATCCGCGGCATCCTGTGGCATCAGGGGGAAAACGACCAAGGCTCGGACGGGCCAACGGGCGGCTTCGGCTGGGAGACTTACCAGCCGCTCTTCGTGGAGATGGCGGGCGGGTGGAAACAGGATTTCCCGAACGTGCAGCAGCTCTATGTTTTCCAAATCTGGCCGAACTCGTGCAGCATGGCGCGCGACGGCTCGGGCGACCGACTGCGCGAGAAACAGCGCACGCTGCCGCAGCTTTTTTCGCGCATGAGCATCATGTCCACGCTCGGCGTGCGCCCGCCGGGCGGCTGCCATTTCCCGCTGCTCGGCTGGGCGGAATTTGCACGCACGATCCAGCCGCTCATCGAGCGCGACCTCTACGGCAAAGCGCCCGCCGCATCCATCATGCCGCCGAATTTGCGCCGCGCTTCCTTCGCGGGAAAGGACACGGTTGCGCTGGAGTTCGATCAGCCCGTGGCGTGGGACGATAAGCTCGCCGGGCAGTTCTACCTCGATGGGGAAAAGGACAAAGTCGCCAGCGGCCACGTCGTCGGAAATGTGCTCACGCTCAAGCTCAAGGAAGCCTCCGCCGCGAAGACGATCACGTATTTAAAAGAGTCCGCGTGGAGCCAAGACACGCTACTCAATGGCGCGAACGGAATCGCCGCGCTGACCTTCTGTGAAGTGCCGCTGGTGGCTCCATAAGTTCTCTCGCCTTCATTTTAGAAACGATCAAAAGAATGGCCATGAAACGCATCTTCGCTCTCGCCTTCACTGCACTACTCGGTGGCGTGCTCGCTGCCGCAGACAGGCCGAATATCATCATCATCGTCGCCGATGATATGGGCTACTCGGACATTGGTTGTTACGGCTCCGAGATCCCCACCCCAAATCTCGATGCGCTCGCGGCGGGCGGTCTTCGCTTCACGCAGTTCTATAACTCCGCCCGCTGCTCGCCGACGCGCGCCGCACTACTCACCGGCTTGCACCCGCACCAAGCAGGCGTGGGCCGACTCGCGGAAGAGGCCGTCGGGGCCACGGTGAAGCATCCCCCCGGCTACCTCGGCTATCTCAACGACCACAGCGCCACCCTCGCCGAGATGCTCCGCCCGGCGGGCTACCGCACTTACATGGCAGGCAAGTGGCACCTCGGCATGGCCGAAGAAGCGCGCTGGCCGCTCCAGCGCGGCTTTGATCGCTACTACGGCATCCTCGCCGGAGCCGCCAGCTACCTGCGCCCCACCGGCCTGCGCGGCCTCACGCTCGATAACAAGCCACAGCCCACGCCGACGAGCCCCGACTACTACACGAGCGACGCCTTCACCGACTTCGCCGTGCAGACCATCTCGGAGCATAAAAGCGACGCCCCATTTTTTCTCTACCTCGCCTTTAACGCACCGCACTGGCCCCTCCACGCGCGGCAGGAAGACATCGCCAAATTCGTCGGCAAATATCGCACCGGCTGGGATGCCCTGCGCAATGAGCGGCACGCGCGGATGCTCTCCCTCGGCATCGTCAGCAAAGACTGGGAGCTCTCCACGCGCGACGACGGTGCGCGCGCTTGGGAGGCGCTCAGCGAGGAGGAAAAGACACGGCTCGACTACCGCATGGCCGTCTATGCCGCGCAAGTGCATCGCATGGATTGGAACATCGGGCGCGTCGTCGCCACACTCCGCGAAAGCGGGAAGCTCGAAAACACGCTCCTCTTTTTCCTCTCCGATAATGGCGGCTGCTCCGAGCCCTTCACCGACCTCGGCGGGATGCCGCAGAGCGCCGTGAATGATCCCGCCGTGGCGGGCAATGTCTCCTACGGCACCGGCTGGGCGAATGTCTCGAATACGCCCTTTCGCAAATTCAAATCCTGCCTGAATGAAGGCGGCATCTCCACGCCCCTCATCGTCCATTGGCCCGCAGGGCTAAAGACCACGCCCGGCGCGCTGGATAATACGCCCGGCTACCTCACCGACATCGTCCCCACGGCGCTGGAAGTCAGCGGCACTGCCGCCCTCAAAGAGCGCAACGGCATCGCCCTCCCACCACTCGAAGGCCGCAGCCTTGTCCCGCTTTTCAGCACCACGCACGCGCCCGCTGCGGCGCGTGAATTTTGCTGGGAACAATACGGCAACAAAGCCGCGCGCGACGGCGATCTCAAAGCCGTCTTCCCCGCCACGGGCAAGACGGGCGGCCGCGGAAAGTGGGAGCTTTACGACGTAGTCAAAGACCGCACGGAACTCCACGACCTCGCCGCCGAGCGCCCCGAGGATTTGAAAAAACTCATCGCTCAGTGGGACGCATGGGCCGCTCGCGCGCAAGTCTTCCCCGCACCCGGCGGATTATGAAATCACTCTTTGCGATCACCGCGCTCTTGGGTGCTCTTTTTCACCCTGTCGCTGGGGCGGAAAAGCCGATGAATGTGCTGGTGCTGTATGCGGATGATTGGCGCTACGACACGCTCGGCTGCGCGGGCGATCCAGTGGTGAAGACGCCGGTGCTGGATGCGTTTGCGGCGGATGGGATGCGCTTTACTCATGCGTGTGTGACCACGGCGATCTGTGGCGTGAGCCGGGCTTCGCTGCTCACGGGGCAGTGGATGTCGCGGCACGGGAACCCAGCATTTGCGATGTTCAAGACGCCGTGGGCGGAGACGTATCCGGGGCTGCTGCGGGCCAATGGGTATTACGTGGGGCACGTGGGGAAGTGGCATAATGGAAAATTCCCCGGCGAGAATTTCGATTTCGGGAGGGCGTATTCGGGCACGCATTGGATCACGCAGAAGGACGGGACAAAGATCCATGTGACGCAAAAGAATGAGAACGACGCGCTGGAATTCCTGCGCACTCGGCCAGCGGAGAAGCCGTTTTGTCTCACGGTGGCGTTCTTTGCCACGCACGCGGAGGATAATAATCCGCTACAATATCTGCCGCAGCCGGAGAGCATGAAGCTGTATGAAGATGTGACGGTGCCGGTGCCGCCCAACGCGACGGATGAGTCCTTTCGCCGACTGCCCACTTTCATCGCCAATGAGAAGAATGAGGGCCGGGTGCGCTGGCACTGGCGCTTTGATACGCCGGAGAAATACCAGACGATGATGAAGAATTATTACCGTCTCGCGACCGAGGTGGATACGACGTGCGGGCGGGTTTTAGCGGAGCTGAAAAAGCAGGGTTTGCTGGAAAATACGCTGGTGATTTTCACCGGCGATAATGGCTACTACCACGGCGAGCACGGATTGGCGGACAAGTGGTATCCGCACCAAGAGAGCATCCGCGTGCCGCTCATCATCCGCGATCCGCGCATGGCGCAGGCGGTTCATGGGAAGACGAATGATGACTTTGCGCTGAATGTGGATCTCGCTCCGACGATCCTCGCTGCCGCCGGTGTAATGGCTCCTGCAACGATGCAGGGGCGCGATATTTCACCGCTCTATCTCGCGGCGACGAAGCCGGAGTGGCGCACGGAATTTTTCTACGAACACGCGACGATCAAGAATACGAATTTCATCCCGTCGTCGGAGGCGCTCGTGCGCAAGGATGTGAAGTATTTTCTGTGGCCGGATTTCAAGCAGGAGCAGCTTTTTGATCTAAAAGCCGACCCTATCGAAGAGCACGATCTCATCGCCGACCCCGCGCAAGCCGAGCGTCTTGCGGAGATGCGCCGCCGCTTCGGCGAGCTAAAAGCCGCCGCTCGCTAGACCGCTGCGAAATCTCTGGCTCGAATCACATTCCCTGTAGAAAACGCTGCGATGAAACCGCTCCGCTTTCTCTTTGTCATCCTCAGCACTCTCTGTCTGCAAGCCGTCGCCGCGCCGGTGCATCTCGTGGAGGAGGCACCCGTGAAAGTCAGCACCGTCGCACCGGGCGTGGTGCTCGTGGATTTCGGGCGCGTGGCGTATGGGAATCTCCGGCTCGTGCCGTCTGCGGATACCGCAGGCGAGATCACCGTTCATTTTGGCGAAGCCAGCGCAGCAGGCCGCATCCAGCGCAAGCCACCCGATAGCGTCCGCTACGCCACGACAAAAGTGACGCTCGCTGGCGCAAAGGCGCTCGTCGTCGCGCCGCCCGCCGATGCGCGAAATACGAAGCAACCTGCCGCCGCACTCACGCCAGCGGAGTGGGGCGTGGTGCTGCCTTTCCGCTGGGTGGAGATCGAGGGTTGGCCGGGGGAATTGCGCGCGGAGAATGTGCGGCGGCAGTCGGCTTTCGCCAGCACTTGGGACGATACGGCGGCGGCGTTTCATTCGTCGGATGCACTGCTGGACAGCATCTGGGAGCTGTGCCGCTATTCGATCAAGGCCACGACTTTTGCCGGAGTGTATGTGGATGGCGACCGCGAGCGCATCCCCTACGAGGCGGATGCGTATCTCAATCAACTCAGCCATTACGCCACCGACAGCGACACGCAGATGGCGCGCGACACCTTTGATCGGCTGATGAAACAACCCACGTGGCCCACGGAATGGGCCGCGCACATGATCTTCATCGCACACGCCGACTGGATGCAGACGGGCGACGCCGCATGGCTCGCCTCGCGCTACGAGGCGCTGAAGACAAAGCTCCTGCTCCAGCGCGCCCGCGCCGATGGCCTGCTCGTGAGCACGGAGGCGCAGACGAAGCGCGACGACATCGTGGATTGGCCCACCACGGAGCGCGACGGCTACGTCTTCAAGCCCGTGAATACCGTGGTGAACGCCTTCCACCTCCGCGCCCTCACGCTCATGGCCGAGCTGGCTGCTGCGCTAAAAAAAGACGCCGACGTCGCAGACTACACCGCCCGCGAAGCCAGCACCCGCGCCGCTTTCCAAGAGAAGCTCTTCGACCCTGTGCGCAGCATTTACCGCGACGGCGAAGGCACCGATCACGCCTCGCAACACGCGAACCTTTTCCCCCTAGCCTTTGGCCTCGTGCCACCCGAGCACCGCGCTCGCCTCGTGGAATGGGTGAGCCAGCGCGAGATGGCAGGCTCCGTCTATGCCGCGCAATATCTGCTGGAGGGGCTCTTTGCCAACGAAGCCGGTGCGAAAGCCCTCGCCCTCATCACCGCGCCGAATGACCGCAGTTGGAAACACATGGTCGAGAGCGGCACCACGATCACGTGGGAGGCGTGGGATCAAAAATACAAACCCAACCAAGACTGGACCCACGCATGGGGCGCAGCGCCCGCAAACCTGCTCCCACGCTACGTCCTCGGCGCACAGCCCCTCACGCCCGGCTGGCACCGCGCCCTCATCCGCCCCAATCCCGGCAACCTCAAATCCGCCGAAGGAAAAATCCCTACCCCGCGCGGCCCACTGCTCGTGAGCTGGAAAAACGACACCGCTTTCAAACTCACCCTCGCCCTCCCCAAAGGCATGAAAGCCCACCTCGAACTCCCCGCCTCCGAGCAATCCCGCGCCGTCTTCCTCAACGGCAAGCCCACCTCCGCCCACCGTAATGGCCCCCGCTGGATGCTCGACCAAGATATCACCGACACTGCCGCTATCGAAGTCCGGTAAAGCATCCCCACACGAAGTGCCTAGCTGCGACTAGCGCAGCCTGTGGATGCGGCGGGAGTCGCCGAGGACTTGCTGGCGAAGTCGGCCCAGCGGGCGCTGAGGTCGTCTCTCAATCACAGGCTTGAGCGGGCGAGTAAATTTCGCGGCAGACTCCTCCATAAAACGCCGGCCTGACCTCGTCGCCTCGGAATTCATCGCCCCTCTACGTGCTCGGCACCCCCCCCTCGCGATGACACTCACCGACGGCGGCATCTCCGGCTGCTTCACCCACCACGCCAGCGGAAAAACCACACTGCTTCCGATTTTTTTCCTTTCCCCCGCCGGTCAAAGCGACGCAGTAAATATAGCCCAATAACGATTGCCACCCATTCAGTAGGCAGACACTTTCCCACCGTATGAAAACTTCGTGTTCAGTCGTCCTTTTCTTTGCGCTCTTGTGGGCGCTTTTTCTCACGGGTTGTTTCCAAATGGAGCAGGTCATCCGGGTAAAAGCGGATGGCTCGGGGACGATCTCGGTCACGGCGGTGGTGAACGCGGATACGCTCAAGCAGATGCTCGAAATGGCGAAGGCGAGCGGGGAGGATGCGAAGAGCCCGCTGGATGAGATGCTGGATGAGGGGAAGGCGAAAGATGGGGCAAAGAAATTCGGCGAGGGGGTGAAGTTTGAGAAGATGGAGAAGATCAAAAATGCCTCAGGCGAGGGGGCGGTGGTGACTTATAGTTTCGCGGATGTGACGAAGCTGAAGGTGGATTTTAATCTGCAAGAAATGGGCGAGGTAAGTGAAGAGGCGAAGGATCCGCTGACGTTTGATTTTACAAAGGGCACTCCCGCCACGCTCACGATCAAGGCCGCGCACAAAGCGCCGAGCGGTGAGAAGCCAACGGAGGATGCGGATGCGGATGCGCAGCTCGCAATGGCGGCGCAGATGTTTAAGGGCGCAAAAATCACGGTCGCGGTGGTGGTGGATGGCACGATCACGGAGACGGACGCCGCGCATCACGACACGTCGAGGGTGACGATGGCGGAGCTGCCTTTCGATGAGGTGATGAAGGACATCAAGGTCTTCAAAACGCTGAACGCGGCGAACTCGTGGGAGGAAGCCTGCCAAGTATTAAAGACGGTGGCAGGGGTGAAAGTGGAGCCGAAGCTGACGGTGAAGGTGCAGTTCCAGTAAGCAGGCTGAGTTTTCATTTCGAGAAATGGTATGATTCAGCGTTTGTCTAAAAAGAACGATAGCGGTTGACCCGCTGGATTCTTTGCCGTAAGTCTCGCGGCTCAATTTTCCGCACACATGGGCAAACAATACAATAAAGTCGAAAAGAAACGCCGTCGTCTCGCATACGTGGCACGCAAACGCGCACAAGCTAAGACCGCAGGTGCGGCCAAGCCAAAAGCCAAAAAGGCTCCGGCGAAGAAGAAGGCAGAAGCAGCGGCGTAGCCCGCTCGCGGCGTAGAGCCGCTGTCGGAGGCTGAGTATGCGATTTTTATTGGTGGACGCCCACAGCGTCATTTTTGCGTGCCCGGATTTGTATGAGCTCCATCGCCGCCATATGGAGGCGGCTCGCGAGCGGCTAGTGCAGTGGCTCACGGCTTATCAAGACGCGACGGGGGTGCGTGTGGTGGTGGTTTTCGATGGCAAAGGGGCTAAGGCCAATCAGGAAAAGCTGCCGGGCGGGGTTCAGGTTTTTTATTCAGGGGGAAAGGGCACGGCGGATCAGATCATCGAGCGGCTCGTGGCCAAATATGCTACGGAGCATGATTTGACGGTGGCGACGAATGATCGCTTGGAGCAGCAGACAGTCATCACTTTTGGGGGCTTCGCGATCTCGGTGGAATCGCTGCTCGCACAGCTCGACGGTGCGAGCGCAGATGTGGCACGGCAGATCCGAAAGCTGCGCCGGAGCCGCTGAACCTGAAGTCCGCGTTTGAGCTAAAAGTGCAGACGGATCGAGCGGATAATATGAAAAAACAGCTAAGTTGTTTTATTATCTGTTCGTTTTAAAAAAGAAGTGTCATCTTTACCGTAATGTCACGCCGAACCATCAGAGCCCATTGTCCCCGCTGCCGGCACCAACAACCGTTTGTGCGGGCGCGATTTAATTGGAAGACGCACCTTGCCTTGACGGTTTTGACTCTCGGCATCTGGGGTGTCTGTATGCTGTCTATGATCGTGAAGCGGCTCATGTGGCCTTGGCGCTGTGAGCATTGCGGCTGGCATGAGCCGGATTTTCGCTCGAAAGAGGAACGGGCGGGCGGGGTGGAAAAACCGAAGGCGCGCTCGGGCATTTCCGGCATCCGGCGACCTGCACCGCGGCTGGAGACTGAGGAGAAGCCGCTCGACGATCCGACTACTCCGCGTTGACGGGCTCGCTTGCACTTTTCTCGACGGCTGCGCGTGCGATTTTTGCCGCGAAGCGGAGGGCGAGGAGGGCGGCGAGGATGCCGAGGGCGAGGAAAACGTATTCCACGGGATTGTGCGCGCGGCCTTTGCCGAGCATGGCGGAGAGCTCGCCTTGGAAGGTGGAGCCCATCCAGACGAAGAGTAAATTTGGCGGGGTGATGGCGACGAGGGTAGCGAGGATATAGGGCACGAAGGGCACGGGCGAGATGCCGTAGCAGTAGTTCGCGAGGCCGAAAGGGATGGGCACGAAGCGCATGAGGAGCACGATGCGCCAGCCTTCGCGGGCGATGGCGCTATCTATGAGGCGGAATTTTTCGTTGCCGCTGAGTTTGCGGGTGATGAAGCCGCGCGCGAAGGTGCGGGAGATGAGGAAATTCACACTCGCGCCGATGGCGCACCCGAGCATGAGGCCGAGCCAGCCGCGCCCGAGGCCAAAGAAAAGACCCGCCGCCATGCCCATTGGCGCGACGGGGACCATGAAGAGTTGGGCAACGACGAAGAGCCCCGCGTAGGCGAGCACGCCGAGCCAGCCCATGTCTTGCAGAGTGTGTTGGAGGGATTCGAGAAAATGGACGAGTTGAAACATGAACGAGCGCGGACTTAGAGCGGGTGCGACTGGGGCGGGCGAGGCAATTATGCCCCCGGTAGCGAGATGCCGCGCACTTTGCGGTAGAGCGAGACGGCGAAGGTATCCGTCATGCCGCTCACGAAATCGAGCAGCCGCATGAGGCGTTCGTAGGGGGTGGCGTGGCGGGCGGCGTGGACGCACTCGGCGGGGAGTTGACTGGCGAGTTTCATACTGCGGTTGGCGGGCTTTTTCGCCGTGGCGATGTCGTGGATGGCGCTGGAGAAAACATCCAGCAACCCGCCGAGCACCTCGTAGCCAGCAATCTCGATCTGCACGCCGCGATCCGTGGAGTAAATGGTTTCGCGACTGATTTTTTGGATTTCACCGAGCACGCCCGCAGCGGGGATGGCGTCCGGCAGCGGCGTGTCGAAACGGCCCGCCAGCAGTGCTGCTTCGTTATCGAGAAAACACGCTGTGCATTGCGTGAGGCACTCGCCGATGGCCATGGCGCGGAGCATCTCAATGGCGGCTTTTTGCGACGACATCCCATCGAGATCGCGCGGGTGTTTGCGCGCGGGGATGATGGCCATGAAGGCATCGCGCACCATCTCGTAGCGCAAGTGCCCGAGCCGCACGCCGTCTTCGTAATCTACGAGCCGGTAGCAAATATCGTCTGCCGCCTCGACGAGGAAAACGAGCGGATGCCGCGCCCAGCATTGAGGCCCGCGCGGGATCAGCCCGCAGGCATTGGCGATGGCGGTGGCGTGTTCAAGTTCACTTTGGAAAAAGCCGAATTTCTTCGTGCTCGCGCCCGTGTAGCTCACGCCGCCGAGCAGCGAGGCGCGCGGGTATTTCGTGAAAGCTCCGAGCATCGCGCAAGTGAGCTGGAGCCCTCCGGCGTTGTCCGGCATTTGTAGGCGCGTGAGGATGCGGAAGCCCTGCGCATTGCCCTCATACCGCTCCACGTCCGCAATCTCTACCGCGCTCAATCCCTCGCGAGCTGCTCGCGCGTGCGGGCTCTCGCTTTTGAACCAATGCTGGATGGCATCCTCGCCACTGTGGCCAAAGGGCGGATTGCCCAGATCGTGCCCCAGCGCCGCCGCGTGGACGATGTCGCCGAAGTCCGACGAATGCACTCCGAGCGTGCCGAGCCCATGCCGCGCGCACACCTCTGCGCCCACGCGCGCGCCGAGCGAACGGCCTACGCTCGCGACCTCCAGTGAGTGCGTGAGCCGCGTGCGGACGTGGTCATTTTCCGAGAGCGGAAAGACCTGTGTCTTGTCCTGCAAACGCCGAAACGCGGACGAGAAAATGATGCGGTCGCTATCGCGCTGAAAATCCGAGCGTGCAGCCTCGCGCCGCCCCGGCGTTCTGCGCCCGAGCCGATCTGCACTGAGCAGTTGTTGCCATTCCATGTGGCGAGCTTGCGCGAGGGAGGGGCGGAAGGCTGCAAAAAACTTTGGACTCGGAACGCTGAACTTTGGCGCTTCAAAACTCTTAATTTTTAAAGCGACCACGTCTTCGATCACTACGAGCGTCACCGAAGTGACATCGTTAAAAAATTCAGAGTTCAGAGTTAAGAGTTTTGCGGAGTTCCGCGTCCCGAGTTCAAAAACATCACCTCTCCCTGTTGACACCCTCGGCGCTCGCCGTTAGCGTCCGCCCACCTTTCGAGGCCGCTATGCTGCTCAACCGTCCAGTCTTAGTTCTCAATAGGCTGTGGCAGGCCATTCACGTCTGCACAGCCCGTAGGGCTTTTTCGCTCGTATGCCAAGGTCATGCGCAAGTCGTGCATACGGAAGACGGCAGCTTTTCCACCCACGATTTCGCGAGTTGGCAGGATGTATCCGCGCGCGAGCCGCACGAGCAAATGATCCAGACGGTCTCCCATCGCATCCGTCTCCCGCGCGTGATCGTGCTCATGCTTTTCGACCGGATGCCCCGGCAGGAGGTGAAGTTCACCCGTCACAACATCTTCGAGCGCGATCGGAATACCTGCCAATACTGCGGCAAAGTTTTCGACCGTAAGGAGCTGAATCTCGACCACGTTTTCCCGCGCGACCGAGGCGGTGCGATGACGTGGGAAAACATCGTTTGCTCCTGCATCCGCTGCAACACGAAGAAGTCCAATCACACGCCCGACGAAGCGCGCATGAAGCTCATCCGCAAGCCCGAGCGGCCCAAGTGGCGGCCTTTCGCGCACCTCACCTTCGGCACCGAGGCACACGAGAGCTGGAAGCATTTCGTGGACTTCGCGTATTGGAACGTGGAGCTGAAGTAGCGCGGTTTTGGACAGACGAGGCGTCTGTCCCACTACGATAGACGAGGCGTCTATCCCACCACTCCGGCAATCGCCTCCGCTGCTCGCTGGGCGGCACCGCGTTCGCCGAGGCTGGCGACCACTTGGGCTTGGGCGTGTTGCTGGGCGCGGCGCGTGGCGTCGTGCTCTAGGAGCTGGATCAGCTCGGTGGCGATGACTTCGGGTTTGGCTTCGTCTTGTAGAAATTCGCGGATGATTTCGCGCCCGGCGAGGACGTTGGGGAGGCCGATGAATGGGATTTTAATAAGCCGCTTGCCGACGACCCAGGTGAGCCACGCGACTTTGTAGAGCAGCACCATCGGCAGGCCAAAGTAGGTGCTCTCCAGCGTGGCGGTGCCGCTGCAAACCATGCCGGCTCCGGCGCGCTGCATGAGTTCGTTGGCGGTATGGAGGGAGATGGGGCAGGCGGTTTCATCGAGGCCGTGGGTGCGGAGGAGCGCGCGCATTTCTTCGGCGAGCGGCTCGCTGGCAGCGGCGGCTCCGAAGCGGAGGCGTTGGCGGGCCATGCGGAGGTGCAGAGCGGCGTCGAGCATGATGGGGAAAATTTTCCGCACTTCCTTCGAGCGACTGCCGGGGAGGAGGGCGACGAGGTTTGGGTCGCGCACGAGGTCGGCGCGCTTTTTCTCCGCGAGGGAATCGAGCAGCGGGTGGCCGGTGCAGACGGCGGGGAGGCCGACTTTTTCATACATCGGCACCTCGAAGGGGAAGAGGCAGAGCATGAGATCGAGATACTTCGCCATCTTGGGGATGCGCCCGCGATTCCAGGCCCAGACTTGCGGGGAGACGTAGTGGATGGTGCGTAGGCCGGGCACGCGGGCTTTGGCGGCTTGGGCGAAACGCAGGTTGAAGCCGGGGTAGTCCACGGTGATGAGCGCGTCGGGTTTCTCGCGCTGGATCTCGGCGAGCATCCGCTGCATCTGCGCGCGGAAGTAGCCGTATTTTTTCAGCACATCCCACAGGCCCACGACGGCCTCATCGGCCCAGTCGAAAATCCCGTCGCCGCCGAACGCCCGCATCTGCGGGCCACCTGCGCCGAGGAACTGCACGCCGGGCAACCGCTCGCGCAGCGCCCTCATCAGCTCCACGCCGCGCGAATCGCCACTGGCCTCGCCTGCGAGCACGTAGAACTTCATGACGCGGCGCTCTCGATCTTGCGCGTGATTTCCAGCGCCAGCTCTAGCGCGGCGGTGGCTTGTCTGCCGGTGACTTTTGGCTGCACGCCTGCGCGGGCGCACTCGACGAAAGAGATGAGTTCGCGCTTGAGCGGTTCGTCTTTCTCGATGGCCACGGGCTCGCGCACGATGCGCTTGCCGGCGAACTCCGTGACGATGGTGCCGCCGCCTGCGACGCCGAGCAGCTTGCCGATGAAGCTGCTTTCTTTCTCGCCCTCGTTTGCGAGCCGGAGCAGGTAGCCTTCCTGTTTTTGGTAGTCGAGCGACAGGTAGGCGTCGGGCTGAAAGACGCGGATCTTCCTCACTTTTTCCTGACTGATGCGGCTGGCGGTGATGTTCGCCACACAGCCGTTTTCGAAGCGGATGCGGACGTTGGCGATGTCCTCGCGTTTGCTCAAAATGGGCACGCCCACGGCATCCACGCTCACCCACGGCGAACGCACGAGGTGCAGGATGATCTCAATGTCGTGGATCATCACATCCAGCACCACGCCCACATCCAGACTGCGGCCCGGATAGGGCGAGAGCCGCGTGGCTTCGATGAAACGCGGCGCGTTCAGCCGAGCTTCCAGCGCGGACATCACGGGGTTGAAACGCTCGATGTGGCCGACTTGCAGCACCAGCCCGCGCTCCTGCGCCAGCTTGCAGAGCGCGTGCGCTTGCTCGGGCGTTTCGGTAAAGGGCTTCTCCACCAACACATGCTTGCCGCGCTCCAGCAGTGCCCGCGCGATGTCGAAATGCGTCACTGTCGGCGTGGCGATGGTGGCCGCGTCCACGGCATCGGCAAAGGCCTCCAGCGTCGTCACCGCCTGTGCGCCGTATTGGCTGGCGATGGCGCGGCCCGTGTCGGCGTTTTGATCGAGCACCGCTGCAAATTTCACCCCCGGCATCTCGCTGAAAATGCGAGCATGATTCTTCCCCATGCTGCCAGTGCCGACGACGCCGAGGCGGATGTGTGATGCTTGAGATTGGTTGTCCACGATAGTCGCGATCATTCCCGGAAGCGCAGCGGGAACGAAGCGGAAAAAGAGCTTCTGTGGCGGTCCCTTTTCCGCGCAGCGGTGTATAGAGCTGGCAAAAATCTGCGCCGCCATGCAACGTGCGCCGATGATATTAGACAATGCCACGAAGCGTGTTCTCAAAGCCCGGGCGCAAAAGCTGGAGCCCATCGTGAAGCTGGGGCACGCGGGGCTCACGGATGCTTTTGTGCGCAGTCTGGATGCGGCGCTCGCGCTGCACGGGTTGGTAAAGATGAAGTTCACGGCGTTCAAAGAAGAAAAACGCGCTCTCGCTCCGCAGATCGCGGAGAGGACTAGCAGCGAGCTGGTGATGCAGGTGGGAAATGTAGCGGTCTATTTCCGCGCGAAACCGGAAGTGGCGGGAAAGTAACTGGCAGTGCGACTGGAGCGATTGACAGCCCGCGCGCGTCTCTTATTGTGCGCCGCTCATGTCTGAAAACGTCGCTTTAAAAACCACCCCTCTCCACGCTGAACACGTCCGCCTCGGGGCGAAAATGATCGGCTTTGGCGGGTGGGATATGCCAGTGCAATACACGGGGATCATGGACGAGCACCGCGCGGTGCGCACGGCGCTGGGGGTCTTTGACATCTCGCACATGGGGCAGTTTTTCGTGCGCGGAAAAGGCGCGGTGAGCTGGCTGAATACGGTGCTCACGAATAACGTCGAGCGCCTCGCCATCGGCCACGGGCAATACACGCTCATGCTCAATGAGCAGGGCGGCGTGATAGATGACCTCATCATCTACCGCATCTGCGACGACGATTGGCTACTCGTGGTGAACGCCGCCAAGATCGAGGAAGACCTCGCCTGGCTCCAAGCCCACGCCGCCGCCGATGCCACGCTCGAAGACCGCAGCGCGGAGTTCGCCGGGCTCGCCGTGCAGGGACCGCGCGCAGCGGCGTGGTTCGACGCTTTTGTGGGCGGAAAGTGCGTCGCCCCCGCGCGCAATGGCATCGTGAAACTCGACCTCGCCGGAGTCCCGCTCTTTATCGCCCGCACCGGCTACACGGGCGAGGACGGCTTCGAGCTTTTCTGCCCCGCCGCCAGCGCCGTCGGCGTCCTCCGCGACGTGCTCGCGAGCGGTGCCCCCGTGGGCATCGTCCCCTGCGGCCTCGGCGCGCGCGACACCCTGCGCATGGAGATGTGCTACCCGCTCAATGGCAATGATCTCTCCCCCACGCACACCCCGCTGGAGGCCGGGCTCGGCTTCTTTGTAGATTTGGAAAAGCCCGCCTTCATCGGTCGCGATGTCCTCGTGCAGCAGAAAAAAGACGGCCTCACGCGCAAGTTCGCCGCTTTTAAAATGGTCGGCAAAACTCCCCCACCCCGCAGCCACTACAGCGTTTGGCGCGGCGACGAACAGATCGGCGAGACGTGCAGCGGTGGACTTTCCCCCTCCCTCGGCTGCGGCATCGGCCTCGCCTACCTGCCCCCCGCCAGCGCCACGCCCGGCACCGAGATCGAAGTGGACGTGCGCGGTCGCCGCTTCCCCGCCATCGTAGAAAAGAAACCACTTTATCGCGTGGTTGGTTGATTTAAGCCGCCCCGTGCGTCTATCACACCCGACAACCTTTCAACCACCATCCAATCACACATGAACATCCCGACTGATCTCCGCTACGCAGCATCCCACGAATGGCTCCGCGCCGACGGCACCGTGGGCATCACGGACCACGCCCAAGCCGAACTCACCGACGTCGTCTTCGTGGATCTGCCTGCCGTGGGCAAGGAGGTGAAAGCGGGCGACGTCATCTGCGTCGTCGAAAGCGTGAAAGCCGCCAGCGACATCTACGCCCCCGTCGCCGGCAAAGTCGCCGCCATCAACAGCGACCTCAGCGGAACCCCCGCCCTCGTGAACACCGATCCCTACGGCGCAGGCTGGATGTTCCGCCTAGACCTCGCGAACTCTGCCGACCGCGACGCGCTGAAAGACGCCCCCACCTACGCCGAGCACATCGCCGCCAGCGGGCACTGAGGAGAATTCGTTGATGGTTGATGGGGCGCGCTGCGCGCCATGCCGCTCCAATCAACCATCAACCATCAACCCAAAGCGCGGGCAAATGCCCCTTGCCAAGGGCGCGTCCCTCTTTATCGTGCCCGCCGCTCGTATGAAACTAACGATCCATAGCGCCTTGTGCGTCCTGCTTTTGCTGCTCGTCAGCACGGGCGGCGCGCAGACGGCTTACCAGAGCAGCGGCGACTTCACGAAATTTGCGCAGAAGCTCCGCGAGCAATCGCTGCTGGAGCTGGAGCCGCAAGTCATCATGCCCACAGAGAAAAACAAGGCCGGCACGCGCGGGCTTTACCCTTGGAAGCAGCGGATCGTCACGACGATCTTCTGGGTCGGCGAGTCGGCGGGGCAAAATAACCCCGTCCACAATTTCAGCAGTTGCTGGGACGCCGAATGGTGGAAGAGCTTCGGCGGCTACGATAATCCCACGCGCACTGCCCGCCGCGCACTGCCCGGTGGCGGCAGCATCGCAGGCACCTTCCTCCCGCAGCAAAACCCGTTTTACTTCGCCCTACCCTATACAGATGTGACGGGCGGGCATCACAAGCCCGAGGCGCGTCTCGTCATCCCGTGGTTCAAACAAGTCTTTGAGGAAGAGGGTAAATCCGTGTGTCGCGACCGCTGGATCGCCATCCGCAAAGACAGCCGCGTGTGCTACGCGCAGTGGAGCGACTGCGGCCCCTTCCGCACCGATCACTACGGCTATGTTTTCGGAAGTGAATACCCCACGCCGAATCTCAACCACGGTGCAGGGCTCGATGTTTCCCCCGCCGTGCGCGACTACCTCGCGCTGTCGGATACGGATGTGGTGGATTGGAAATTCGTGGAATACCGCGACATCCCCACCGGCCCGTGGGCGATGTTTGGGAATAACAATACCTTCGTGATGGAAGCCCGCCGCACGCAGACCCGCCTCGTGCAGGATCAAAAGCGCGCCCCAAAAATCCGCGAAGCACTGGAAGACGGCCCCTCCGTGATCACGAAGTAGGTAACGCACTCCTTTTTACCGCGCGCTGCTCGGCGGGGCGATCATCTGCCACGCCGTCCGCGCGATGATGCCCAGCTCTAGCGAGAGGGACCAATTTTCTAAGTAGATGAGATCGGATTGCAGACGCGCGGCGATGGCTTCGTTCGTGCGGGCTTCGCCGCGAAAGCCGCGCACTTGGGCGAGGCCGGTGATGCCGGGTTTGATGAAGGTGCGGAAGTGGTAGCTGGCCATGACTTCGGCGAATTGGCGGTTGTGCTGGACGAGGTGGGGGCGCGGGCCGACGACGCTCATTTCGCCGCGCAGGACGTTGAGAAATTGCGGGAATTCATCGAGGCTGAATCGGCGGAGCCAGCGGCCAGAGGGGTAGATGCGGGCGTCGCCCTCGGTGGCTTGTCGCGCTTCGTCGCCGGAGCTGGGGTGCATGGTGCGGAATTTCATAATCTGGAAGGGGTGGTTTTGCAGCCCGGCGCGCTCTTGTTTGTGCCAAAGTGGGCCGGGGGATTGCAGGCGCTGGAGCAGCCAGACGAGGAGGATGAGGCAGGGCAGGATGAGGACGACGATGGGCAGCGCGATGGCCACATCGAGGAGCCGCTTCAGCACGCGGTGGAAGGGGTTTTCGAGCGGCTCTTCGTGGAGGGTGATGATGTTGATGCCCTCATCCATACACGTCACCGTGGGGTGCCCGAGCTGCTCGGCGAAGTCATTCACGATGAGCAGGCGCAGGCCGCGCTGCTGGCAAATCGCGATGAGTTCTTTGGCGAGCGTGGGGCTGGCACTTTCTAAAAGAATGATCTGCGAAATATCGGCGCTGCGGGCGAGGGCGGCGAGGGCGGTGATGTCGCCGAGCAGGGGGATGTCGCCCGGCGGCGGCGCGGTGTCCGTCTGCACGAGGCCGACGATGCGGATACCAAACTCGGCCTTTCGCGCAAGCCAGCCGTGGAGCTGCGCGAGACGTGGAGTGGGGCCGACGAGGAGGGTGCCGTTTTCGCGCGCGCCGCTGAAAAGGGTGCGCGCAAACCACGAGGGCAGCGTGGCATTTCCCCACAGCAGGACGGCGTAGAGCGCGAGCGCGTGGCAGCCAAGGAAGACGCGGGAAATGGCGAGATCCTTGGTGAAGGCGAGGAGGAGCAGCAGCCCGCCGTAGGTGAAGGTGAGCTGGCGCAGGGCGATGGGAAAAAGGCGCACCATGCTGCGCTCTGTGAGCGGCGCGACGAGCTCGCCTTGCCCGCGCGAGAGGCTCTCCAGCAAGAAGCCGCCAAGCATCACGGCCCAATAAAGCGTGTAGTCGCCGAGGAAGACGGTGGAGCCGGGCGCAAAGCCGACGGTGAGCACGACATACGCAAGCCAAAACGTCGCCGACAGGAATATGGCCTGTGTGGCGACGAGCAGTGTCTGGATGCCTCGGATGCGCTGAATAAACATGGACTCGGGGAATAGGGGGACGGGACGGGGATATTGGCAAGGGGAAGAATTTTTAGCGGGAGGAGAAAATCCTTTAGGTCTCCATCGCGACGGCGAGCAGCTCTTCCGCCGCGCGGAGCACGGTGGAAGTGGGGATATTCGTAGTAGCAGCGCCTTTCATCTTGGGCTGGAACTGCGTGAGCGGCTCCTCCGGCTGCGTGGCGCTGATGACCACGGCGAGGTCGTGGCGCGGTCGCCAGTGGAAGGGATTCGTGGGCCCAAAGAGCGCGACTTGCGGCTTGCGAAAAGCGGCGGCGAGATGGACGACGGCGGTGTCGCAACTCAACACGAGGCGGGATGTCTCCACGAGCGCGGCGAGGGTGAGCAGATCGGGTGGGTAGAAAAGTTCGGTCACAGCGCCTTTGGTCGCCGCCGCACGCACGAGCGAGAGGATCGCGGTGGCGTGCGCTTTTTCAAAAGCGTCCGGCCCACAAGTGATGGCGCACGCATGGCCGAGCGCGTGCAGGCGGGCGATGACTGCCGCCCAACGCTCGGCGAGCCAGTATTTCTCAGGCCGCGCGCTGCCGGGGTGGATGAGGATGGGCGTGCCGTGGATGCCCGCCGCGCCGAGCATCGCGTGGGCGCTTTCACGGGCTTCGCGAGGTAGCTCCAGCGTGGGCAGCGTGTCGGCGGGGATGGGCACCGCGAGCGCGCGGACGAGGTCGAGCGTGTGGTCGCACGTGTGCGCGAGGCGCACGGGAGAGGCGACGAATTCGTGATACGCGAGGCGACGCAGGAGGCGCTTGCGCACCCAATCGAAAGTGATGCGACGCGGCGTGCGCGAGAGCCAGCCCATGAGCGCACTGCGATCACTCCCGGTGAAGTCCAAGCAAGCATCCCAGCCGCCATCTCGCAGGCGCGTCCACAGCGCGCGGTTGTCGCCGCCTTTGTGGAAAACATGCGACTCCTCCAGCCCCGCAATCGCTGGCAGCAGCGAACCGCACGGCGCATCCACCACGAGCGTCACGTGCACACCATGCTCGCGCAACGCGGCGAGCGCGGGCGTGGTCAGCACGAGGTCGCCGATGCGTTTGAGCTGAAGGACGAGGACGTTCATGCGATGCGCAGGCGGAGCACTTTTTGGGGTAGCGGTATCGTTTGAATTTGAACCACGAAGAGCACGAAGAGCACGAAGGAAATACAAAGGAAGGCACTAGATTTCATCTCTCTTCTTCGTGTCCTTTGTGTCCTTCGTGTCCTTCGTGGTTAAAATAGATCGCTACACATCGCAAATCCCCACCGCCTGCCGCAGCGACCCGAGCACATCCGGCTTCGCCGGGATGAACTCTTGCGCGACGTGGCCCGCGTAGCCGGTCTCCGCGATGGCGCGCATGATGGCTGGGTAATTCAGCTCCTGCGTCTCATCAATCTCATGCCGCCCCGGCACGCCACCCGTGTGGTAGTGGGCGAAGTATTCTTTCCCCGCCCGGATGCGCGCGATCACGTTGCCCTCCATGATTTGCATGTGATAAATGTCGTAGAGCAGCTTGAAATTCGCCGACCCCACGCGCTTGCACAGCTCGATGCCCCAGTCGCTTTTGTCGCACATATAATCCGCGTGATTCACCCGGCTGTTGAGCAGCTCCATCACGAGCACCACGCCCCGCTTCTCCGCAAGCGGCATGAGGCGTTTGAGCCCTTCGGCGCAGTTTTTCAGCCCCGTCTCTTCGTCCATACCCTTACGATTGCCGGAGAAGCAAATGAGGTGCTTGAAGCCCGCATCCGCGACCGCCGCGATATACGGCTCATTCGCCTGCACGAGTAAGTCGTGATGCTCGGTGCGATTGAACCCCAACCCGATGCTCCCGATGTCTTCACCCTTCGGCCCCTTGATCGTCGCGGAAGTGGTCATCGCGCACACGAGATCGTGCTTTTTCAACGTCGCGAAATCGCCCGGCGCAACGAGATCAATACTCGTGAGGCCCATCTCCTTGCCCGCCACGCAGAGGTCATCGAGCGCGATCTTCGGGTAACACCATTTGCACACCGAGTGGTTGATGCGCCCGCGCAGCCCGCTCGCAGCATCTGCGGCGGAAAGGCGAGCATCCATCTGCATGGCGACCGCGCCGATGGAAGCTGCACTGGCAGTGGAAAGGAAGGCTCTGCGCGATAGTGTGTTCATGCCGCGAGCGTAGCAGAGCGGAGATAAAGGCGAGCACTTTTCACTTTGATTTGCCGTGCGAAGAGCACTCGTCTCTTCTCTCTACCCTCGTGCCTTTACCGAAAACTGATTTACTGGATGCCGTCGCTCGTGAGCCTGTGCTCGCGAAGAAACTGCGTGCAGTGGCGGCGGGGAAAACGGCGGTTTTCTCCCACGTCGCGGAGAACGCGCAGCCGACCTTGTGCGGCATCATCGCCCGCGCGGCAAAGGGGCGCGTGTGGCTGGTCTGCGAAAATCTGCGCGCGCAGGAGGCGGTGCATAATGAACTCGTGCAATGGTTCCCCGAGGCGCTCTTTTTCCCCGAGCTGGAAATCGCACCCGTCGAGGGCGCGCTCGCGGACCCGGAGGCTTCGGCGGAGCGGCTCGCGATCATCCAGCAGCTTGCGCAGAAAAGTGCGCGGCTGATCGTGGTGGTGGGGAAGAGTTCGCTGGGCGATGCGGTGGTGGATGAAGCGGCGCTGCGCAAGCTGGAGCTGCGCATCGTGCGGGGGCAAAAGTGCGACCGCGACGCGCTGCTGGAGGCGCTTACGAAGGCGGGCTACGAGCACGTGCCTCAGGTCACGCAGCGGGGGGAATTCGCAATCCGTGGAGGCATCGTGGACGTGTTCAGCTTTCACCATGTGCAGCCGGTGCGGTTGGAGTTTTTCGATGAGGAGGTGGAGAGTATTCGGAAGTTCGACATCCATGCTCAGACGAGCGTGGAGCCGCTGGAAGACTGTATTTTCCTACTCGGCGAGGCGGAGGCGCAGACGACGCTGGAGGATTACATCCACGAAAAGGATGTAACCGTGGACGTGGGCGCAGGCTGGCACGAGGCGCAGGTGCGGATCTCGGCGGCGGAGTTTGAGGCCGAGGTCGCGGAGGTGGAGGATTACAGCACGGCGTTTTACGATCACGGGCTGGGGGAGTTTGAGGCGGGGGATTTTGTGGTGGATGAAATCAAGCGCGAGCGGTTCTTTGCGCAGCTCCGGGAGTGGCGCGAGCAAGGCTGGGCGACGTTTGTTTTCTGCAACAACGAGGGCGAAGTGGAGCGGCTCGGCGATCTGCTGCCGCCGGTGGAGGCGGATGCGGTGAAGCTGGTGATCGGCTCGCTGGGGCGCGGGTTTTCTTTCCCAGCGGGAAAAGTCGCGGCGCTGAGTGATGCGGAGATTTTTGGTCGCTACCGCAATTCCCGCTCGCGGCGGACGGCGATGAAGAAAGCGCGGGAGGTGGGCGCGCGGTCGCAGATTGATTTCAACGAGCTGATCGAAGGCGAGCTCGTGGTGCATCTGGAGCACGGCATCGGGCGCTTCAACGAGCTAAAGCAGATGGGCGGCGAGGACGTGCTGGAGCTAGGGTTCGCCGAGGGCGCAAAGCTCTACGTCCCGCTGGAGCAGAGCTACCTCGTGGCCCGCTACGTGGGCATCGGCAAGCGCAGTCCGCAGCTCTCGAAGCTGGGCGACGCGGCGTGGACGAATGCGAAGAAAAAGGCGGAGAAGGCGGTGTTCGATTACGCGGGGCGGCTGCTGGAGATCCACGCGCAGCGCGAGACGCAGAAGGGCTTTGCTTTCCCGCCGGATAACCAATGGGTGCGCGAGTTCGAGGCGTCGTTCATTTATAAAGAAACGCCCGACCAGCTCACGGCGATTGCGGACTCGAAGGCGGACATGGAGAGCGAGCAGCCGATGGATCGGCTGATCTGCGGCGACGTGGGTTTTGGTAAAACGGAAGTGGCCATCCGCGCGGCGTTCAAGGCGGTGTGCGCGGGGAAACAAGTGGCGATCCTCGTGCCGACGACGGTGCTCGCGGAGCAGCATTACCGGAACTTCCGCGAGCGCATGAGCGACTACCCGATCACCGTCGGCCTGCTCAGTCGCTACCGCACGAAGGCCGAGCAAGCGGAGACTTTGCGCGGCGTGACGGCGGGCAGCGTGGACATCGTGATCGGCACGCATCGGCTGATCTCGAAGGACGTGGATTTCAAAAATCTCGGGCTGGTGGTGATTGATGAAGAGCAGCGGTTCGGAGTGCTGCACAAAGAGAAGTTCAAAGCCATGTGGCCGCTCGTGGACATGCTCACGCTCTCGGCCACGCCGATCCCGCGCACGCTCTACATGTCGCTGATGGGCGCAAAAGACATGAGCACGATCGAGACGCCGCCCGCGAATCGCATCCCGGTGGAGACGCTGATTTGTCCGTTCGACGAACGCATCATCCGCGACGCCGTGAACCGCGAGCTGAAGCGCGAGGGGCAGGTGTATTACCTCCACAATCGCGTAGGCGACATCGAGCTGGAGGCTGGTCGGATCAAGCGCCTGTGCCCGCAGGCGCGAGTGGTGATCGGGCACGGGCAGATGGAAGAAGGCGCGCTGGAGGAAGTGATGCACGCTTTTGTGAACGGCGAAGCGGACGTGCTAATCGCGACGACGATCATCGAGAGCGGCGTGGATATTCCGAACGCAAACACGATCATCATAGACCGCGCGGATCGCTTCGGTCTGGCCGATCTCTACCAACTCCGAGGCCGCGTGGGGCGCGCGCAGCACAAAGCGTATGCGTATCTGCTGTTGCCGCCGGGGATGATCAGCACGGGCGAAGCGCGGCGGCGGATCAATGCGATCAAGCAATACGGCAATCTCGGCGCGGGCTTCAAAATCGCCA
This sequence comes from Verrucomicrobiaceae bacterium, assembly GCA_043757005.1. GTDB lineage: Bacteria > Verrucomicrobiota > Verrucomicrobiia > Chthoniobacterales > Chthoniobacteraceae > SXWH01. The sequence continues at coordinate 46,876 of JAYVQK010000269.1, forward strand.
TGCGCGATCTAGAGATTCGCGGCGCGGGAAATATCCTCGGCACCGCACAAAGCGGGCACATCGTGAGCATCGGTTTCGACCTCTACTGCGCGCTGCTGCGGCAAGCCATCGCAAAGCTGAAAGGCCAGCGCGTAAAGCTGCGCGTGGAAGTAGCCGTGCGCTTGGATTTCGTGATGCAGCGCGAGGCCGAGTATCTCGGAAAGAGCGATCTCTCCGCATGGGCCCCCGCCTTCCTCCCCACGAGCTACCTCAGCGAGACGCAACCCCGAATCGCCGCCTACCGCCGCGTGAACGACCTCCCCACGCCCGACGCGCTCGAAGCCCTCCGCAAAGAATGGCGCGACCGCTACGGACGCGCGCCCGTGGCGGTGGAGAATCTGCTTTTGCTCGCCGAGCTAAAAATCAGCGCCGCCGCGCGAAAGATCACCATCGTGGAGGTAAAGGACGGCAAGCTGATGCTCACCCGCCAAGGCGACTTCATCCTCATCGGCAGCAAATTCCCCCGCCTAACAGAGACAAATCCAAACGAGCGAATCCGCGAAGTCCTACAGCTAGTGCGCGGATTTTGAGCCAACATCCATTTTTAACGGAGCCCGCTTTTTCTCTCGCCCGAGCCGCCAATCCACCAGCATTTCCACCCGCTCCCCCGCCAACACCACCCGCGCCACCCCCTCCGACAGCCGTGCAACCCGCATTTACATGCGAGCAATCGCCACCGACAACCGTGCAATCGCCACCGACAGCCTTTCTATTGAGACTGACAATCGTTCTATTGAGACTGACATCCAAGAAATCGCCGCCGACAGTCAAGAAATGACCATCTACAGCCCCCCAACCGCGAAAACGCCTGCCCGCAACCGAGTTTTCGGCAGCAAAAATCAAGCAATCAACGCTTTACGCACCTTCCCCGCAAAAAGCAGCCATTCGGCACCGTCCCCCTCTCCGCCGCCCGCGATGGAAGCGCCGAGCACCTTCCCCGCTCCTTTTACTCTCCCGTCGCCCTCGATTCGGGCCTGATTAGATCGTCCGTGCGCACGGGCTCGGGGAAAAGCAGGCATGATTGGTGAGATTCGGGCGAGCTAAAGAGTCGGCCATTTTGCGCGGACCGTCCGTTCCCATTCGTCGGCCATCAATTGGTGGCCGGAGTAAGTCGGATGCACGCCGTCCCAGATCCAATGTTCAGCGGACGCCACTTTGCAGGCCTCCTCGAAGACCGGTTGAAACCGCACCAGCGCCGCGTCGTGTTTAGCGGCCAGCTTGGCGACCACGTCCTGCCGCGCCTGGATGCCAGCGCGCCATACTTCATAGCCTTCCTTCCGTGTGCCGACCGGCAGCGTGAAGGGCTCGCACAGAACCAGCCGGAGCTTGGGATTTCCGGTCTTCGCTTGAGCGATGAGTTCATCATAAGTGCGCTCATATTCATCGAGCGGCACGTCGTGCGACTGGTCATTCACACCGATGAGGATGCTCAACACATCGGGCTTCAGCTCCAGCGTGTCCTTCTCCCAACGCTTCTGGAGTTCACTCACCGTGTTGCCCGACGATCCACGATTCATGAAATTGAGATTCATCGCGGCAGACGCCTCGCCGTATTTCGCGGCGATGATGAATACGTAGCCGTGGCCGAGAATGTGGTTCGGGTCGGCACTGCGCCCGCGATTTCCATCGGTGATGGAGTCGCCTTGAAAAAGAATGCGTGCGCCCCGTGCAAAGGCGGCGATGGGTTCGGCGGCTGGAAGGCGGCCAAGCAGGCTTGTTAGCATGAGGATGAGGAGAGGGATTGGATTCATAAAGTTAGCGCGCCGGCACATGGAAAGTAACCGGAGGTGAGATGCCGCCCGCGTTCACCGCGGTCACTTGGTAGGAATAGTCGGTTGTGTCGTCCAAGCCCTTTACCTTGGCCTGTTTCTCCGTATTGCCCTGATCAGTGTAAGTGGTTTCGACCAGCGCGGTCAGAAAATTCGCGGGCCACTTGAACTCCGCAACACCTCCCGTCGAACGGTAGATGACATAGCCCGTCGCGCCCGGCACCGGCTCCCAATTGAGGGTGATGGCATTGCCGTTGCGTGTCTTCTTCCAACTGCCGGTGAGCGAGGCGGGCGCCGTCGCGGGTGCGGCGGGCAACGGCATGGCAGTCACCGCGGCGGTTGGCTCGCTCGTGCCGGCGGCATTCACGGCGGTGATGTGATAGCTGTAAATCCTGCCATCGGTGGGCGAGTGATCGGTAAAACTCGTGCCCGTCGTTTCATCCATGAAAATGGTCCGCAAAGGATAGGTGCCGCCGACATTGTCGGGGTGAAGCGTCGTGCGCCAAACGTAGTAAAAATTCGCACCGGACGAGGCGCTCCAAGACAGCGCGACCTCGTGATGGGCCGACTTTGAGACGGTTAGCTTCGTCGGCGCAGCGGGTGCGTTCGCGGGAAGTATCGCAGTCGGTGTCACGTCCCTGCTCGGCTCGGCATTGAAGCTGTGCTCATTTCCATTCGACGCTTGGACTGTGTAACTATACAAAGTCCCGTTGACGGCGGTGGTGTCAATAAAGGTCGCTCTGCCGGAGCCGCTGCCACACACGGGGCCAATCACATTCGTGGCAATCGTGGCATACCCGCCCGCTGGCGTGGCTGGCGTGATGGAGCGCAGGATGTTATAGCTCGTCGCTCCCGGAACCGCAGGCCAACTCACCAAGACGCGGTTGTTGCCAGGATACATAGCAACGCTCTCCGGCACGGGCGGCACATAGCCCGGCATCTCCAAGCGAAGATAGTCCACCGTGAGAAAGGACACCATCTTTCTCGAATCCATCGTGATGGTCAGCGTGTTTTCGCCGGCGTGCAACAGCGATGCGGGGAAGGTGACGCGCTCGTCGCAGAACGGGCCGTGGTCGCTGAAATGGATGCTGCTCGTGTCCGAATACGGCGGTGCAAATCCGGCGGGCAACAGCGCGTTCGGTGTGCCGGTCGCGCCGCTATCGTCGTCACCAAGGTTTTTGCCATTCACGCTGACGATCACCTTGTCGCCATCGTTGCCTGCGAGCGCGAGATAGAGCGACGCCATCGCTCCATTCGCGGGCACTTTTGCCAGTTCGAAGGTGATAGTGCCCTTGCAGGGCTGATAGTTCCCGGCGGCATCGGCTGCAGCGGGAAGGACGTAGTTCCAATCCTTTGTCCACTGGCTCTTACCGACGGTGTAGTTCATGCCTTCGGGGAAATCCAAAGGGAACTCCATCTGTCCGCCCCACACCGCCGTGGGAAAGCCAAGCTTCGGCGGCGTGCCGGGCACCCAGTAGTCCTCGCCGTGCCGAAACTCGTCGGACTTCCGATTCGGCGTTCCCAATTCAAACACCGTAGCGCCCGCGCGAACAGGCTTCCATCCGACGGTGCCGAGCTGCGTCGTCTCACCTGCTTTCACCGTCACGGTGAATTCCTTCGCTGGCAGGTTGCACTCGAACGGCGGCTGTCCGCCTTCGAGTTTATGAGAAAGAAACGTCCCCGCTGCGCCCGGGCCGAACGCCCACAGCAAATACTTCTCGCCCGCGATCACATGCGGAATGGTGAAGCTTCCGTCGGCCTCGGTCTTTACCCACCATTGATAAGTCTTCGACCACTTTTGAAAATCGTAGAAGCCCTTGT
>JAYVQK010000270.1:0-17082 GCA_043757005.1 Verrucomicrobiaceae bacterium
CGGGCGCCCCCGCCTGTCCAAAGCGCCGCGTATGGACAGGCGGGGCGCCTGTCCCACTCCGACAGGCGGGGCGCCTGTCCCACTCCACGCGCGCCACCGCTCTTGTGTAGCATTTCTCATTAGTGCGCGTGGAAAAATCGGAGCCCCCGTGAAACCTCAACCTGCAATGTCCGCCCGATGATAGCCCATTTTCTAGCTGCCGCGAATCGCGATTCCACCACCACGCTGCGCTGGGTGGGCGACTGGCCTTGGTTTGTGGGCGTGGGAGCGGCGGCGGTGCTCGGCGCGGTGGCGTGGGTGCTGTATCGGCGAGATACGCAGTCTTACAGCCGTTGGTTGCGTCTGCTCTTGCCCACACTGCGTGCGCTCGTCGTCGTGCTCATCGTGCTCATGTTGAGCGGGCCAGTGCTGCATCATCGCAAAATCATCGGGCAGCTTGCGCGGGTGATCGTTTGTCTGGATTCCTCGGAGTCCATGCAGCTCACCGATTCCGCCATGGATGCGGGGCGCAAAATCAGCATCGCCCGCCGACTCGGGCTGCTCGATAGCGCAGGAGCCGCGCTCGACTTGCCGCAGGCTGCCGAGAAGCTGGCGGATGCAAAGGGCCTCGCTGCAAGCCTCGCCACGCTGCAAACGCCGGATGATGCAGCTTGGAAAAAGATGTCTCTGGCGTTTGCTGCGCAGATCACGGAGGCCGATGCGCTCATCGCGAAAGCTGGCAAAGACAACGACGCGCTGAATCGCTTTCGTAGCGAATTAGTGATGCCGACAAACGAGCTGCTGCGGCGCGAGCTAAAAGCCGTGGACGACCGCACGCGCGCGGCGTTGGAACTCAGTCGCCTCGCCGATACAGCGGGGCGCTGGTCCCGCGATGTGAGCGAGCTTTTCATCCGCCAGATCGAGAGCGACCCAGCCTCCGCGCCGCTCAAGGCTGCGCTGGCGAAATTCGACGGACTGCCGCGCTGGCAGCGTTTGCAGGCGCTCTTGCTGGAGGGCAAGCCCGAGCAACGCATCCTCGCGCGGCTCGCGGCGCAGCACGATGTGCAGGTCGTCTCGCTCGATGGCGGCGCGGTGAAACCGCTGTGGCAGCCGGGCAAAGAAGAAGCCGCTTTGCCCACCAGTCTGCCAAAGCCCGAGGGCGAAACTACCGACCTCAATAGCGGGCTCAAGTTTGCCGCGAGCGATGAAAATAAAGCGGAGCGGGGCGCGGTCATTTTACTCACCGATGGCCAGCACAACGCGGGCGATGCGCCACTCGATAGCGCAAAGATTTTAGCAGGCCGCAAGATGCCCGTCTTCACCGTCGGCTTTGGCAGCCAAGTCGCGCCGCGCGACATCGCGGTGCTGCGCGTCGTCGTGCCGGATGCCGTGTTCTTTGAGGATCGCGTGCGCGGCGAGGTGATCTTGAAAGAAGAGGTGCCAGCGGGGCAGACCTTCACGCTCACGGTGAAGGACGGCGACAAAGTCGTGTGGGAGAAACAGCTCATCACCGAGGGGCGCTCCACGCGGCGCGTGCCCGTGGAGTTTGCCATCAAAGAACTCGCCGAGGCGCGGCTCAAAAATCAACCGCAAGGCTACGAAGTGCTGGGCGCGGCGGTGGAGCTAAAAGCCATCGTCAGCGGGCTGGAGGGCGACCGCGAGCTTTCCAATAACGAAGCGCCGATGCGCTTCCGCGCCGTCACGCAAAAGCGGCGCATCCTCATCCTTGATGGCCGTCCCCGCTGGGAGACGCGCTACCTCCGCAACCTCTTCGAGCGCGATGAAAAGTGGGAGGTTAACGCCGTCATCGCGGGCTCCTCGAGCGACGCGGGCTTCATTCGCGGCGACAAGCCCGGCACTTTCCCCAGCGAACAAAAGACGCTCGAAAGCTACGAGCTCATCATCTTCGGCGAAGTCCCGCGCAGCTCGCTGAAAGACGACGAGCTGAAATGGCTCGCCGATTTCGTCGGCAAACGCGGAGGCGCGATGCTCTTCATAGACGGCGCGCGCGAGCTGCTCCGCGCTTACTCCGACACGCCACTCGGCCCGCTCATGCCTGTGGAGTGGACGGGCACCGCCGTGCACAGCGGCATCAAATCGCTCGCCCTCACCGAGCGCGCCGCCAGCCTTGGCGCGTTCGCTTTGAGCCCCGATCTCGCGGCTAACGCCGATACATGGACGCACCTCCCCGCGCCCCACTGGCTCAGTGGCGCAAAGCCGCTCGCGGGCGCAGAAGTGCTCATCGAGGCCGACGCTGGCGGGCAAAAAATCGCCGCCGCCGTCCTGCGCCCCTTCGGCTCCGGACGCGTGTATTATCAGGGCTTCGACGACTCCTGGCGCTGGCGCTACGAGGTCGCCGATCTCTACCACACAAAGTTCTGGAACCAGCTCGCCAGCTTCGTCGCCGAGCCGCCATTCGCCGCGCGCGATAAGTTCGTCTCGCTCGACGCCGGGCAACTCACCTACCAGCCCGGCGAGCAAGCCGATATGCGCGTGCGCCTCCGCGACGGGCAGGGCAAACCCGTCGCCGATGCCGCCGTCACCGCCGTCGTCTATCGCGATGGCCACAAGGTCGCCACCTTCAGCCTCACGCCCGATGAAGGCGGCCTCTATCGCGGCAAGACCGCCGCACTGGAGCCGGGAAATTACGAAGTCGCCGTCGAGAGTGCCGCCGTCCCCGAGGGCCAGATCAAAGCGCGCACGCAATTCAAAGTCACCGCCCGCGAGAGCGCCGAGCGCACCCTGCTATCGCTGAATGAAGACCTCCTCCGCCAAATCAGCATCGCCAGCGGCGGCGAATACTATCGCGAAGAAAAAGCCGACGACCTCCTCGCCAAACTCGCCCCCATGAGCAACGGCGAAGTCATCGAAAGCGACACCGTCCTATGGCAAAGCTGGTGGTGGTTCCTCCCCATCATCGCTCTCCTCACCCTCGAGTGGATCCTCCGCAAGCGCGTGGGGATGCTGTAATACCATTTGCTACACAAAGAGCGGAGGCGAAGCCCAAGGAGCGGCGACATTCCTGTCGCTGTCCCCCCCCCGTCGCGCGAAGCGCCCAATCAGATTCGCACGGCCTTCGAAAACTGCGCGCTGCTAGATATTGGGCGCTTCGCGCTTTAGGACAGCGACAGGAATGTCGCCGCTCCTTGGGCTTCGCCTCTTTCACTACCGTCTCTTTATCTCAGACAGTTGCTGTAAATCAGCACTGCTCCACTGCACACGTTGCGTAAAAACAGACACCTCAGCAGCGGCAGCGCCGCCAGAGTTTTGCGAATGTGCGCGGTAAAGTAAGCGCCGCCCGAGGGGCCGCGTTTTTGCACGCAGACGCTCGGATGCTTTGCTAGAGGGGAGCGGCAGGATGAATGAAAACCATTCACGTTACCCATGAATTTTTCGAGAAGCCCTCATTCTGCTGGATGCGCCGCACTGGCATCGCGGTAGCTAAAGAGCGGGCGTGCCTTTTTTGCTGCACAAAAAGAACCACCACACGCACTTGAAATTCTCTACGCTAAAATCATCCGGCCACTGGCCAACGCTGCTCACCGCATTTTTGTATTTCGACTTCAGCTTCATGGTCTGGACTGTCCTCGGCCCGCTGGGAGCACAGATTGGCGAGGCGCTCGGGTTGAGCGATGCGCAAAAAGGTTTCATGGTCGCCGTGCCCACGCTTTCGGGCGCATTTCTCCGCATCATGCTCGGGCTTGCGGTAGATCGGATCGGGGCAAAAAATACGGGGCTTATCGCGCAAATCATCGTTATGGGCGGGCTGGCGTATGCTTGGCTGGCAGGGCTCACGACTTTTGGCAGCACGATCTTCCTCGGCGCACTACTCGGCTTTGCGGGTGCGAGCTTCGCTGTGGCACTACCGCAGGCGGGACGTTGGTATCCGCCGAATATGCAGGGCCTCGTGTTGGGCCTCGCCGGCGCTGGGAATGTCGGCGTGGTGCTCGACTCGCTCATCGCGCCGCGCGTCGCTGAGAAGTATGGCTGGCAGGCAGTCTTCGGCCTCGCGCTCATCCCGGCGGTCATCGTTTTCCTGATTTATCTCGTGTGGTCGAAAGAAGCGCCCGTGGAGGTAAAACGTAAAAAACTCTCCGACTATTGGAAGCTGCTGAAGGACAAAGATGCTCACTGGTTTTGCTTCTACTACACGATCAGCTTCGGCGGCTTCGTAGGCTTGGCCACCAGCTACGTGCTCTATTTCACAAAGGAATTTGGCCTCAGCAAAGTGCAGGCTGGCGACTTCGCAGCGCTCTGCACTTTCCTCGGCGCAGTCGCCCGGCCCATCGGCGGCGCAGTGGCGGATAAACTCGGCGGCATCCGCTCGCTCTACGTCTTCTACGCCGTAGCAGCGGTCTGCCTCAGCACTGCGGCACTCGTTCATGTGCTCGCTTTCAATACCGTGCTCTTCGCCCTCGCCAGCGGTGCGCTCGGCATGGCGAATGGCTCGGTCTTCCAGCTCCTGCCACAGCGCTTTGGTAAAGACATCGGCGTGATGACTGGTCTCGTCGGCTGCGGAGGCGGCGTGGGCGGCTTCTGGCTCGCCAGCTCGCTCGGCTTTGCGAAGCAACACACGGGCAGCTACGCGCCAGGCTTCCTCATTTTCGCGGTGCTCTGCGTGCTCGCCATCGTAGGCCTCACGATCGTGAAGACCCGCTGGCGCACCACTTGGGGCGCAGCCGCACAAGCACGCATCTAGTTGATGAAAGTGAATGTCACCAGCCACAACCTGCCGCGCCCGGCCAGTGAGGGTGCCGATGCTTGCGCATGGCGGGTGCAGGGCGAGACGGTCATCGCCGTGCTCGCAGACGGCGTGGGTGCCGCGAGAGCAGGTGGCGAGGCGTCGCGGAGGATCGTGGAGAATATCGTGAGCAACTACTGCTCGCGCCCCCGCGAATGGACGCCACAGCGCGCGCTCGGCGAGTTTGCGAGGATCATCAATGAGACGCTCTATCGCGAATCGCTCGCGCGCTTCGATAGCACGGAACTCGTCTCCACCCTCAGCGTCGCCGTGCTGGAGGGCGACCGCCTTTATGGGCTGAATGTCGGCGACTCCCGCGTGTATCTCTCCCGCGCTGGCAAGCTGGAGCAGCTCTCACACGACCACGTAGATCCCGAACAATGCCACGTTCTTCGCCGCGCAATTGGTCTCGGGCCCGAGCTAGAGCCGCACTGTTTTGAAAGGGAAATTTGCGACGGCGATCTCGCCATCCTGTGTTCCGATGGCGTGAGCAACGCTATCCCCAGCGATGATTTCGCCGACCAAGCCCGTCGCCGTTCCAGCGCCCGCGTGATCGTGCAGCACGCCCGCAATTTGGCGAACGAGCAGCAGATGGACGACATGAGTGCTGTAGTGATTGATGTCACGAAAGCGGGTAAGCTCCGCACTGTGAAATCGCTACCGCTGGAAATTCCGACGACGCTCAAAAAGGGAAACGTCATAGACGGCTACGAACTCATCCGCGCCTTCGCCGGCACGGATCGCGTTTGGCTAGCCTCCAAAGATGAGCGTCGCTGGACGCTGAAATTTGCCACACTCGAAGCCCGCAACGACGAAGACTTGCTCGCTCATTTCGTGAAGGAAGCGTGGAACGCCCAGCGTGCCTCCGAGGCTGCGCCAGTGCCGTTCGTCGCGGCGTTCACGCCTGAGCGCGCGACGGCTCGCTATTACGTGCAGGAGTTCATCGAGGCCCCGAGCCTCAAGGCACTACTCAAGTCGCGCCGCCTCGGTGTGGACGAGGCTGTTGCGCTAGGCCGCTTCCTCTGCGAAGCGAGCGCGCTGCTGCTCCAGCTCGATCTCGTGCATGGCGACATCAAGCCGGAGAATATCCTCGTCATCTCCGACTACGACCGGCTGCGGTTCAAATTGATTGATCTCGGTAGCGCTGCGGAAATCTTCAGCGTGACCTCGCGGGCGGGCACTGCCAGCTACCTTGCACCGGAGCGTTTTCAAAATGCGCCCATCTCCGAGCGCACCGAGATTTTCGCCATTGGCGTGGCGCTCTACGAGTCGCTCACCGGTCACTTTCCGTTTGGCCAGATCGAGCGTTTTCAGACGCCCACTTTCCACGCGCCCAAACGCCCGACGGCACTCAACGCCAACATCCCCGAGTGGCTGGAGCACGTCATCCTCCGCGCTCTCAGCATCGAGCCAGCGAGGCGTTACCAGCATTTCAGCGAGTTCACCTTTGACCTCGCAAACCCCGAGCGCGTGGAGCCGTTTTTTAATAAAAACGCACCACTGCTTGAGCGCAACCCGCTCGCATTTTACCGCTCGGCCTTCTGGCTGCTGCTTGCCGCCTGCATCGCCCTGCTTGCCCGACTTTTGACTACACACTGATTGATGACACGCATCCCATACATTCCCGAAAACGCTCCATTCACCGCCGAGCAACGCTCATGGCTCAACGGCTTTTTGGCCGGAGTTTTCAGCGATGCTAGCGGCCAGCTTTCGCTCGCGGGCGCTGTGTCAGAGCCAAAGAAACCGCTCCTCGTGCTCTTCGGTAGCCAGACGGGCAGCGCCGAGGGCTTGGCGAAGAAGACGGCGAAAGCCGCCGAGGCGCAAGGCTTCTCCGCTCGCGCGTTGAGCTTGGAAAAATACGAAGCCGTCGAGTGGCTGAAGGAGAGCAACGTGCTCCTCATCACCAGCACCTACGGCGACGGAGAGCCGCCGGATATGGCGCAGAACTTCTGGAACTGGCTCGCTGCTGAGACCGCTCCAAAGCTCGCAAACCTGCGCTACAGCGTGCTCGCGCTTGGCGATACGAATTACTCCGCGTTTTGCGAATTTGGAAAGAAGTGCGACTTGCGTTTCGAGCAGCTCGGAGCGCAGCGCGTCTTTGAGCGCAAGGACTGCGATGTGGAATACGAAGAGCCCGCCGCCGAGTGGACGAGCGGCGTCTTCGCCGCACTGGGCGCGGGACTCTCACAGGCAACCGAGCCGACCAGTCCCCAGTCCCCAGTCCCCAGTCACGACCGCAAAAATCCCTTCCCATCTCCGCTGCTAAAGAACGTGCAACTCAGCCTCGCTGGCAGCGCGAAGGACGTGCGGCATTTCGAGCTCGGGCTCGCTGGCAGTGGGCTCAGCTACGAAGTCGGCGACGCGCTCGGCGTCTTCCCGAGTAATTGCCCTGCGCTAGTCTCGGAGCTGCTCACCACGCTCGGCTGCGATGGGGAAGAAGCCGTGAAAGCTGGCACCGCAGAGCTTCCGCTACGTCTCGCGCTCACGCAGCATTACGACATCACACGACCCTCCAATGACCTCCTCGCCGCCGCCGCCAAGCGTGCGCCGGGCAGCGAACTCGCCGCGTTGCTCGCACCGGAGCGCAAAGAGGAGCTGAAGAAGTGGCTCTATGGTCGGGAGATCATAGACGTGCTGCTCGGGCTCGGGCAGCCATTCGCAGCGGCGGAGTTTGTCGCGCTACTCAAAAAGCTCGCACCTAGGCTGTATTCGATTTCATCGAGCATCAAGGCGCACCCGGACGAAGTGCATCTCACCGTGAGCGCCGTCCGCTACGCCGCGCATGGGCGCGAGCGTAGGGGCGTGGCTTCCACCTTCCTCGCAGATCGTGTGAACGACATCCTCCGCGCGCCTGTTTTCGTGCAGCCCTCGCATGGATTTAAGCCGCCGGAGAATCCCGAGACCGCGATGATTATGGTCGGCCCCGGCACGGGCATTGCGCCCTTCCGCGCGTTTCTCGAAGAGCGGCAAGCCATCGGTGCGCGCGGGCGCAACTGGCTCTTCTTCGGCGATCAAAAGCGCGCAACGGATTATCTTTACGAGGAGCAACTCGAAGCGTGGAAAAAGGACGGGCATCTCACACGCCTCGACCTCGCTTTTTCCCGCGACCAAGCGGAGAAAATCTACGTGCAACAGCGCATGACCGAAGCAGCGAGCGAGCTGTGGGCATGGCTGGAGGCAGGCGCACACTTCTACGTCTGCGGCGACGCCTCGCGCATGGCGAAGGACGTGGACGCGGCCCTACACGCTGCGTGCGAAACGGCTGGTGGACTGAGCAAAGAAGCCGCTGCGGCGTATGTCACCAAACTCAAAACCGACAAGCGCTACCAACGCGACGTTTACTAAATATGAGCACCACCACATTGCCCCCGGAACTCAACGGTCAGACTTTCAGCACGGAGCAAAAGGAATATCTCACGGGCCTGCTTGCAGGCGCGGTGATCGCGAAAAACGGCGTGCGCTTTGGCGATGTCGAGCCGACGGAGGGCAAGCCTGCACTGGACGACCTCATCTTCGAGGAGCGCGTGAAGCGGGAACTCAACCCGCTCGATGCTTACGCGCAAATCCTCGAAAACGCAGTGGGCAACAAAGCGCCGGATAAAGAGGAGACGTTTCGCTTCAAATGGAACGGTCTCTTTTTCCTCACGCCGATCAAAGACTCCTTCATGGCGCGGCTGCGGATTCCCGGCGGGCTGGTCACTTCCTTCCAGCTCCGCGAAATCGCGAAAGTCGCGCAGGATCTCACGACTGGCTACGTGCAGATCACCACGCGGGCGAATTTTCAAATCCGTCTCATCGCTCCGAAGGACGCGCCAGAAGTGTTGCGTCGCATCCAAAACGTCGGCCTGCACACGCGCGGCGCAGGCGCGGACAACATCCGCAATCTCACTGCAAATCCCACTAGCGGCGTGGACCCGGTGGAGCTGATTGATACGATGCCGCTCATCCGCGAGCTTGGGACGCTCATCATCAATGATCGCGCGTTTTACGACCTTCCGCGCAAATTCAACATCGCCTACGACGGCGGCGGCTTGATCGGCGCGGTGGAGGATACGAACGACATTGGCGCGAAAGCGGTGAAGGTCGGCGAGGAAGTCTTCTTCCGCATCGCGCTCGGGGGAGCCACGGGACATAAGGCTTTCGCTCGCGACATTGGCGTTCTGGTGCGGCCTGCGGAGCTGAACAAAGTCGTCTGCGCGATGGTGCGCGTCTTCATCGCGAATGGAAATCGCAGCGACCGCAAGAAAGCGCGGCTCAAACATCTGCTGGAGAAGTGGACGCTCGATCAATACATCGCCGAAACCGAGAAGCTCCTCGGCACGCAGCTCACGCGCGCGCCTTACGATCCCGCGACGATGCGTTGGGCCTCACAAGAGCTACCGCACACACACGTCGGCGATTACCCGCAGAAACAGCGCGGCTTTAGCTATGTGGGCGTGGCGGTGCCTGTCGGGCAGATCACGCCGAAGCAAATGCTTCGCCTCGCCGACATCGCGGAGCACTACGGCAGCGGCGAAGTGCGGCTCACGGTTTGGCAAAACTTCATCATCCCGAATATCGCGGATGCTTTCGTGTCGACGGTGAAGCGCGCGCTGGAAAAGATGGGCCTCACCACGCAGCAGTCGAACGTCGCGAGCGGGATCATCGCTTGCACGGGCAGCCGCTACTGCAAGTTCGCACAGGCCGATACGAAGGCGCACGCCATCGAGCTATCGCGCTATTTGGAGAAACGCTACGAGCTCGATCAGCCGATCAATATCCACTTCACCGGCTGCCCGCACTCTTGCGCGCAGCACTACATGGGCGACATCGGGTTGCTCGGCACGCGGGCGAAAGTCGGCGGCGAAAGTGTGGACGGCTACCATGTCTTCGTCGGTGGCGGCTTTGGGAAAAACCAAGCCATCGGGCGGCAAGTCTTCACCGGCGTGGCTGCGCCTGCGCTGCCCGTCGTGGTGGAGCAAATGCTCGGGGCTTACGTGAAGCACCGCAAAGGCCGCGAGACGTTCCTCGCGTTCACCGCGCGCCACGAGCTAGGCGAACTCCAGCAGATGTTCAGCAATGAGTGATGCCGCTGAGCCGCGCACGTTGATAGACGATCTGCTCGATGAGCAGCAGCGGCTCACTGCGGTCGAGCGCTTCGCGCAAAAGCATGAGCAGCACGCTCTGCCCGCGCAGGAGCGCTACTACCGCGACCTCATTCCCCTCAATCGCCCGCAGCACGGCGAGCAATACGCTTTTGGTGTGAACCTCAATACCTGCACGGGCTGCAAAGCGTGCGTGAGCGCGTGCCATTCGCTGAACGGGCTGGAGGACGAAGAGCTGTGGCGCACCGTCGGCTTCCTCCACGGCGGCACGGATGCCGAGCCTTACCAGCAGACGATCACCACGGCTTGCCATCATTGCGTGGATCCGGCGTGTGCGAATGGCTGCCCGGTGCTTGCGTATGAAAAGGACGCCGACACGGGCATCGTGCGGCATCTCGATGACCAATGCATCGGCTGCCAATACTGTGTGCTGAAATGCCCCTACGACGTGCCGAAGTATTCCGCGAAGAAGGGCATCGTGCGGAAGTGCGATATGTGCCAAGGCCGTCTCGCCGCAGGGGAAGCGCCCGCGTGCGTGCAGGCTTGCCCGAATGAAGCCATCCGCATCGAGATCGTGCGCAAGGACGACGTGAGTGCGGCGTCGAGCGTGATTCCCGGAGCTTTTGCCAGCAGCTACACGCGCCCGAGCACGACCTACCGCACGGCGCGCTCGATGCCCTCGAATGCCCGCCCAGCGGACATCGGCGCGGTGCGGCTGGATCACGCGCATTGGCCGCTCGCGATCATGCTCATCCTCACCCAGCTTGCGGCGGGCGTGCATGGCGTGCTCGTTTTCCTCATCGCTCGCGGGCAACCTGCGCCACTGCTGCCCATCGCCATCGTGGGCATGGCAGCGCTCGTTGCGGGGCTCGTGGTGAGCACGACGCACCTTGGGCGTCCGCTGAAAGCCTGGCGCGCATTTCTCGGCTTGCGGAAGTCTTGGATGAGCCGGGAAATCTTCGCTTTCAGCATCTACGCGGGAGCCGCGAGCGGCCTGATCCTTCTGCCTGCGAATCTCCCGCTCGCCGTCGTCACCTTCGCGCTGGCGCTGGGGAGCGTGGCGTGCTCGGCGATGATCTACATTGATACGCATCGCCCGTTCTGGGCGGCGCGGCTCACGTTGCCGAAGTTTTTTGGCACCGCGGCGTTGCTCGGCACTTCGGCGGTGGCGGTGCTGGCTCCGGTGTGGGGAATTGCGGCGACCGTTCTCCGCACCGCGCTCTTTGTTTGGGAACGCACCACGCATCGGCGGGCGTTGGGGGATGCCACGGCTCCGGCGCATCTTTCGGCGCTCACCATCTCGCGGTTGCTGCCGCGCGTGCTGGTGGCTCGCACAGCATTGTTTGTCGTCTCCACGCACTTCTCGTTGCTCGCTATCTCTGGGCTGTCGGGGCTGGGCGCGCTTTGGGCGGGCATCGCGTTTGCCTCCACGGTGGCCTCGCAGATTCTTGAGCGTCACACTTACTTCACTGCATCGGCTGCTCCCAGAATGCCCGGAGGGATTCCCACATGAAACTAGCACTCGACGATCTGCACCCCATCATCCGCCAATGGGATGGCCCGCTCACGCGCGACTTGGTCCGCGAACCCGGCAAATTCGGCCTCGGCCAAGTGCCCAGCAAGGCTGCACCGGATGCCACGACCACGATGGTGTGCGGCTTTTGCTCCACGGGCTGTGGGTTGAAAATCCACCTCAAGGACGGCAAAGCGGTGAACCTCAGCGCCGACACGACCTATCCCGTAAACCTCGGCATGGCCTGTCCGAAAGGCTGGGAGGCGCTCACGCCACTCGCCGCGAGTGACCGAGCGACCACTCCGCTTTTGCGCAATGAGCAGACGGGCGAGCTGGAACCTGTGGACTGGGAACGTGCGCTGGTGCTGTTTTGCGAGCGGTTCAAGGAGATCAAGGCCAAGCACGGCGCGGAGTCTTGCGCGTTCCTTTCTACGGGGCAGATCGTCACGGAGGAGATGGCGCTGCTCGGCGCGCTTTGGAAGTTCGGCATGGGCTTCGTGCATTGCGACAGCAATACGCGGCAGTGCATGGCCACCTCGCACGTCGCTTACAAACAGTCGTTCGGCTTCGACGCGCCGCCCTTCACGTATGCTGATTTCGAGGAGAGCGATGTGCTCGTCTTCATTGGGGCAAATCCCTGCATTGCCCACCCGATCATGTGGCAGCGCGTGTTGCGGAATAAGCACATGCCCGAGATCGTCGTGCTCGATCCGCGTAAAACGGAGACGGCCATGGCGGCGACGCAGCACTACCCGCTGCTGCCCAAGAGCGACCTCACGCTGCTCTACGGCATAGCAAATGTGCTCATCTCTAGCGGCTGGATAGATCGCACCTTTATCGCCGAACACACCACGGGGTTTGCGGAGTTTGCGGAGTTCGTCACGCAGTTCACCACGGATAAAGTGAGCGCTGAGACGGGCCTCAGCCCGGATGAACTCTGGCGGCTCGCGGAGACGATCCATGCTGGGAAGCGCGTCTCCTTTTGGTGGACGATGGGCGTGAACCAAAGCCACGAGAGCACCCGCACCGCGCAGGCCATCATCGCGCTGGCGCTCATGACGGGGAACATCGGCAAGCCCGGCACCGGCGCGAATAGCATCACCGGCCAATGCAACGCGATGGGCTCGCGGCTCTTTGCGAATGTCTCCAGCCTCCTCGGCGCGCATGATTTTAATGATCCCGCTGCGCGCGAGAAAGTGGGGCGCGTCCTCGGCATCGCCGACGAACACTTCCCCACGCAACCTAGCCTCGCCTACGATCAGATCGTGCAGGGTATCGAGGACGGGAAGATCAAAGGCCTGTGGGTCATCGCCACGAATTCCTCGCACTCGTGGATCCAACAGGGGCGCTTCAATGAGCTGTTGAAGAAGCTCGATTTCCTCGTCGTGCAAGACCTTTACCCTACCACGGAGACCGCGTTGCGCGCTGATCTGGTGCTGCCTGCGGCGGGGTGGGGCGAGAAAGAGGGCACGCTCATCAATAGCGAGCGGCGCATCGGGCTCGTGAAAAAAGTCAGCCGCGCGCCGGGGCAAGCGCTCGCGGATTTCCACATCTTCCAGCTCATAGCGCACTACTGGGGGCTCAGCACCATGTTCGCCCGGTGGACTTCGCCGGAGGCTGCGTTCCAACTCATCAAGGACATCTCGCGCGGGCAGCCGTGCGACTTCTCCGGCATCCGCGACTACCAGCACCTCGACGACTGCGGCGGCATCCAATGGCCGCTGCCGCTTGGCAGCGAGGAGCCGCCTGCGCAAGAGCGCCGCTTGTTTGCCGACGGCAAATTCTTCACGCCCGACCAGCGCGCGAAGTTCTTCTACGAGCAACCGCGCCCCGTCGCCGAGCCCACGGATGCTGCGTTCCCATTCGTCCTCCTCACCGGGCGCGGCACCTCCGCGCAGTGGCACACGGGCTCGCGCACGAATAAGAGCGACGTCCTCCGCCGACTCGCGCCGGAGAATTGCTACGTGGAGATGAACCCCGCCGACGCCGAGCGCCTCGGCATCGAGGCAGGCGAGGAGGTCGCCATCCTATCGCGGCGCGGAAAAATCACCGCCACCGCCTTCCTCACCGCTACCGTGCGGCCCGGCCAGCTCTTCGTCCCCATGCACTACCCCGCGATGAATGTGCTCACCTTCCCGAGTTTTGATCCCTACTCCCGCCAGCCGAGCTACAAGCACTGCGCGGTGGCGGTGGGGCGGCAGGGTTGATGGTTGATGGTTGATGGGGGGAGCGCGGCTGGCGTGCTTTTAAGAGTTAAGAGTTAAGAGTTTGGCCGCCCGCAGGGCCTGCGACTCTCGCGGTAGGCTCAACTCTTAACTCTTAATCTCGAACGTGGTGCTTCGAGGACGCAGCCCAGAGTTCCAGTGCGTCCTTTTCAAAAGACTTTCCTTTTACATCCCACGCCCGCCCGTGCATCGTCCGCGCATGAAGCTCCACTGGCTCCTCGTCTTCGCTGCGACCACTGTTTTGGCGCAGCCCAATGAAATCCGCAAATCACTCGCGCGGATCAATAATACTGCGCAGGAATTTAACTACCGCGTGCCGTGGCTCCCCGGCGCGATGGGCGGCGGGAGCGGCACGGGCTGGGTCGTGGGCAAGGATCGGCTAATGACGAATGCGCACGTGGTGAGTAATGCGCGGCAGCTCACGGTGGAAAAAGAAAACGACCCGAAGAAGTATATCGCGACTGTGGAGCACATCGCGCACGACTGCGATCTGGCGCTGCTGAAGGTGGAGGATCCGGCGTTTTGGAAGGACACAAAGCCACTGCCCGTGGGCGACATCCCGGAGATCGAGAGCACGGTGTCGGTCTTCGGCTACCCCATCGGCGGAGAGCGCCTGAGTGTGACGCAGGGCATCGTTTCGCGGATTGATTTCCGGCCTTACGCGCACTCGGTGATGGATTCGCATCTCACGATTCAGATTGATGCAGCGATCAATCCCGGCAACTCGGGCGGGCCCGTGATGCAGGGCGGCAAAGTTGTCGGCGTGGCGTTCCAAGGCTTCAGCGGCGATGTGGCGCAAAACGTCGGCTACATGATCCCGACGCCGGTGGTGAAACATTTCCTGAAAGACGTGGAGGACGGCAAATACGACCGCTACATGGAACTGAGCATCGGCACTTTCCCCCTGCAAAACCCAGGCTTTCGCCGGGCTCTGGGGCTGAAGGACGATGACCGTGGGGTGATCGTGACGAGCGTGGGCAGTGCGAGTGTGTGCGCGGGGCATTTGATCGAGGGCGATGTGCTGTTGAAGATAGACGGCGTGGAGATTGAGAGCGACGGCATGGTGCAGCTCGAGGGCGAGCGCGTGTTGATGGCGGAGGTGGCGGAGCGGAAGTTCAAAGGCGAGCGGCTGACGCTCGGCATCCTCCGCGCGGGCCAGCCGCGGAGTGTGGAGATCACGTTTGATCGCGCGTGGCCTTACACTTACCAGGCCAATAGCTACGAGCCTGCGCGCTACGTGGTGTATGGCGGTCTGCTCTTCCAGCCGATGAATCGCAATCTGCTCTCGACGTATCAATTTCAAAACCTGCGCACTCTCCATTACTTCGCCCACTTTATAGACGACGAGCTGTATAAAGACCGTGACGAGGTAATCCTGCTCACGACGATCTTGCCCGATCCGCTGAATACTTACCTCGATGAATTCCGCGAGGGGATCGTGCAAAAAGTGAACGGCAAAGCGGTGAGGACGCTGCGGGAATTTGCCGCCGCGCTCGCCGCTCCCGCCGAGACAGCGATCATCGAAATGGAGGGCGTCGGTCGCCCCATCGTCCTCCCTCGCGCCGATGTGGAAGCGGCCCGCGAGCGCATCCGCAAACGGTATAATGTGTTGCAAGAGCAGTTCCTCGGGGAGGAAGAAGCGAAGTAATTTCCCCGCAAAAGGACGAATAATGCAGAATGTGTTCGCCGCCTTTTCCCCTACCGAGTATGAGGAGTGATGGAAAAGAAACCGTTCAGTGAGCTCGGCCTATCGGCGGAGCTCCAAAAAGCTGTAGCCCACGCTGGCTACGAAATCGCATCGCCAATTCAAACTGCTGCTATCCCAATACTGCTCACTGGCCGCGATGTCATCGGGCAGTCGCAGACTGGCTCCGGCAAAACCGCCGCATTCGCCCTGCCCGCCATCGAGATGGTGGACGCCTCCGTGCGCGCTCCGCAGGTGCTCATCCTCTGCCCCACCCGCGAGCTGGCCATGCAGGTCGCGGCGGAAGTCGCCCGCTTCGCCGCCTTCAAGCGCGGAGTAAAAGAGCTGCCCATCTACGGCGGCGCGTCTTACGAGCGGCAGTTCTACGGATTGAAGGCAGGCGCACAGATCATCATCGGCACGCCGGGGCGCGTGATGGATCATTTGGAGCGCAAGTCGCTCTCCATGGAACACGTCAAAATGGTCATCCTCGACGAGGCCGACCGGATGCTGGATATGGGCTTCCGAGACGACATGGAGGCCATCCTCGCGAAGGCCAAGCCCGACCGCCAGACCGTGCTCTTTAGCGCGACCGTGCCGCCTTTCATCAAGACGCTGATCTCGAAATTCACCCGCAACGCCGAGCACGTAAAGATCCTCGATCAAAAGCTCACCTCCCCCGCGATTGATCAGGTATATTACGAAGTAGATCGCCGCTCGAAACTGGAAGTCCTCACACGCATCATTGATGTGCAGGATGTAAAATACGCGATCATCTTCTGCGCGACAAAGATGATGGTGGACGAGCTGACCGAGCACCTTTCCGCACGCGGGATGCTCGCCGACAAGCTCCACGGCGACATCGCCCAATCGGCCCGCGAGCGCGTGATGCGCAAGTTTCGCGAGCGCAAATTCCAATTCCTCGTGGCCACCGACGTCGCCGCACGCGGGCTGGATGTGGACGACATCGAAGTGGTCTTTAACTACGACCTGCCGCACGACGCCGAGGACTACGTGCATCGCATCGGGCGCACAGGCCGCGCAGGCCGCACGGGCCGCGCCATCACCTTTGCCTCCGGGCGCGAGGTGTGGAAGCTGGAGCAGATCATGCGCTTTACCAAAGGCCGCATCCGCCGCGAAAAAGTGCCGACTCTCGATGAAGTCGAAGAGCGCCGCATGGGCTCCATGTTTGATCGCGTCCGCGAGATGCTAGAGAGCGGAAACTTCAAAAAACACGACGCGATGATTGATCGCCTGCTCGACGCCGGGCACACGCCGACGGACATCTCCAGCGCGCTCTTTACGGTGCTCGATGGCGATGGCGGACGCGGCGGCGAAAACATCCCCGAAGACCGTGGCTCCCGCCCCGGCCCACAACGCCGCGACGATTCCCGTGGCCCGCGCAACGACCCGCGCGAAGACTTCCGCAACGGCCCGCCCCAACAGCGCGAGCAACGTGGCCCGCGCGAAAACGCCCGCCCGCCCCAGCGCCAAGACGGCCCGCCGCCGCAGCGCGAACCGCGTGAAGACACGCGTCCTCCGCAGCGTCTCGACGGCCCACCGCAGCGCGCCTTCCAGCAAGACGGCCCGCCGCCGCAGCGCCCGCAGCGCGAAGAACGCGCACCGCGTGAAGACGCCCCGCCGCGCCGCGAGTTCCGCAACGACGCCACGCCCGTCTCCCACGAGTCTGGCATGGTGCGTTTGGAGATGAATTTTGGCCGCGAAGACCAGCTCCGCCCGGCGGATGTCGTCGGCTTTATCCTGAATGAAACCGACCTCCCCCGCGAGTCGCTCGGTGCCATCCACATCCAGCCCACACAGACCTTCTTCGACGTCAATGAAGACTACGCCGAAGG
>JAYVQK010000271.1:0-16927 GCA_043757005.1 Verrucomicrobiaceae bacterium
CATCATTCGCCGCGTCGCCATCCGCAAACCGATCCGTCAGCGCAAAATAAATCACCTCCTCATTCCAAGCCCGCCCAGCCGGAAGCTCCGCCATCGCCACAGCGGCATTGAAAAAGAGTGATAGAAAAAGGGTAGAACGCATGGCGTGGAGCTAAACATCGCCCCCCATGACTGCAAGCCGACGGGTTCCGCAGCCAACGCAAACAGACTTCCCCGCCAAATCCGATCCGCGCGCGCGCCGCACACCCCATTTCTCTGAAAGAAACACCCTTCGCTCAACGAGGAGCACCCTTCGCTCAACGAGGAGCACCCTCCGCTCAACGAGGAGCACCCTCCGCTCAATGAGGAGCACCCTCCGCTCGACGAGCGACACCCTTTTCTCTCCAAGAAACGCCCTCCGCTTGCACGGAAATAGCCATTTCCTTAAAGAAACACCCATTTCTGTGAAAGAAATACCCTCCGCTTGACGAGCGACACCCTCTTCTCTCCAAGAAATGCCCTCTGCTCGCACGGAAATCGCCATTTCTTTAAGGAAACACCCATTTCCGTGCAAGCGGAGGCCATTTCCCTGAAAGAAACACCCGTTTCCTTGAAAGAAATGGCCATTTCTTTCAAGGAAAAAGCCTTTTCTGTGGAACAACCGACCCGCTCGCAGAGGGTGTTTATCTCTGTAGAAGAGCGTTTTTTTCTATCTTTGAGGTCAAAGGCCAATTCCTCCATGTTCCACAAAGCTCCTCGCGAATCTAAAGTCGCGCCGGAGCCACGACACTCTTGTCGTGAATGGTCAGGTGAAACACGACAAGAGTGTCGTTACTCCTAAAGTGCTGGGCTATTATCAAACGCCCTCCGGGCTTCGCGCATCGGGGTGGCGTGGCTTTTCGATGGCGTCCTCTTTCATCCAAAATGCCCTCTGTTACGTGAAAAGCTCCCCCGCCTTCTTCGGCGCGGGGAGGCCTAGTTTTTTGTAGGCGGCGGGGAGGGCGTATCGGGCGCTTCGGCGATGTCTTTGGCGAAATGATCGGGCACGGTGTGTGGGTTGATGGGTGGGGGGAGCGGCAAGCGGCGCGCCATTTTTTAAACCACGAAGAGCACGAAGAGCACGAAGGAGACGAAGATTATTATGGGAACCTCTGGGAACTCTGAACTCTGAACTCTGAACTCTGAACTCTGAACTTCGAACTTCGAACTTCGAACCTTGTTGCTTCGTGAGCGTCGTTCGAAGTTCGAAGTTCCCAGAGGTTCCCTTATTTTTGTTCTTCGCACCCTTCGCACCCTTCGCGCCCTTCGTGTCCTTCGTGGTTTAAAAATGGCGCGCCTACTTTTGCACCCGCCGCAAGCGCCAGGCTCGCACGGCGAGCATGATGGCGAGGAGCGCGCAGAGTATCGCGAGCGGCCATGCGAAGAGGCGCGGGAAGAAGATGGCGAGCAGTGCGATGCCGAGCGAGAGGAAGGCGCTGAGGGCCAGTGGGCGAGCTTCGGAGGTGCCGAGGAGGCGTTGATTCATCATCGCGGCGGAGACCGTGCGGCCTAGGCGGATCGCTCCAGCGGCGGCGCGGGAGAGGCTGCCGCGACCGGGGCGGCTCACGGCGGCATCGCTCGCGGTGAGGCGCACGGGGCGGCGTTTCTTTAGCACGATCTCGGTGCTGTGCGTGAGGTCGCGCTCGTAGGTCTGCTCCATGAGTTGCGCAAAGTCTTCGTCGTCCACGGCCACGTCGAGTTCGTAGTTTGTGAGCCAGCTTGCGATGTTTAGATTCGTGGAGCCCACGCGCGCCCAGCGGCTATCGGCCACAGCGGTTTTAGCGTGGAGCATGGATCCGTTCCACTCAAAGACGCGCACTCCAGCCTCCAGCAGTGGGCGGTAGCCGGCGGTGCTAAGTGGGCGGAGCCACGGGAGGTCGCTGCCGCCGGGCACGAGGAGCCGCACATCCACACCATCGAGAGCGGCGGAACGGAGCGCTTGCACGTAGGCGGGGACGCCCGCGAAGTAAGCATCCGTGAGCCACAGACGCTTCTGCGCCATCGCGGCGATGAGCAGATCGAGGCGGTAGATGCCGGAGATATTCGGAGCGGTAGCGATCACGCGCACGCTCACTTCGCCAGCGGCGGCGGGGGTGGGCATGGCGAGTTCTTCTTTGGAAATGGGCGCTCCATTTTCCGCCCACACTTGCGCAAATGCGGCGACTAAATCCGCCACCGCCGGGCCGTGCAGCGCGAGGCCGGTATCGCGCCAAGGCTCCACGCGGCGCGCGGGGTTGCCGAGCCACGAGCGGCTCACGCACACGCCGGAGACAAAGCCCACGCGGCCATCCACGACGAGCGATTTGCGGTGGTCGCGACTGAGCCAGCCGAGCGGGCTATCGAGGCGCGGCGGGTTGTGGTAGCGCGCCTCTCCGCCTGCTTTCACGAGTGGCTCCCAAAAGCTGCGCGGCGTGCCGAGGGAGCCGATCCAATCGAGCATCACCCGCACTTTCACCCCGCTGCGAGCGCGCTCAACGAGGGCGTCGCGGAATCGCTGGCCGACTTCATCGGGACGCAGGATGTAGTTTTCAAAATACACCGTCGTGCGTGCCGTGCGGATCGCCTCGTGCCATGCGTCGTAATTCGCCGCCGCATCCAGCAACAACTCCACGCGATTCCCCCCCACGAGCGGCGCGCCCGCCGCTCGGGAAAAGGCGCGTTCGGCCACGGGGCGCATCCGGCGGATGTCCTCGCCTCGGTCGCGCAGATGTTCGGGAGCGGTATTCACAGCGGCACTCTATGGCGCGCGCGACGGATTGCACCTTGGAATACTTCCCGCTACTACGGCCCGCACTATGGCTCGGGAAATCAAACTCAATGGACGTGAAAAAAGCATCGTGCGCGGCATCGGCTTCGGCCTGCCGATCACCGGCGCGGAGCTGATCGAGCGGATGAATATGGACGCGCAAGACTTGGCCGACTCGCTCTCTTCGCTGCTACAAATCGGCTACATCGAGACGGCCTCGCTCAAGGAAGAGCTGGGGCCGGACGAGCTGCTAGCCGAGACCTTCGAGATCAATCCCGCGTATGGCGGCGAGCTGCGCGAGGCCATCCGGCGGTAGCTCAATACTCCCGCGCCAGCAAGTAGTCCGCGAGCGCGAGGGGCACGGCTCCGGCTTTGCCGAAAGGCTCCAGGGAGGTGCTCCTTCCTCGACTCCAGCCCGGCGCGGTCGTAGCAAACAGCCACCCGCCCCTTATACCATCTTTAAGAATGAAAAGGACTTTCAGAAATGGCGTCCGGTGAGCGCGGAGCGCCGGGTAGCGCGGGCGCCCCGCCCGCTGTCTCTGGCGCCTCGCCGGAGACATGGGACGCACGAGGGACGCCCGCTTCCTCAAAAGCCACGCGCCCAGCCCCCGCGATGTGCCCGGCGGGGCGCTTCGCGCTCATCACTTCTGCTGCGCATCGTCTTTTTAATGATGGAAGATGGTATGAGTAGTTTCACCCTGTGCCCCCCGCTCAATCGCGCTCGAAGCTGTCGATATATTTTTGCCGCTCGGCATCTGCGAGCGGGGGGTGGTCTTCTTTTATGAGCACGCAGTCTTCCAGCACGAGCATGTCCATATCGCACGCGAGGAAGCAGCGGAGGGCGTCGGCGGGGGTGCATACGATGGGTTCGCCTCGGATGTTGAAGCTCGTATTGACGATGACGCCGCAGCCGGTTTGGCGTTTGAATTCGCGGATGAGGCGGTAGTAGCGACCGTTGCGTGCCTCAGTCACGGTCTGGATGCGGGCGGAGTAATCTACGTGGGTGATGGCGGGGAGTTCGCTGCGGGGGACGTTCACGCGTTTGCGCAGATCGGGGTCGCGCAGGGCGGCGCGGTGGGCCTCGGTGAGTGGGGTGCGTTTGCTGGTGCGGATGGGGGCGACGAGGAGCATGTAGGGCGACTCGCGATCCAGCTCGAACCACTCGGCGGCATCCTCGGCGAGGCAGCTCGGGGCGAAGGGGCGGAAGCTCTCGCGGAATTTGATGCGCACATTCATCCGCGCCTGCATCTCCGCGCTGCGTGCATCGCCGAGGATGCTGCGGGCTCCGAGCGCGCGTGGGCCGAACTCCATGCGCCCGTGAAACCAGCCCACGACTTTCCCCGCTGCAATCTCGCTGGCGACGGCGGCGAGGAGCTCGGGCTCGTTGGGAAAATGGCGATATTTCACACGCTCGGCATCGAGCGTGGCGCGCACTTCTGCGCTGCTGTAGCGGGGGCCGAGTAGGGCGGCATCGCTGGCTGGCTGGCGTTTCGCGCCGAGGAGCTGGTGGGAGACGAAGAGAGCGGCTCCGAGCGCGCCGCCCGCATCGCCAGCGGCGGGGGGGATCCACAGATCGTCGAAGATGCCCGCGCGGAGGAGCGCGCCGTTGGCCACGCAGTTCAACGCGACGCCGCCCGCGAGCACGAGATGCCGCGCGCCGGTGAGTGCCCGCGCGTGTCGCGCCATGCGGAGGACGATCTCCTCCGTCACGCGCTGGATGCTCGCTGCAATGTCCATCTCGCGTTGGGTGATGGCGCTTTCCGCCGCGCGCGGCGGGCCGCCAAAGAGGGCGTGGAAACGCGGCCCCGTCATCGTGAGCCCGTGCGCGTAGCGGAAGTAACTCATGTCCATTCGGAATGAGCCGTCTGCTTTTAGATCGAGCAGCGTGTCGCGGATGAGTGCCTCGTAGAGCGGCTCTCCATAAGGCGCGAGGCCCATGAGCTTGTATTCGCCGGAGTTCACCCGGAAGCCGCAGAACGTCGTGAACGCCGAGTAGAGCAGCCCGAGCGAGTGGGGGAAGGTGAGCGTCTGGAGCAGCTCGATTTTTTCCCCGCGCCCGATGCCGATGCTCGCGGTATCCCACTCGCCCACGCCATCGAGCGTGAGGATCGCCGCCTCCTCAAATGGCGACGGGAAAAACGCCGAGGCCGCGTGGGATTCGTGGTGCCCGGTGAAGGCGATGCGTTTGCGAAAAGTCCCGCCGAGCGCGCTGGCGATTTCTTTTGGAAGATGGAGCTTCGTCTTTAGCCAAAGCGGCATGGCCCGCAGAAACGCTCGCACGCCGAGCGGCGCACCCGCGAGGGAGGTCTCCAGCAGGCGATCAAATTTCCGCAACGGCTTGTCGTAAAAAACCACATGATCCACCTCGCCCGCCGCGATGCCCGCTTCCTTTAAACAATACGCCACCGCCTGCGCCGGGAATCGCTCATCGTGCTTCACCCGCGAGAAGCGTTCTTCTTGCGCCGCCGCCACCACCACGCCACCCCGCACGAGCGCCGCCGCGCTATCGTGGTAATAAGCCGAGAGGCCGAGGATGGTGTGTGGCATGAAGCGCGGATATTAGCGGCGGAGGGCGCACTCATTCAATAAGACGCTTGCCCGCGCAGGCTGAATCCAAGAAAACGCTGCACGCCCATGAACCGCCTACGAGACATCTCTTTTTTTCTGATCGCCAGCTTCGCGCTGGCTTTCTTGGTCTTTGGGGATGCGCTGTGGGGACGCGCGATTTTGGCCCCCGTGGACATCGCACCTTCACTGTGGGAGAAGTTTCGCTTCGTAGATCCGGCGAGCAACGGCGTGCCGCAAAATCAACACGTCGTAGATCAACTCAGCTACGATCTCCCCCTACAATCGCTCATGCACGAAGCGTGGCGGCGCGGCGAAGTGCCATGGTGGAACCCCTACAGCTACGGCGGTCGCCCGCTGCTCGCGGATGCCCATTGCAACGGCGCAGACCCGCTGCGCGTCGCCATTTACCTCGCCATGCCGGACTTCGTGCTGGCGTATAATTGGACCCGCGTCGCCCACTGGGTTTGGGGCTCGCTCGGCGTCTTTTTACTCCTCCGCCGCACAGGGCTGCGCGCACTGCCAGCGGCCCTGCTGGCCTTGGCGGGCGAAGTCGCAGGCTGGAAAACCCAGCTCTTTGGCCACCCCTGGGTCGAGGGCGCACTGTGCTGGTATCCTTGGCTGTGGCTTGCATGGGAAGGGATGCGGCTGCGGAAAAGCGCCGCCCTCACCACCAGCGCTGCACTCTGCGTGGCGGCGATCTTTTTCGCAGGCAATATCCAGTCGCACGCCTACCTCCCACTTTTCGCCCTCGCCGTCGCATGGGGCTGGGCCGGGCGCTCTGCGGCAAAATGGTGGCAAGCGGTAAAAATCATCGCCCCCAGCGCCATCGCCGGCGGCTTCCTCGCCGCACCCATGCTCCTCGCGGAATGGGAGCTATTTCGCCTAAACGCACGGCCTATCCAGCACGGCGACACACAGGTCTGGAATACGCCGCTCGCCTTTGCCGCACTACATCCGTGGCTGCTCGGCACCGCGCGCACCGGCAGCTACGGCACCAGCGGCGTCGGCGCACTCGGCTTCCTCCTCTGGGCAGGTAGCGCCATCTTCCCCCTCGCCGCGCTGGGCCTGCGCGCACACGCAGAGGAAAATGAAACGCAACGCGGTCTGCGACGCACCTCCCTCGCACTCATCATCGGCTACCTCTGCATCATCGGCTCCCCGCTAAACTCCACCCTTTACGCCCGCTACGCCGGATTCCCCGTGCTCGGCCTCCTCCTTCTAGCCGCATTGGGCCTCCTCCGCCTCGCCACCACCGCCCCCTCGCGAGCCTTCGTGCGCGCGACCCTCCTCGCCACCGTGCTAGTCCTTTGCAGCGGCGACCTCATCGCCCGCGTCATCTATCCCCACCTCCGCGAAAAATACGCCACCAAACTCGAGGCCCGCATGATGAACGACGGCTACGGCGGGCGCTCCGCCACCCTCCGCGCCGCCCAAGTCGCAGCCGTGCCCGCCGAACTCTCCCTCATCAACCCCGCCGCCCTCACCGCCGCCCTCGCCCTCGCCGCCGCCGCCCTCGCCCTCCGCACCCGCCGCAGCCCAGTCGTTTGGCACACCGTCCTCCTCCTTAATCTCCTCGCCCCACTGCTCCTCGCCCGCCAATTCATCCCCCACCAACCCGTAGAAATGTGGCAACGCCTCCGCGCTGGCAGCCCAGAGCAGCAAAAAATTCTCGCCCAAATCACCAACAGCCAAGGACGCCTGGAAGAGACCATCCTCACCAGCGAAATACGCCACCACCCCGAGGACGGCTTTGGCGGATACTTTCCCCAAGAATTCGGCGCACTCTACCACCTCCACCTCCTCCACGGCTATGCCGCCCTCGTCCCCGCAAACGCCTGGTGGGACACCTTCTCCGGCCAGCCCTCCCCTGCCGATTTCACCCTCCAGCCCGATGGCACCCTCACCACCCGAGGCGGCCACCGCTTCCAGCGAAAAAGCGACCTCCCCCCCGTGCAAATCACCCAAGAAACCCTCAACCACCTCACCCTCACCCTCACCGACACCACCGCCGGCACACTCCTCTGGAACGACACCGCCTACCCCGGCTGGGCCGCAAAAAACGCCACCACCGGAGCCCCCATCCCCCTCCAAAAAACAGGCCACACCACCACCCTCGCACTCCCCCCCGGCACCACCGCCCTCCAGCTCGACTACCGCCCCACAAGCCTCCCCCTCGCCCTCGCCCTCGCCACCCTCGCCACCCTCTTCCTCGTCATCACCCCCCTCCTGAAAAAGCCCAAGAAACAGATGACAGCGCCCACTTTTACACTATAGAAAGCACCCAAATGAATCTGCAACGCCTACCCGAATACGCCGTCCGCTGGGTCGCCACCCTCGTAGGCATTCTTCTCGCGATATACCTAGGCAAGAGCGCAGGCAACGGGCAGACAAGCTTAATCGTCGGTTTTTTGTTAGCCGTCAGCGGCATTGCACTAGTGCTTACCGTCCGGGAAAAAATATGGGTCGCCGTGCCAGTCGCCTGGGCTTTAAGTGGTCAAATTCCAAGCCTAGCTCTTCCATTCAGTGTCCGAGACTTAGTTATATTATTTGTATTAGGAGCATTTTTACCCTTAAAAGCATTCAAAATATTACGCAGAAAAGCCCTTTTTGGAAATCTAGAGATCATCTGTGGAACGATGGCAATCTATTTGATCATCTCATTTCTTCGCAATCCTGTTGGCGTAGATGCATTAGATTCTGACCGCGTCGGTGGACGCCCCTATTTTAATTGCCTTGTCGGAATTCTTGCTTACTGGATACTAAGCCAAGTCTCCCTTCATTCAAAAAACGCAGATCGTCTTGCTATCGTCATCACTGCTGGAAGAATGATGGAAGGTATTATGGCGCAATTCTTATCATGGTTCCCAGTTTTACTTAGTTTATCTGCGGCGTATTATACTTGTGGATATTTTACCTGGGTTAGCAATGGAAGTGATTTCGTGACACCAGGCGCTGAATCAACTTCGCGATTGGGATACCTCGCGGCGATAGGGCAGCCACTTTTAACTTATTTGTTTGCCTCTCGGTCACTCAATAAACTACTAAATCCCTTTCAATTTTGGCAGCCTCTACTACTCGGAATAGGAGTTCTTTGCGTCCTTTTTTCTGGATTTCGTTCGGTATTATTCGCCTGTCTGGGCGCATTATTTATAATAAATTATATCAGAAATAGATGGAAAGGAATTATTGGGATATCCGCTTCGTTTTGTTTCGTTCTTTTAATCATAATTACCGGCAATGGCCGTATTTTTAATCTACCACTCTCAACACAGCGAGCACTCTCTTGGCTCCCTGGAGAATGGGATCAAATCGCAGTTTTAGAAGCGAGAAACTCCACAAGCTGGCGCACGTTTATGTGGAAGGAAATGCTGACTACCGATCGTTATATTCAAAATAAGTTGTTAGGTGATGGCTTTGGATTTACCAAGCGTCAATATGAAACTATGCAGTATTTCTCCAAGTATGGAAGCGGCGCTGAAGGTCAGGAGAATTTTATGATCAGCGGAAATGTCCACAGCGGCCCAGTTGGATCTATTCGATATGGAGGTTACGTCGGGCTTTGCTTGCTATTGTTAATTTTAGTAATGCAAGCCCGAGAGGCTTGGCGAATCATTCATATCTCCTATCACACTCCATTCCAAACACTGACACTTTTTGTCTGCGTCCCCATTGTATTCGAGCCCGTCTTTTTCACCTTCATTTTCGGTGCCTACGATAACGCTGTTCCGGATATTTTTTATAATCTCGGTATGTTAAGAATGTTACAGAATAGCATTAGCGATCAGCAGGCCAGCAAAAATAGCAAAGTGGATTCCGCAACAGAGTTTCTGCAAACGCAGTCCCCCCAACATCCACACACGCATGCTGGCATCCCCATCGCATAATCCCCCCTTTTTTACCTAAAAAATATGACCACTTCACGCACTAGCGGCATTCTCCAGGCTATGGCCAGTTCTTGGGTCCTTCTCGCGGTGCAAGTGGTGATGCAGTTTGTGCAGATTCCCCTTGCCCTCCACTACCTCGGCAAAGACGGAGTCGGCGTCTTTGCCATCATTACCCAGCTCCTTACCAATGCCATGCTCGCCGAGCTAGGCGTCAGCTACGCTTTTGGTCGTCTCCTCATCGAAGCGCGCGCCGAAAGCACCGCGCGCTACGCCAGCGTCTGGGCCTCCGGCATCGCCATTCTCCTCGTCCAAGCCGTCAGCATTTTCACCCTCATGGCCCTCATCTCCCCATGGCTCCCAGCTTGGTTTAATATCCCCCCCGAATACACTCAAAGCGTCATCTGGGTCTTCCTTGCCAGCGGCACCATCATGGTCGCGCGCTACGTGCTCAAAATCTACGACCTCGCCCTTTTTGCCGCCCAAAGACTCGCGACTACGAACCTCCTCCTCGCCGTCTCAAATATCGTCCAATTCGCCGTCTTTGTAGGCAGTATGATGCTCGGCTATGGCCTATGGGCCTGCGTCCACGGCCTTCTAGCTCAAGCAACCATCAGCGGCGCGGGCCAAGTCTGGGCGTGCCGCCGCGAGAAAATCTCTCTTCCCCTCAGCCTCCAACAAGCCACCCGCCGCGAGATGAAAACCATCTTCACCCTCGGCCTCGATGTCTTCGTCCTCTGTCTCTTCAATATCATCCTCAGCAGCACCCTCCTCCTCTTCGCCGGCCTCCTTCTTCCCTTCTCCGAAGTCACCCGCCTCACCGTGAACCTCAAGCTCCAGCAATTCGTCATCATCTTCGTCCAACGCTTCATCTCCGCGACCGAGCCCCCACTCATGGATCTCGTCAGCCGAGGCCAGCTCGACCGCTTCCGCTTCGCTTGGAAAATCACCACCCAGCTCCTCCTCACCCTTACCGCCATCGGCGGCGGCTTTTTATACCTCTGGTGCGAGCCCGTCGTGGACTGGTGGACTCGCGACCACTTCCCGCTCACCCACGCCGCCTATATCTGGCTCGGCCTCCTCGCCGTCCGCTTCATGGCCCATAATTTCCTCGTCTGCGGCCTCGTCATGTTCAAAGAAATCCGCCTCGTCCGCAAATGGCTCCTCTGCGAACTCGCTGGCTACATCGCTCTCTCTATCGGCCTCGGCAGCCTATATGGCATCAGCGGCCTCATCGCCGCCCACGTCCTCAGCCTCCTTGTCGGGTCCCTCCTCCCCGGCCAGCGCCACCTCGCCCGTCTCGCTGGATTCTCGCGGCGCGAAATGACCGGCATCACCCTCCGCTCCCTCCTCCTCCCACTCGCCGCCTACCTCCTCCTCGTCCTCCTTTTTAACCCCTCCACCACCACCCCACTCACCGCCCGCATCACCGCCACCGCCGCATGGCTCGCAGCCACCAGCGCCCTCCTTTGGCTCACCATCCTCGATAAAAGCGAACGTGGATTCCTCACCAACCTCATCCAAACCCGCTTCCGCAAAGCCACCCCCACAACCTAGCCCGAATCCACCATGAACCCACTCATCTTCTTTCGACGCCCCGAATACTTCTTCCGCCCCGTCCAAGCTCTCCACCGCTTGCGCCGCTGGCTCCGCCCCCCCGCCGAAATCGAGACCGTCCGCCTCCCTTGGGGTGCTCAAATCCAAGTCCACACCCGCGAAACTATCGGCGCTGGCATCTACAGCTACGGCATCTTCGACCTCCCCGTCTGCGAAGCCATCGCCCGCCTCCTCGACCCCGGCGAAACCGCCGCCGACGTCGGTGCCAACATCGGCCAAATGAGCACCCTCATGCGCCACCGCGCCGGAGCCACAGGCCGCGTCATCTCCTTCGAGCCCAACCCCGAAATCTTCCCCGAACTCAGCGCCAACCTCCGCGACACCAGCACCCACCTCGCCCCCATCCGCCTCGAACAAACGGCCCTCAGCTCCGCCCCCGGCGAAGCCACCCTCGATCCCGGCCCCACATGGCAATCCAACCGCGGAATGTCCCGCCTCGTCGCCAACGCCGACGCCACCCCCCAATCCTGGCGCGTGAAACTCACCACCCTCGACACCATCTTCCCCTCCCCCGAGCCCATCCATTTGATGAAAATGGACGTCGAAGGCCACGAAGCCAGCGTCCTCACCGGAGCCACTCAGCTCCTCGCCCAGCGGCGCATCCGCGACATCATCTTCGAAGACTTCGCCCCCTACCCCAGCCCCGTCGCCACCACCCTCCTCGCCGCAGGCTACACCCTCCACCGCCTCCACGCCGCATGGGGTCGCCCCCACCTCCTCCCCCCCACCACCCCCGCCCACGGCAGCGCCTCCGACTTCCTCGCCACCCTCGACCCCGCTCGCGCCACCTCCCGCTTTTCCATGGCTGGCTGGAAAGCCCTACGAACAAGCAAATGAGGCACTTCCAGCCGTGAGCACCGAAAACTCCACACCCAATTCCAGCATCAGCGCGCTCGCTAAAATCCGCCTCGCCCTGCCGTGCGCCCGCCAGCGACTCCTCCCCCGCCGCCACCTCATCGCCGGGCCCTACACCGGTGAATTTGGCTACGAACTCATGCAGTGGCAGGGCTACATCCGCGCCCGCCGCGCAGCCTACGAGAGCGTTCACATCCTCACCTACCCAGGCCGCGACTACCTCTACGAAGGCGGCACCGTCCACCACCACGACGTGGAGCTCCGCACCGCAGGCTACGGCTATGGCCATATGCCACGCGCCGAAAAGCTCGCGATGGCCCACCAGCTCGCCGCCAAAATCGGCCTCGAAAACTACGACACTTTCGAGACCTCCCTCCTCAGCACCCGCTACCACAAAATGCTTTTCTGGCGGCAGGACTTCCTCCGCTTCCAAGAGCCCATGCGCCCCGGCGGCTTCCGCGACGTCGCCTTCCACTTCCGCGCCATCAATAAAACCGGCCCCGACAAAACCCGCAACTACCACCCCGACCTCGTCCACGAACTCGTGGAAAAATGCCGCGCCCAGGGCCTGCGGATGCTCTGCATCGGCCACCCCGACTACTCGCTCTGCCCGGATGGCGTGGAAGATTGCCGTAGCGTGGACCTCCGCGAAACCATCTCCGCCCTCAGCTCCGTGCGCCTCCTCGCTGGCGAATTGAGCGGCCCCTTTCACCTCGCCAATTTATGCGGCCTGCCCACCGCTTTCTTCGCCGACGGCGAGTGGCGCATCGAGAATTGCCGAGGCTGGAATCCCTTCCGCGTCCCCCTCTACGTCATCGCCAACGACACTATGCAGCCGCCCGCCGAGCTAGTATTTCAGCGGCTCCGCGAGTCCCTCGCCGACCTCTCACAGCGCACCGACGGCTTCCAGCGCCCGCCTTACACCCTCCCCGCCCAGCGCATCTCGTGGGTATGAAAAAGGACACCCTTCGCGTAGCCATGATCCTCGGCGACGAGCGCGAAGTCCTCCGCCAGTGGGAGCGCCCCGCCCCGTATTTCGGCCCCGCCCCCGCCGCCCTCATCGCCGGGCTCGCGGGCCTCGAAGAGCTGGAGCTACACATCCTCTGCTGCACCCGCCAGCCACTTCCCGCGCCGGAAAAAATCGCACCGAATATCTTCTACCACTCCATCCCCGTCCCGCGCTGGGGCTACCTCAAAACTGGCTACCTCCCCGCCGTCCTCGCCCTCCGGCGAAGGCTCCGCACCATCCGCCCACAAGCCGTCCACGGCCAGGGCACCGAGCGCGAATACGCCCTCGCCGCCGCCTACTCCGGCCTGCCCAGCGCCGTCGCCATCCACGGCAATATGCGAGCAATCGCCCGCCATTTTCGCGCCCGCCCATTTTCATTTCACTGGCTCACCGCGCGGCTCGAATCCATCGCCCTCCGCAAAGCCACCGGCATCATCTGCAACTCCGCCTACACCGAGGAGCAAGTGCGCCCGCTCGCCCGCAAAACATGGCGCGTGCCGAACGCACTCCACGCGGATTTTTTCCAGCCACCCACCGCCCAACGAGGCGCCGAGCCTGTGCTGCTCAACGTCGGACACCTCGCCGTCCACAAAAACCAACTTGAACTGCTCGAACTCGCCACCCGCCTCCACGAACGCGGCCTGCGTTTCCGCCTCGATTTTGCCGGCGGCCTCAATGCCGAGAGCGACTACGGACGCCGCTTCCTCGCCGCCCTCGCACTCGCCGAGCGCGCAGGCTGGGCGCGGCACCTCGGCGTCCTCAGCCGCGCTGAACTCCTCCCCCACCTCGACGCCGCACACGCCCTCGTCCACGTCGCCACCGAGGAATCCTTCGGCCTCGCTGTCGCCGAAGCTCTCGCTAGAAACCTCCGCCTATTTGCCTTCCGCACCGGCGGCATCGTGGACATCGCCACCGATCTCGCCGACGCCACACTCATCGCTCCACTCGACTGGCCGACCCTTTCCACCGCCCTCGAAAACTGGCTGCACTCCGGCCACACGCCCGCCCGCGATACCGCGCAAACCATGTGCCAACGCTACTCTTCAGCCACCATCGCCGCCGCCCACATGGCGATCTACCGCGAGCTTAGCCGCACCGTTTAGCCCCGAGGCGGTGGTAAAAACGATATGCGATACGATAAAGCCACGGTATCCGTCGCTGGAGAAATCCAGCCACCGCACCAACGCGCAGCTTCGCGCTCAATCGCGCTTTACGCCGCGCGCTTTCATAAGCGGTGCCGAGTTCGGCGCGCACGGCTCGATTCACATACACCGCATCGCCCCACATATCCGCCTCAGTAAAACCCATGTCCGCGAGTTCGAATCCCATGCGATTGAGCAGCGCCGTCACTTCCGGCATTGTTCGCTGGCCATCGCGCATCGGCTTCAACGCCGTCTCCACATGGATAGCAGCCACGCGATCTCGGATGCCTTCCATGCCCTCAAAGACCATGTATTCCGCGCCCTCCACATCTATCCACAAGCCGATGCGGCGGCACTCTCCGCAGCTTTCTGTGATAAGCCTATCGAGCCGCCGCGTCTGCACGCGCACGGTTCCCTCCACATCTACGGAAGCGCCGCCGAGCAGCGAACTCGTGCCGGAGACACCTTGCGGATCGTTCGAGGAAACAACGGTGACATTGAAGGTCGCCTCGCCATCGGCGTTTGATACGGCACAGGAAAAAAGCTCAATTTTTGCCGCTGCAAAACGGGCATCCTCAGCCATGAGATTAAAGTTACGCGGGTTTGCCTCAAAGGCGAGAATACGTGCGTGAGGGAAGACATGGCGAAAGCGCAGCGCGTCCTCACCATCGCGCGAGCCGATCTCGCAAAGGCAGTCCGCACCAGCACCTTGGAGTAGCGCGGAAAAAAGCACATGGGTATTTGTGATCATACACAAGCGTCTATAGAGGGGGCCACACGAGGGGTCAACATACACAGCCCAAAAATAGTCTGTGACTTTAGTCGGCACGTCGCCACCGAGGAATCCTTCGGCCTCGCTGTCGCCGAAGCTCTCGCTAGAAATCTCCGCCTATTTGCCTTCCGCACCGGCGGCATCGTGGACATCGCCACCGATCTCGCCGACGCCACACTCATCGCTCCACTCGACTGGCCCGCCCTTTCCACCGCCCTCGAAAGCTGGCTGCACACCGGCCACCCGCCCGCCCGCAATACCGCGCAAACCATGCGCCAACGCTACTCTTCAGCCACCATCGCCGCCGCCCACATGGCGATCTACCGCGAGCTTACCGGCTAAATAAATCAAACGAATCGAGAGATTTGCGCGGAGGGCTTTTTTTATTGGGCTCCGTTGCCGATGAGGTGGGGCTTCTTTTTGGAGGCCGCAGGGAGGGCGTCGGCTAGGGTGATGCCGAGGTTTTCTAGGACGGTGCCGGTGACGAGCCAGAGCTGGGTGATGCTTTTATTCAGTTCAGCGAGGGCGCTGAGTTCGCGGGTGCGGGCGTCGTAGAGGCGGCGCTGTTGGTCGAGTAGATCGGAGTTGGTGATCATGCCTTCTTCGAGGCGTCCAAGGCCGACGCGGACGGCTTCTTGGGCGGCGCGGATGGTGAGGAGGGAGGTATCGTGGCGGAGTTGGCTGGTGTGGATGAGTTCGATGGCGCGTTCGATGCCGATGCCCATTTCTAGCTCGGTGGCTTTGGCTCGGAGGAGGGCTTGTTCTTTGCGAGCGAGAGCGGCGTCGTATTGGGCGCGGGGCTGAATATTGCCGATGGGCACGCTGCCCATGATGCCGATTTGCCATTGCGGAGCTTGCCCGCTTTTGGCCTGCGAATAGGCGGAGCTGTAGGAGCGGTCGAGGCCGGATTGGCCGTAGCTGCCGACGATGTCGAGCTGGGGGAGGCGCTGGTTGCGGGCGTATTTTACGCGGATGTCTTCAGCCTCCACGGTGGCGAGGGCGGCGCGGTAATCGAGGCGATTTGCGCGGGCGAGGGCGAGGAGTGTTTCGCGGTCGAGCACGGGGATTTGGAGGGCGGGGAGGGCGGCGGGGACGAAGACGCGGCGGAGGGTGCTGTCGTATTCGGGAAGGACGAGGCGCTGGAGGGCGTATTGTTTATCGAGGAAGAAGTTTTTGGAGAGGTAGAGGTTTTCACGGTCAAAGGAGAGTTGCACTTGGGATTGCTGGACTTCGTAGGGGGAGAGGAAGCCGAGCTGCTGGCGGCGTTGGGTGTGGTTGAGGAGCTGGAGGCCGGCGGTGATGGCGTCGCCTTTGTTGCCGAGATCGGCGAGGCCGAGCTGCATGTCGTAGTAGCTGGCGACGACGCTGGAGAGGGTGTTTTCGAGGCGGAAGCGCCAGGTGAGTTCTTGGACTTCGCGGTTCTTTTTGCCGATGCGGATTTCGGCGAGGTTGGCGTTGAGGCCGGCGTCTTTGAGCAAGGGCTGGCGGGCTTGGACGGTGGCGGAGGCTCCGTATTGGGGGATGACTTCGCGGGTGTCGCCGACGAAGCTGCTGCGGAGTTTATTAGCGCGGGCGCTGATGCTGATGATGGTGCCGAGGGGGCTGCGGGCGCGGAGTTCGACTTCGGCTTGGTCGGTCTTTTGATCAAAGACGATGATGGAACGGTCGTCGCCTTTGGGGGCGGTGATGCTGGCGGCGCGGATGGGGGTGAAATTGATGGTGGAGAAGCTGTGGGAGATGAGCCCTTGGTCGGCGAGATTTTTGAGCTGGGATTCGAGTTGGGTGAGGAAATTCGCGATGCCTTGCTGGGTGGAGTTGAAGGCGGCGATGCCGCTGTTGACGACTTGGGTGGCGAGGGCGACTTGCTCCAGGCGGACGATGGAGTCGGCGGAGCGCAGGTTATCCACGGCGTCCGGGCTCTGTGTGCTGGAGCGGGTGGCGCTGAAGCTAAAGATGGGATCGAAGATGCCGTAGGCTCCGCGTAGGCGGGCTTCTTCGCCGCGTAGGCCGACTGCTTCGACTTTGGCGTCGAGGTTGTTTTTCAGCGCGGCTTGGAGGGCGTCGTTGAGGGTGATGACTTCGAGCGAGGTGCCGGGGCCAAAGAAATCCTTGGCGAGCGCAGGCGACGCCGATGGCTTGCTGACGGGGGCGACGGGCGGCTTCGGCGGGGGCGTTGCTTTTGGCGTAGCCGCAAAAAGGGTGGGTGCGATGAGGAATAGGAACCAGTGGCGTGCGGACATTGAGAAGCGGTAGTCGAGGCTGATGAGGTCGGTGATCCATTGTAGGACGATTTTTCCGTAGGGACGTTTGCCGGTGGCG
>JAYVQK010000272.1:0-16849 GCA_043757005.1 Verrucomicrobiaceae bacterium
ACAAGTCTTGGCAGATCACGCTGGAGGCCCGCCAGCTCTTGTATTCCGGCGGGCAGGTGCGGGCAGCAAACAAAGTCGCACGCCTCACCGAGGAGCAGAGCAACCACCAGCTTCGCGACACGCTGGACAAGGCGATCGCGCAAACGCGCGCGCAGTTTTACGCTATCTTGCTGAATCGCAAACTCATCACCGTCGCCGAGGAAAGCATCCGCCTGCTCGGCGATGAATTGCGCGACCAAAAGAACCGCCTCGCGGCTGGCACGGTGCCGCGCTTCAACGTGCTGCGCGCAGAAGTCGCGCTCGCCAATGCGAAGCCCGACCTCATCCGCGCCAAAAATAACACGCTCATCGCACAGCTCGAACTGGCCAAGACGCTCGGCCTCAGCGGCGCCGTGGAAGTCGTGGGCGAACTCCGGCAGGAGCCCTGCTCGTGGAGCCTCGGAGAAGCTCTGGCAATGGCGCACGCGCGGCGCTCTTCGCTAAAAGTGCAGACGCAAAGCGTGCTCACCGAGGAGCAACAAATCACCATCGCCAAGGCGGGCTACCGCCCGCGCTTCGAGGCCAGCGCGGGGTTGGAGGCGCGCAATTCCCGCCTCAGCGACAATCTCTCGGATGAAGTCCACGGCTGGTATTTCGGCGTGGATGGGAGCTGGAAAATCTTCGACGGCCTCGAAACCAAAGGCCGCGTAGATCAGGCGAAAGCGCGTCTCGCTTCCGCCAAGATCGCGCTCGGTGGCGCAACGCAGCAAGTGGAGCTGGAGGTGCAAAAAGCGTTCGCGAAGATCGGCGAGGCGCGCGAACTCATCGCCAGCCAAGTCAAAGTCGTAGAGCAAGCAGACGAAGCCCTGCGCCTCTCCCGCGAGCGCCTCTCCGCTGGCGCAGGCACGCAGCTCGATGTGCTGGATACGCAAGTCGCCCTGACCAAAGCCCGCACCACGCAGCAGCAGGCGCTCTATGATTACGAAGTCGCACTCGCGGAATTTGACCGCGCGATCGGTGCCGAGACCATCTACGACAACCACCCGAGCGACGCGCCTGCGCGCAAGCCGCTGATCGGCGCGGGGCACTGAGGCGATGCAGACTTGCCCGCACGAGACCTTCCCCGCGCTCGCCGCGCTACCCGTCTTGCACGCCTTCACGCAGCGTGTGCCGGGGGTGGATGTGCAGACCGACCGCGCCACCGCGATGGAGCGGCTCGCCAGCGCGCACGCCACACTCACGCCTCCGGGCCGCCGCATCATTACCGCTGAACAAATCCACGGCGCAGGCGTCGCCATCGTCCACGCGGACACCGCCTCGCCCGTGCTCGGGGTGGACGCACTCATCACGGACGACCCTGCCGTATGTCTCGCCATCTACGTCGCCGACTGCGGCCCCATCTGGCTCGTGGACCCCGTGCGCCGCGCCATCGGCTGCGTCCACAGCGGGCGCAAAGGCACCGAGCTCGGCATCGTCTCCGCCACGATTTTAAAAATGGTCGCCGCCTTTGGCTGCGACCCCGCCCGTATGATCGCCCAGCTCGGCCCGTGCATCCGCCCGCCGCATTACGAGAGTGATTTCGCTGCGCAAATCATCCGCCAATGCAGCGAAGCGGGCGTGCAGTCCGTCCACGATTGCGGCACCTGCACCGCCGCGCAGCCTGCTCTTTATTACAGCTACCGCCGCGAAAAAGGGCAGACAGGCCGCATGGTCGCGCTGCTCGCACTCGCCTGATTTTTCCGCCATGCCACGCGACTTCGATCCCGCCGAGCCCGAGCTGATGGACCGCCCACAGCCCGTCTCCGCCGAGCTGGAGAATGACCTCGATAATCTCGCCAGCCTGAACCGCTGGTATGGCAGCCACCGCCTGCTCCGCCGCTTCCTCCGCGAGTGGCTGCGGCCCGCTGGCAGCTATCGCGTGCTCGATCTCTGCACCGGTGCGGGCGACCTCCCGCGCGTCATGGCCGACTACGCACGCGCCCACAACATTCGCATCCACATCACCGCTTTAGATGCGAATCCTGCCTCCCTCGAAATCGCCCGCCGCCGCTGCGCCGACTACCCCGAGATCGAGTTCGCCGCAGGCGACGCCCTCACCTTCCCCTTTGCAGGCTACGACCTCATCCACTGCTCCCTCGCCCTTCACCATTTCACCGAGGCCGACGCCACCGCCCTCCTCCGCCGCTGTCGCGAAGCCGCCGCCCGTTGGGTGCTCATCTCCGACCTAGAGCGCGCGTGGTTCACCACCCTCGGCATCTGGCTGCTCACCGTCCTCTTTTACCGCGCCCCCATGACCCGCGCCGACGCCCGCACCTCTGCCCGCCGAGCGTTCAGCTTCGCTGAGTTTAAAAATCTCGCCACTGCTGCGGGCTGGGTCGCCAGCGCGCACGAGCGATTTGCTTTTTGCCGACAAGCGATCTGGCTCTGCCAATAAAATGCTCCCCTCCCCTCCCCTGCCCCGCTATCCCCGCTGCTATGTCAAAATCGCTCGCATGGTTTGTCTGGGCCATCACCGCTGCACTGCTCGGGTGCTTCTTTGTGTGGCCCATCTTTACCACCGTGCAGCGGGCGTTCTTTGATGCGGATGGCCACTTCACTTTCGCCTACATCGCGGAGGTTTTTCGCAACGAAATCTACGTCGAGGGGCTGCGCAATTCCTTCCTCCTCGCCCTCGCCAGCACCGCCGCCACGCTGGCCATCGCACTGCCGCTGGCTTGGCTGAGTGACCGCTTTATTTTCCCCGGAAAGAAAACGCTCAACGCCCTCCTCCTCGTCCCCATGATCCTCCCGCCTTTCGTCGGAGCCATCGGCGTGCGGCAGATGCTCGGGCAATACGGGGCGCTCAATACCGCGCTCACGCACCTCGGCATCCTCGCGCCAGGCAGCACGGTTGATTGGCTCGGCGGCGGGCAGTTCTGGGGCATCGTGATCCTCAATGCGCTGCACCTTTACCCCATCCTCTTTCTCAATCTCACCGCCGCCCTCGCGAACCTCGATCCCGCGATGGAGGAAGCCGCTGCGAACCTCGGCTGCACGGGCTTCCGGCGCTTCCGGCGCATCACCTGGCCGCTCATCATGCCGGGCGTTTTTGCGGGCGGGACCATCGTCTTTATCTTTGCATTCACCGAGCTGGGGACGCCGCTCATTTTCGACTACGCCCGCGTCACCAGCGTGCAGATTTTTTACGGCATCAAGGAAATCTCCGGCAACCCGTTCCCCTTCGCCCTCGTCGTGGTGATGCTCGCCGCCACGCTCCTTCTTTACACCGCCAGCAAGCTCCTCTTTGGCCGCAGCGAGCACGCTATGTCGGGAAAAGCGGGCACCGCCAGCGCGGCCCACACGCTCACTGGAGCGCGAGGTTGGCTCTGCGCGCTGGCCTTCGCGAGTGTCACTCTGGTCGCTCTGCTACCGCACATCGGCGTCGTTCTTGAAAGCGTCGCCGGCGACTGGTATCGCACCGTGCTACCGGGCTCATTTACCACGCAGCACTACCGCGATGCGCTCGGCCATTACCTCACCGTGCCGAGCATCGCGAACTCCCTCAAATACGCCTCGCTCTCCGTCGTCTTCGACATCTTTCTCGGCCTCGCCATCGCCTACGTCATCGTCCGCACGCGGCTCCCCGGTCGCCATCTCCTCGACGCCCTCTCCATGCTCCCGCTCGCCGTCCCCGGCCTCGTGCTCGCCTTTGGCTACCTCTCCATGACGCAGCCCGGTCGCGCTTTTGAAATGCTGAATCCCAGCGCCGACCCCACCCTCCTCCTCATCATCGCCTACGCCGTCCGCCGCCTCCCCTACGTCGTCCGCAGCGCCGTCGCTGGCCTCCAGCAGACGAGCGAGACGCTGGAGGAAGCCGCGCAAAACCTCGGTTGCCCGCCGCTCCGCACCCTTCGCCGCATCACCTTCCCGCTCATCGCTGCCAACGTCCTCGCGGGCGCGCTGCTCGCCTTTTCCTTTGCCATGCTGGAAGTCAGCGACTCCCTCATCCTCGCGCAGAAGCAGCAAAATTTCCCCATCACCAAAGCCATCTACGAACTCTTCCAGCTCATCGGCGACGGTAAATTCCTCGCCGCCGCCCTCGGCGTCTGGGCCATGCTCTTCCTCGCCCTCACCATCGCCATCGCCAGCAGCGTGCTGGGCAAAAAGATGGGCGCGCTCTTCCGCGTGTGACGCCCACTCAATAACGAGTCCCGCACCTCAAAACACGCCTTGCCGCGCCTCCTCCGCGCCGCTACACAGCGCGCTCTCAACTCTCTTTTTATTATGAGCAAAATCTACAACAACATCATCGAAACCGTCGGTCGCACTCCTCTCGTGAAACTCAATCGCATCCCGGCCAGCGAGGGCGTGGACGAGGCGACGACGATTGCGCTGAAGTGCGAATTTTTCAACCCACTCGGCTCAGTGAAAGACCGCATCGGCATGGCGATGATCGAGGACGCGGAGGCGCGCGGCATTTTGAAAAAGGACACCGTCATCATCGAGCCGACGAGCGGCAATACGGGCATCGCACTCGCATTCGTGGCGGCGGCTAAGGGGTATAAAATCATCCTCACGATGCCCGAGACGATGTCGCTAGAGCGCCGCACTTTGCTCGCCATGCTCGGCGCGAAGCTCGTGCTCACGCCCGGCAGCGAGGGGATGAAAGGAGCCATCGCCCGCGCAGAGGCGCTGCACGCGGAGACGCCCAATTCTTGGATACCGCAGCAATTTAATAACCCGGCGAATCCCGCGATTCATCAAAAGACGACTGCCGAGGAAATCTGGGCGGATACGGACGGCGGCGTGGACATCTTCATCGCAGCAGTCGGCACGGGCGGCACGATCACGGGCTGCGTGGAGGCGATCAAACCTCGCAAGGCTTCCTTTCAGGCGATTGCAGTGGAGCCAGCGGATTCCCCCGTCATCAGCCAGACGCTTGCAGGCGAGCCCGTGAAGCCCGGCCCACACAAGATCCAGGGCACCGGCGCGGGATTTGTGCCGAATAATCTCCACCTCAAAGACAGCGCGGGCAACGCGCAGATCGTGGAATGTGTGAAGGTGAGCAACGACGACGCATTTGCCATGGCCCGCCGCCTCGCGAAAGAAGAAGGCATCCTTGTGGGTATCAGCACCGGAGCAAATGTGTGGGCTGCAATCCAAGTGGCCAAGCGCCCCGAGAACAAGGGCAAGACCATCGTGACCATCGCCTGCTCGACCGGCGAACGCTACCTCTCCACCGCCCTCGCCGCCGAAGCGCGCGCGGAGGTCGGCGGCTAGTCCCGCGACGAGAGGCGCACTGCTGAGATTTTTCTAACGCGCGACAGACGAGCCACTCAAAGAGGCGTATCTTCCTGCGCGTGTGTGCTCCGTGCGCACAAGCCGCTTGGTTTCGTGGAAGTGGCCCTTCAAAGTTTCCCTCTTCGCTAAAGCGGGCTTGTCGGCACCCTAATTACCGACGATGTATGACTCTATGTTGCGCCCATTTTTCATCTCACTACTACTCTCCGCCTGCGTGCTCACACTCCGAGCAGAGGATGCGCCTTCCATAGCCAAAAAGCCGTCTGCGCCCACCACTGCTGCGCCTCAGCAGCAGTTTCCGAAGGAGTATCAACTGCTCGTGGTGGAATCCATCAAGAGCTTCCAAGCACGTGATTTTAAAGGCGCGATTGCCTTTACGGATAAGGCCGATGCGATGCTCCCACCGACGACCTGGACGCTGAATACACGCGGCGCGGTGGCTATCGAGGCGCATGAATTTGCAGAGGGGCTGAAATATTGCGAGATGGCGCTGAAGCTCGATCCCAGCTTCCTCCCGGCGAAATTTAACCTCTGCGAAATTCCCTTCCTCCAAGGCAAATATGCTGACGCCCGCACGCTGTGGATGAAGCTGCTCGAAACTATCCCGGCCACTGGTCTGGGCGGGAAAGGCGACAGCACCACCGAGCTGCTGAATTACCGAATCTTCCTCACTTACATCCTAGAAAAAGATCTCGGGAAGGCAAAGATCTGGAAGGAGAAAATCC
This sequence comes from Verrucomicrobiaceae bacterium, assembly GCA_043757005.1. Lineage (GTDB taxonomy): Bacteria > Verrucomicrobiota > Verrucomicrobiia > Chthoniobacterales > Chthoniobacteraceae > SXWH01. Next base: position 5,985 of record JAYVQK010000272.1, read on the forward strand.
CCTTCCCTTCGCAGACTCCCGCGCACCAATACGTGAACGCAGTCTGGGAGCGCCAAAATGGCAATATGGACGGATGGAATGAGTGGCTGCGCAACGCGGAATTCGTCTGGCCCCGCATCCAGCGCGCCAATTTCGTGGACGTGCTCATCCAGCTCGGCTGGATGAAAGCCTCGGACATCGGCGGGAACTAGTCCCGGCGTGGCAGCGAGCGGCGGCGACCGAAGACGGTGCCCGCCAGCGCCAACGCGCCGATGCCGACGAAAGCGAGGCTGCCGGGCTCGGGGACGACGGTGAAAGGAGTCCCAGCGTTATTGCGCACGGTCGCTGGGTTTGTGGTGAGTGCGTAGTCGGCGACGTTTGTAGTGCTGAGGGCAGCGGCGGTGCCGGTGAAGCGGATGCCCTGCAAGCTGGAGGTGGGCAGTGCAAAGGTGGGCGAGCCGAAATTGCCGTCGGCATCATTCGTCGTGCTACCAGTATTGGTGCCTGTGTAAGCGCCAAACGCGACCGACCAGTAGATCGTGGAGCCGCTCTGGAAGGTCAATTTTCCGCCGGAGAGATAAGAGGAGGGAATGGGTGCGGCGAGGGTGAAGTCCGAAGTGTAGCTGGGCACTGCGCTCATCAGTGTATTAAACGCGGTGGTGGTCAGCAAAATGTTAGCTCCTGCAGCGCCGTTGGCGACGCTGGCGGGAATACTCAAGAGTGTGATGGGATTGAGCCCTGTCGCATCGCTGGCGATGAGCGTCGTGCCGCCGACGACGGTTTGCCCTGCCGAGCGAAGGCGGAGCTGGATGGCTTGGGCGGCAGTGTTGCCATTGACGCCGCCGATGATTTCTTCGATCTGCATCAAATGAAACCCAGCCTGTGCGCTGGATGTGAGCAGAGTGATTGTGAGGAGTGTGCTGGTGAGTTTGAGTGGTGTCATGGGTGTGGTTGGTTACGTTTATGGCTACCAGCGAAGGAGCGGCCTGCAACTGTTTTCTCAAAGTTTAATACCATTTTCCAAAACGAAAAAACTCCGTGAAACCGAGTGGCTTGTGCGAATGGAGCGCATGGCGTCGTGCGTATGTCTAAAGCGACGGGGGGCCTCGCGATTGCGACTATTCACCCCCAAAAAAGTTTCGCCTCCGCTTGCGCGACACGGGATGCTGGGGCTATGCGAACGGCGTTATTTGGCGGGACATTTGATCCCATCCACCACGGGCACCTCATCCTTGCGCGAGAAGCACTGGAGCGGCTCGCGCTGGATCGTGTCGTCTTTATCCCGGCGGCGCTGTCGCCTTTCAAGCTCGCCACCCAGCCCGCTGCCCCCGAGCTGCGCGCGGCGATGGTGCGCGCGGCTATCGCGGGCGAACCGCGCTTCGAGTGCGATGATTCTGAGACGCGCCGCGAAGGCCCGAGCTTCTCCGTGGATACCGTGGAGGCTTGGCGCGCGCGGGCTCCGGGGGACGAGTTTTTCTACTTCATCGGCCAGGATAATGTGCGCGATCTCCCCGCTTGGCGGCGCTGGCCGGAGCTGCGGGAGATGACGCAATTCATCGTCTTCGAGCGCGACGCGAGCAGCGCCCCGGCCCACGATTTCCCAAGCATCCAGCGCCGCGTGGACATCTCCGCCACGGACGTGCGCAAGCGCATCGCAGAAGGCCGCAGCATCCGCTACCTCGTGCCCGATGCGGTGCGCGAGATCATCGAGACGCACGACATTTACCGCTAGGACGCTGGCGCTTTTTACCATCCGCTCTCTGTAATCGGCTTTGTGCCGGGAGGCTCGGGAACGCCAGCCGCAATCGTTGGCTGGGGGTCGGGAGCACTAAAGGCACGAGCATCGCTCTGGGGACGCGGGGCAAGCGATGGGGGCATCGCTTTTACACAAAGACGATCCGCCCGTCCTTCTCGTCCGCCGCGATGGTGTCGCCTTCGCGGAATTGACCATCGAGGATCGCCATGGCGAGCGGGTCGAGGATGTCGCGCTGGATGGCGCGTTTCAGCGGGCGCGCGCCATACACGGCGTCGTAGCCTGCGGAGGCGAGGTGCGATTTCGCCGCGTCGGTGAGCGTGAGTGTGAGCTTTTGATCCACGAGCCGCCGCGTGAGGCGGGCGAGCTGGATGGTGACGATCTGCGCGAGGTCGGCGTCGCTCAGGCGATCAAAGATGATCGTCTCGTCCACGCGATTCAGGAACTCGGGGCGGAAGTGTCCGCGCAGCGCCTCCATCACGCGGGCCTCGCGCTGCTCGGTGTTCTCGGCGTCGAGGATGTGCTGCGAGCCGATGTTGCTCGTCATGATGATGACGGTGTTTTTGAAGTCCACCGTGCGGCCTTGGCCGTCGGTGATGCGTCCGTCGTCGAGCACTTGCAGCAGCACGTTGAAGACATCGTGGTGCGCCTTTTCGATCTCGTCGAAAAGCACCACCGCATACGGCTTGCGGCGGACGGTCTCGGTGAGCTGCCCGCCCTCCTCGAAGCCCACGTAGCCGGGAGGCGCGCCGATGAGCCGGGCGACGCTGTGCTTCTCCATGTATTCGCTCATGTCTATGCGGACCATCGCGGCCTCGTCATCGAAAAGGAACTCCGCCAGCGCGCGAGCCAGCTCCGTTTTTCCCACGCCCGTGGGCCCGAGGAAAATGAACGAGCCGATGGGGCGATCCGGGTCTTGCAGCCCGCTGCGCGCCCGGCGCACGGCGTTGCTCACGGCGGTAATCGCCTGCTTCTGCCCGATCACGCGAGCGCCGAGGCGGCTCTCCATTTTTACGAGCTTCTCGCGCTCGCCCTCGCGGAGATTCGAGACGGGGATGCCCGTCCACGCGGAGACGACTTCGGCGATTTCATCGGCGGTGACTTCGTCGTGCAAAAGCGTGTGCTCTTTGTCGGAAGCAGACGCCGCCGCGAGTTTGCGCTCTAGCTCGGGGATGAGGCCGTATTGGATCTCGCTGGCCTTGCCGAGTTCGCCGCGCCGCTGCGCCTGCTCCAGCTCGGTGCGGGCGCGCTCCAGCTCTTCCTTTTGCTTGCGGGCGACATCGAGCACGGCCTTTTCCTGCTGCCACTGGGTCTTGAGCGTGTCGGACTTTTCCTTTTGGTCGGCCAGCTCTTTGTCGAGCTTCACGAGCCGTTCTTTGCTCGCGGCGTCCTTCTCTTTTTTCAGCGCCTCGCGCTCCATCTCGCCCTGCATGATGGCGCGCTCGATCTGGTCAATCTCCGTGGGCATGGAGTCTATCTCCATCTTCAAGCGACTCGCCGCTTCATCCATGAGATCCACCGCTTTATCCGGCAAGAAACGGTCGCTGATGTAGCGGTGCGATAGCGTGGCGGCGGCGATGAGCGCAGCGTCCTGGATGCGCACGCCGTGGTGGACTTCGTAGCGTTCCTTCAGCCCGCGCAGGATGGCGATGGTATCCGTGACGCTCGGCTCATTCACCTGCACGGGCTGGAAGCGCCGCTCCAGCGCGGGGTCTTTCTCGATGTATTTGCGATACTCATCCAGCGTGGTCGCGCCGATGGTGCGCAGCTCGCCGCGAGCGAGCGCGGGCTTGAGCATATTGCCCGCGTCCATCGAGCCCTCGGCCTTGCCCGCGCCGACGATGGTGTGCAGCTCGTCTATGAAAAGGATGACCTCCCCATTCGAGTCCGTGACTTCTTTGAGGAACGCCTTTAGCCGATCCTCGAACTCTCCACGGAACTTCGCGCCCGCCACCATCGCGGCGATGTCCATCGCCACGAGCTTCTTGTTTTTCAAAGACTCCGGCACGTCGCCCGCCACGATGCGCCGCGCGAGTCCCTCGACGATGGCCGTCTTGCCCACGCCGGGCTCGCCGATGAGCACGGGGTTGTTCTTCGTGCGCCGCGAGAGCACCTGCATCGTGCGGCGGATCTCGTTGTCGCGCCCGATGACGGGATCAATCTTCCCGCGCCGCGCCGCCTCGGTGAGGTCGCGCCCGTATTTCTCCAGCGTCTGGTATTTGCCCTCGGGGTTTTGATCCGTCACGCGCTGCGAGCCGCGCACCTGCTGGAGCGCCTGCATGAGTTTGGCGCGCGTGAGGCCCGTGGCTTTGAGCGTCTTGCCGCAAGTCACGCCGCTGTCCGCAAGCGCGAGGAGGTAATGCTCCACGCTCACATATTCGTCCTTGAGCGCAGTCATCTCTTTTTCCGCTGCGCGGAGAATGGCCATCAATTCCGCTGCACACCCCGTCTGCGCCGTGAGGCCGTGTGCCTGCGCGCGCTTCGCCAGCGAGGCGTCGAGCGTCTGGCGGAGGCTCGCGATGTCCACCTCGAGCTTTTCTAGCAGCGGGCGAGTGAGCCCCTCGGACTGGTCGAGCAGCACGAGCAACAAGTGCTCGTTGTCGAATTCCGTATGCTGCCGATCCGTGGCGAGGGCTTGCGCCGCCTGCACGGCTTCCTGAAGTTTTTGGGTAAAGCGGTCAAGTCTCATAGCGTAAGTGTGCGCGAGCACAGCGCAGATAGCATACCCTTCATTTGTTCAGAGACCGCCGCATCTTGCCCGCGCCAACGTGGCGCAATCTCAATCATCCCTGTCGCTACCAAGCGGCAACTTTGGCGCGCGTCTGTATTGGGAATCCCTACTGCCGCTCAGTCCACCGATCCTTGTCGGCGTAGAGGATGTAGTGGCTGCCGTTGGCGATGGAGAAGGCTCTCGGCACGGAGAGTGGGAAGCCGCTGCGCACGCGCGGATCGCGCATGATGAAGCTGGCCCATTCGCGGAATTCGCCGATGCCCACTTCGCTCAGGAGCCCGCGGAAGCCGGTGACGGGGGTGAGCAAGAGGCCGTTAATGTGGCCATTGAAGCGGAACTCATTTAGCTCGGTGAAATCGGGCAGTGTGTAGGGGAGCCAGAGGCTTTTGCGGTCGCCATACCACGCGACGGCCCAAGGCATATCGGAGCAGATGATGTCGCGCTCGGTATACCATTCGCCGATGCTGCGGATGACGGGCGGGAAGTAGGGTGGGAAATTGACCGGCAGTCTCGGCGGGCTGGTGTAGGTGGCCAAGAGGGAGATCGAGCTACTCACGACGAGGAGCGTCTGGAAGCCGTTATTGAGCATCGGGATGCGGCTCACTTCGCGGCCCTGCGTCTCCACTCGGCTCCAGAGCACAAGGATGAAGGCGAGGCCGTAGGTGGTCATCATGGGGATGAAAAGAAGATGCAGATCGTTTGACTGGAGCTCGGCGAGAAGGTCGTAGTCGCTAAAGCCGTAGAGGGCCATGCCCAGCACGGCAAAGAGCCACATACAGAAGATGCCCCAACGCAGGCTCCGCGCTTCACTCCGCCGAAAGAAATGCAGCAGCGCGATGAAGAAGAAGGGAGCGGGGACGATCTTGCCGAGGTGTTTGTAGAGGCCATCGAGCTGGGCAAGCATCTGGCCTTGGATTTTGACGAGGAAGTTCGTGGGCTCGATGGTGTCGTCGGTCTTGGTCAGCGTGCGCATGATCTGTGACTCCGTGCCGCGCAGTTGGAAGGCGCGCGCCTTTACGCCGAGCCCCCAGAAGTCGCCGCAGACTTTTTGATTATGAAATCCCCACGGCACGATGCAGAGCATGACGATGAGCGCCATGACTCCCGCCCACAGTCCATACGGGCGAAAGGCGATGGTGGTGTAGATGGCTGCGCCGATGAAAAGGAAGACGCCGAGCGGGTGCGAGATCGCGAGCAGGCCAAAGCACAGGCCAGCGCCGGAGAGCCACGGCCACACGGGGCGGGTGCCTTCGCGAGCTTCGAGGGCTTTGAGGAAAAGATGCGTGGCGACGCTGAAAAGGAAGAGCATCAGCAGTTGTGGCAGGCCGGTGGCGGAGAATTCCCAGAAGCGATTGCACAGCAGCAGCAGCAGCACGACGAGCGTGGCGAGGCGGTCATCAAAGAGCCGACGGGCGGTGAGGAAAGTCATCACCACGGAGGCGAAGAAAAAGAGCAGACTCAGCGCCGAGATCATAAGGTCGGCGGGGTGATAGTAGTCGCCCTTTTGCGAAGCCCAGAAGTCCACCGCGCCTTTCTCATCGGTGCGGACTTTTAGCCGCTCATTGCCAAAGACGGCGGCGCGCAGTGCGAGGGAGTTTAGCCAGGGATTCAGCGGCGAGTGGAAGTAATCGGGGATGTTGCCGCCAGTGGGGCCGTCGCTTTTTAGGAAGTCGCTAAAGGCTGCTTCGCTGTGGAGCTTTTGCTCTACGAGGGCGATGGCGGCGGGCTTGATGACGAGCGTGGAGAAGCCGTGCCCGCGCACGAGTTCGCGGGAGATCACGGCTTGTTCCATGCCTTTCGCGTGGTCCAAGCCACGGAAGTTTGGCACGGCGTTGCCCTGCTTGTTGAGCGGGTTGATGAAGAGCTGCGTCATCATCTGATACGCCGCGATGGCGACGATGAGGAGGAACGTCACCCACCAGCGCCCCCTCCCGTGTTCGAGTTCGTGGACGAATGCTTGTGCTTTATCTTCAGAGGCCATGAGAAGGTGTTGGTATTTCGACGCGTAGCTCTTTGAGCCGCCGATGCAGGGTCCTGCGGCTGATGCCGAGCTTTAGCGCGGCCTTCGTTACATTCCCCCCCGTTTCATCGAGGGCGCGGACGATCATGCGTTGCTCGGTATCCTGCAAGTTCAAATGCCCCGCACTCTTAGATAGCGCGATCCCACTCGCGCCCGAGGGCTTGGTATCGCGCACGGTCGGCGGCAAATCGCGCAGTAAAATCTGCGGCCCGCTCGCCATCACCACCGCCCGCTCAATGGCCGCGCGCAGCTCTCGCACATTGCCCGGCCACGGGTAACGCTCCAGCGCCGCGAGCCCATCCGGCTCCAGCGTGCGCAACGGTTTGCCATTCTCCTCGGCGGCTACTTTGAGGAAATGCGCCACGATCATCGCCACATCCTCCGGCCTCTCGCGCAGCGGCGGCATGTGGATGCGCACCACGCTCAATCGGAAGAAAAGATCATCCCGGAACTCCCCTGCTGCGACCATCTTTTCGAGGTCGCGATTCGTCGCCGCCACCAGCCGCACGTCCACTTTGATCGGCACATTTCCGCCCACGCGCTCAAACGTCCGCTCCTCGCCCAGCACGCGCAGCAGCTTCACCTGCGTGTTCTTATCAATCTCGCCGATTTCATCCAGGAAGAGCGTCCCGCCATTGGCCTGCTCAAAGCGCCCCACCCGCCGCTCACTCGCCCCGGTGAACGCCCCCTTTTCATGCCCGAATAGCTCGCTCTCCAAGAGCTGCGCCGAAAAGGCCGCCATGTGGACGGCCACAAATTTATCCTTCCCCCGCCCACTCAGCCCGTGGATCGCCTGCGCCACCAACTCTTTGCCCGTCCCGCTTTCCCCCGTGATGAGCACCGTCGCACGCGACGGCGCGACCTGCTTCACCGTCTCGAAAATCTCATCCATCACCAGCGAGTGCCCGATCAGCCGCTCCAGCCCGAACCGTTTCTCCACCTTCTGCTTTAGCTCCACCACCTCCTTCTCCACGTGCTTCGTGCGCAACGCCCTTTTTATCAGCATCTCCACGCGATCAATGTTCAGCGGCTTCGTCACAAAATCATACGCCCCTCGCCGCATTGCCTCCACCGCCGCGTCCACCCCGCCATAAGCCGTCATCACCACCACCACCGGCGGGTGCGGCCTCGCCAGCGCCTTGTCCATCAGAGCCATCCCATCCTCCCCGCCCAGCCGCAGATCCGTGAGCACGAGGTCCACGTGCTCATTTTCCAGCACGTTCATCGCCTGCGAAATGTCCGCCGCGATATACACATCGAACGCATCCTCCAGCGAGGCGCGAAGCCCCTCCCGAGTATGCTTTTCATCATCAACAATAAGGATCGTCGCTTGCACAGGCCGAGGATGTAAGCGCCAGCCCCCCGCTGGCGCAAGTGGCACTTTAGGGGTCTCTACGAACTTCAAAGTTCAGAGTTCGAAGTTCAGAGTTCGAAGTTCCCATAGAGAAAATGAAGCACCACTCCCTGTCTGTTTATCAACTTGAGTTGGTATAACCGCGCTTGCGCCCATCAACCATCAACCCTGCCCGCCCTACGGCACTTGTGTCTGCACGATGCCGGTGGTGCCGTCGGTGTAGGTGGCGAGCCAGGCGATGGTTTGGGTGTTGTTCACGCTGCGGGTGATGCCGGGGGTGCCGACGGTGGCTTTTAGCACACGGAAGTTCTTCAAGGTTTTGCCAGCGATCGTGTCGCCTTCGCGGAAGGCGCGGCGCAGGGCACCGGGGGTATCCACGCTCCACACGGCGATGTCGGTGGCGGCGGTGACTCCGCCTTTTCCCGCGAGCATCGTGCCGATGAAAAGCGGGCGGCCTCGCCCGCTGGTGCTGGTGCTCATGGCGAGGGTGGTGAATGTCTTCCAACGTGCGCCGGTGGGGACTTCAGCGGGCTGTGTGCCGGTGCGGGCGAGGAGGGCGAGGGTGCCGCTGTCGAGCTGCCACCAGAGGGTGCTGGTGGTGGCGGCGGGGATGCCGCTGTCTTTGATCTTCGCGAGGAAGGCCACGGTCGCGCCGTCTTGCGAAAGCACGGGGTCGCCGAGGGTGGAAAAGATGGCGGCAGTGGGCGCGGGCACGGGTGCTCCCACGGCGGCGAGGGCGTCGCAGGTGCCGGTGGTTTCATCGAGTTGGTAAATGGCTTTGCCGCCTCCGACGAGGGTGCCGAGGAAGGCGGGTGCGCTCATGCCGCTGGCAAAAGCAGGGAAGCTGTAGCTTTTAAAAATGCCGCCCGTAGTGGGGAGGCCGGGGCCGCTCGCGCCGCTCTGGCAGAGGGTCTCCACGGTGCCGGTGCTATCCACGCGGAGGATGCTCTGGGTGCCATCCGTAAAGTAGCCGAGCGCGCCAATACGGAAGCCGCTGGCATCTGCCTGTGCCCAGCCGCGGCCTTGGCCGGGGCTGCCGAGGCCGGGTGCAAAGGTGGTGAAGCGCGCGAGTCTGCGGAGGCCGATGGTGGCTCCTTCGCGGAGGAGGATGCGGGTGCCGCTGGCGGGCTCCCATGTGCAAAAAACTTGGTCGTCGGAGGGCTTCACTTTTGGCACGCCCGTGCCCGCTGCGAGCAGTGCGGTAAAGGCGACGCCGCGTGTGTCGGCCCACATCCCGGTGAAGCGCGCCCACTTCGCGCCGCCCGCGCTGGCGAGTGAATCCCCGGTGCGGGCGACGACAGTAAGGGTGCCGCCTGCGGTGCTCATGAGGAGTGTGCCGCTGGCGGTGGTGGCGGTAAATGCGACGCTGCCATCCGGGGCGATGAGTGGGTCTCGGAAGCTCTGAAACGCTGCGCCATTGAGGCCGGGGACGCTCTCCGTGGCGGCGGCGACGAGGGTGGTGCCGAGGAAGATGCCTGCGCCTTTTTGCGCTGGAGCAGTGGTAGTTTTGGCCGCGAGCCATTTGCCGAGGAAGGCGATTTGCGCGGCGTCATTCACGGCAGGTGGGCCGAAGCTGGTCCACACGGCCCCCGCTGCGATGCGAGCATCCACGCCCGCGCCGGGCACAGGCGCGCCCGCTGTGGCGAGGGCGGCGGTCTGCACGGAAGTGAGGATGACTTTTACAGCAAAGGTGGCGGTGGTCGTGTTGTTCGCAGCGTCTTTTGCGGTGACGCTGACGGTGCTGGTGCCGATGGGGAAATGCGTGCCGCTGGCCTGCGAGTAGGTGATGCCGGGGCTCACTGTCGCTGCATCCGTGGCCGTCGCGGGGGGGAAGGTGACGACGGTGCCGAGCGGGTCGGGAGTGCCCACGGAGACATCGGCAGGCACGGTGAGCACGGGTGCAGTGGTATCGCGCACGGTGACGTAGAAAGTGCCGCTTGTCTGCCTCCCCGCGCCATCCGTGGCGGTGACAAGGACGCCTGTGATGGCGATGGGAAAAGTGGTGCCGCTGTTTTTAGAATAGGAGATGACGGGGCTCGCGGTGACGATGTCGGTCGCGCGCGCAGTGCCGTAAGTCACACTCGCGCCAGCGGGGCTGGTGGCCTCGGCGAGTTGATTCAGCGGGATGGTCAAGACGGGCGCTGTGGTGTCGCGCACGGTGATGGTGAAGGTCGCGGTGGCGGTGTTGGTGAAAGCGTCCTTCGCGGTGATCGTCACAGTCGTCGCGCCAAGCGGGAAGAGCGTGCCGCTATTCTGCGAGTAAGTGATGGCGGGGCTGGCTGCCACAGCATCCGACGCGGTAGCGGCGGTGTAGCTCACGACTGCGCCCGCTGCGCTGGTGGCCTCGGTGATGACGCTGGCGTGCGCGGCGATGAGGGGCGCGGTGGTGTCTTGCACGGTGATCGTGAAGGTCGCGGAGCCGACATTATTCGCAGCGTCTTCGGCGGCGATGATGACGCTCGTCGTGCCGAGGGGGAAGAGCGTGCCGGTATCCTGCGAGTAGCTGATGACAGGGCTGGCGGTGACGGCATCGGTGGCGCTGGCGGCAGTGTAATTCACAATGGCCCCCGCCGCACTGGCGGCCTCGGCAAAGAGGGAGATGTGCGCAGCAACGACGGGCGCGGTGGTGTCGTGCACGGTCACGGTGAAAGTCGCGATGGAGGTGTTATTCGCGGCGTCCTTTGCAGAAATGGTGACGATGGTGATGCCGAGCGGGAAGACGGTGCCGCTTCCCTGCGAATAGGTAATTGAGGGATTTGCAGTGACCGCATCCGTGGCGCTCACGGCGGCGTAGCTCACGATTGCGCCCGCTGCGCTGGTGGCCTCAGCGACGACGTTTGCATGAGCCGCGATGAGCGGCGCAGTGGTGTCGCGCACGGTCACGGTGAAGGTGGCGGTGGTGGTGTTATTCGCGGCGTCTTTGGCGGTGATCGTCACGGTCGTCGCGCCGAGCGGGAAGACGGTGCCGCTTCCCTGCGAGTAAGTGATCGCGGGGCTCGTGGTGACAGCATCCGTCGCGTTCGCAGCG
>JAYVQK010000273.1:0-16760 GCA_043757005.1 Verrucomicrobiaceae bacterium
GTGGAAAAGGGCTGGCTCATTTCTTGGCGGGCTTTGGTGCTTTAACGCCGAGTTCTTCGCGGGCGGCGAGGAGTGGGCAGTAGATGGCGAGCGCGAGTGCGCGCCAGTCTTCGTCGAGCGGGGCGGGTGTGTTGCGCCAGATGAGGGTGTTCCATTCGTCCTCACATTCGCCGCGCCCGCCGAAGTCGCTGCCATGCCAAATGGCAGCGGCGGAGTCGGCGTTTTTATCGGCTGCTGGCTTGGCGATTTCGCGCTCGGCGAAAGTCAGCGAAGTCTGTGGAAAAAAGCGGAGCGGCTCGCGGTGGGCTTGTTCGTAGAGGGCGAGGAGCGCGGTGAGTTCGGCGGTGGCGGCGTCTGCGGGGAGCTTGGCAAATGCAAAGGCGGCGTCTTCGGCGATGAGCACGGTGCGGAGGGGGGCGGCGGCTGGCGTGGTGGCGCAGAGGAGGAGGTGATTCAGCCATGCGCGGAGGAGGTCTTTGGCTTTGAGCTTCGCGGGGCGTTGTTGGATGAGCGCGCTGGCGACGAGTGGGGCGAGGGTGCCGCTGAGTTTCCACTCGCCGATGACGAGCGAGACGTTGGCGGGCTCTAGCATTTCGCCGGGAGCGAAGCGGGCTACTTGCTTGGCGAGATGGCGGGCGACGAGCTCGGCCTCGGCGAAGTCGCTATCGCCCGCAAAGCCGCTCGGGAGAATGCCGCCGGCTCGGGCGAGGGCGAGAGAGTTCGTGGAATTGGAGCGGGAGAGTTCGTCTTTGAGCGCGTATTTCTCCAAGCTACCGAGGGTGAAAGCCTCGGTGTCTTCGAGCGTGGTGACTTCGCTGGGGAGGCTGAGGCCGAGGCGCTCGCGGGCAAAAAACTTTGCGGGGTGGAGCAGGCAATCGGTGAGGCGGCGCAGGCTCAGTTCGCTTTCCACTTCCCCCACTGGCAACACGCTGGCAAAGGCGGTCGCAGTGTGGCGGGCGGTGGCGGCGATGCGGGCGGCGATGGCATTTTCTGCGGAGTAAGAAATGCGGCGAGGGTCGCCGGTGAAGTAGTCGGCGCTGAAGGCGTGGAGGCGGTGGCGCGTGGTGAGTTGCTCGCGCAGCGGGCCGCTCTCGCCACTGTAGCTGCGCTCCAGCACGTCGAGTAATTCGCACACGAGAACGCTGGGCGGGCTGGCGCTGTTGTCACGGGCGGACTGGCCGCAGTGGCTGATGTAGAGCGTGTCGCGGGCGCTGAGGATCGCTTCGAGGAAGAGATAGCGATCATCATCGCGGAGTGTGCGGTCGCCGGGACGCGGGCTGGCGGCGGCGAGGTCGAATGCGGGTGGGCGCGTGGTGCGGGGGAAAGCGCCGTCGCCGAGGCCCAGCATGGCGACGATGCGGTGTGGGATGGCGCGCATGGGCTTCAGCGAGCAAAAGGTGACGCCGCCGCGTAGGAAGGAGCCGCCGCGTGCAGGCTCGGCGAGGGCGGCGGTGAGATGCGCGTGGACGATGGAGAAGGGCACGGGTGCTTGATGCTCGGCGAGTGCGGCGTTTTCCGCGAGGGCGTGGAGTTGCGAGGAAACTGCACGCCAGTCGTCGGCAAAGTCGTCTTCGCTGGCGCAAAAAGCGGTGAGCGTTTCGCGCAGAGTCTCGGCCCATTCGGCGACGCTGAAGTGCGCGGTGCTGAACCTCTCGCTCGTGGTGAAAAGCTGGGTGCAGAAATCGGCGAATACTCCGAGCGTGAGCGCCAGTGAGCCTTCGACGCCTTCATCCGGGAGGATGCCGCTGTGGAGTTGCTCGCCGTCGCCTGCCATCGCGGCTCCGAGCAGCAGGCGATCCAGACCGAAGCGCCATGTATTTTCCCGCACGGGCGGGAGTCCGAGCTTGGCGCGGTGCTCCTCATCCACACCCCAGCGGATGCCGCTGCGCGCAGTCCACTCGCGGCAGAGAGCGACTTCTGCCTCGCTGAGATCGAAGCGTTCGCGGATCGCGGGGCAGTCGAGCAAGGTCATGACGGCGCTCGCGGGGAAGCGGCTGCCGACGCAATCGAGGATGCGGAGGAAGGCGTCGGCGACGTGATTTTCCGCGCGCGCGGAATGATCGGCGATGGAGTAAGGGAAGCGGTGCGCGTCGCACTCGGGCGCTCCGAAAACGGCTTCCACAAAGGGCGCGTAGGCGGCGATGTCCGGCACGGCTACGAGCACGTCGCGGGGAGTGAGCGTAGGGTCGTGGTCGAAAAGGGAGAGGAGTTGATCGTGCAGCACCTCCAGTTCGCGGAGGGGGGAATGGCAATCGTGGAGTTGGATCGTGGTGTCTGAACTCTGAACTCTGAACTCTGAACTCTGAACTTCGAACGGCGTTGCATCCGCCGCAGCAGATTCGTTCGAGGTTCGGAGTTCAGAGTTAAGAGTTAAGAGTTCAAAAGCGTCCCCATCTGTTGTGCGCCTCGGCTCACTCAGTGTGAGGATGTCGCGTTGCAGCGCGCCGAGCAGCGTGCTCACATTCGGCGTGGTGAAGTGCTCGTGCTCGGCGGTGGGCGTGAGGTCGAGCAATGCTTCGTGGAACTCTCGCCCGATTTTCCCCAACGAGGCGAGCAGCGGGTGACCTTGTTCGAACGCAGGCTGGGAGCGGCTTCCGCGCTTGGCCTGCCAGCGGCGGTAGCGCGCTTGCTCTTTTTCACCCCGCACGTCGCCCCAGTATTCTTGCGTGGGGGCGAGGAGGAAAAGATGCACCTCGGTGAGCGTGGCGAGGTGTCCGAGGAGGGCGAGGTAGAAGGGCGGCAGCGTGCTAATGCCGAAGATGCAGAGGCGCGGGAATTTCTCCGCAAACGCTGGCTCCGTGCTCTTTTGCAGCGCATCCGCGAGGGCGGCGGGATGCGGCGCGCGCTCGGCGATGCTGCGCCAGAGCTGGGCCTGCCATTCCTCGCCCGCGTCCACTTTCCCTGCATCCCAGCGGCGGAGCAGCTCGGGGCGGTAGGCCATGTAGCGATCAAAGACGGCGGCGAGCTGGGCGGCGAGCTGCCAGAGCTTGCGGGCGTCGGTGCTGGCGTAGCGGGCGAGATCGGCGAAATTTTCCTGCGCGAGCAAGCCCGGCAAGACTGCGTGGATGCGCCACGGCAGCACTTCGCGGCGGAAACGCGGGGCGGGCGGAGTAGCGGGGAGCAGCGTGCTAAAGGCGTCTTCCACGAGCCCGGCGGGGAAAGGGAACGCCACATTCATCGCCACGCCAAGGCGCTCGGCGAGCTGGAAGCTGAGCCAACGACCGAGGCCGAGACTCTGCACGACCACGCGCTCGCTGGTGAACGGCGGCAGCGGGTGCGCACCCAGCGTAGCGGCGAGCGCGGCGGCGAGAGACTCTAGGCGATTGCTGGTGTGGAGCGTGAGCGACATTTGGAAAAAGGCGGGGCCGTGGGATTCTGTATGGCACGCGTGGGGACTCTGCGAGCGAGATCGCGCGTGCATTACCGATAGCGGTTCGTGCATCTGCCCGCTTCCCTTTCCGAGCCGCGCTCTCTAGCTTGCGCGCTCACTTTAAGAAACCACCACACTTACTACTACCATGCCAAATCCTTGGACCGGAAAAGGAAACCCCTACACCCGTAACGAAGTGCGCGAGCGCCTTATGGCCACGATCAAGACGGGCAACGCCATCATCGCGGGCGGCGCGGGCACGGGCATCTCGGCGAAGTTCATCGAGAAGGGCGGAGCCGATCTCATCATCATCTATAATAGCGGGCGCTTCCGCATGATGGGCCACGGCTCCACAGCGGGCATGATGGCCTATGGCGATGCCAACGCCATCGCCATGGAGATCGGCGAATACGAAGTCCTCCCCGTCGTGGAAGAGTGCCCCGTGATCTGCGGCGTCCACGCCACCGATCCTCGCCGCCGCATGTGGCATTGGCTCGGTCGGGTGAAAGAGATGGGCTTCAGCGGCGTGAATAATTTCCCCACACACACGATCATTGATGGCCATTTCCGTGGCGTGCTGGAGGAGACCGGCATGAGCGTGAAAAAGGAATACGAGATGGTCGCCCTCGCGCGGCGGATGGATCTTTTCAGCGTCGTCTATGTCGGCTCGCCCGAGGAAGCCATCGAGATGGCAAAGGCCGGAGCCGACGCCATCATCGCCCACGTCGGCACCACCGTCGGCGGCAGCATCGGGGTAAAGAGCGCGGTGAAAAGCTGGGACTTCACCATCAAGCGCACGCAAGAGATCATTGATGCCGCGAACACCGTGAGGAAGGACATCTTCTTCCTCTGCCACGGCGGCCCCATCAATACCCCAGCCGATGCCGCGAAAGTGATGAACGCTACGGACGCCGTCGGCTTCGTCGGCGCAACCTCGCTGGAGCGCATGGGCATTGAGGCCTCGCTCACCTCGCTCACCCGCGAGTTCAAAAGCCTCAAGGCCCCTGCGGCAAAAAAGTTTGCCAAAGCCGCCAACGCCAACGCCAAAAAGACCAAATAATCGCAATGGACGCGAAAGACCGCCGCTTCACACAAATCGCCGACACCGCCTGCGAGACGAACGATTGGACGAATAACGAGTGGCTCTGCCGCCCCGACCTCGTGGACGCCGAAAAGCTCCTCCTCGTCCGCGCGAATATGGCCCCCGGACACTGCCACCCCTTCCACTTCCACCCCCACCGCGAAGAGATCATCTACGTCATCTACGGTCGCGCCGAGCAGTGGGTTGGCGACGACTACCGCATCCTCAGCGCCGGAGAAATGGCACACATCCCCGCCGGCACCATCCACGGCACCTACAACCCGCACAAAGAGCCCCTCGTCTTCCTAGCCATCCTCTCCCCCGCCAAGTTACCCGAGGAGCAAGCCGCCGCCCCCGACCCCACCGACGTCGGCACCACCGAGCCCTGGAGTAAAGTGCGAGCCCAGCGCGGGCTGGCCCCGTGCGAGTGGTCCGGCGGCGTAGGCTAATAAGTGGGCTGGGCTTTCGCGCTTGCGCGGCGGAGGGGCGGGGTTGTGAGGACGATTTGGGTGGGTGGGGATTCGGGGTTGCGGGCTCGGGCTGGTGGCGGGTATGGGAGCGGTGCATTTTTTAAAATACGTATGACTCCTTTCACGCTGCCAACTGGCTATGCTCGCATCCGACGGGTGAAGAGCTTTGAAGCACTCTTGGCGACGCCTTTCGCCGATGGCGTGAATGCGCTGTGCTGGGAGCGGGAGCTGGTGGGGGACTTTGCGGAGGTCGTGGCGCATCTGCAAGTGGGGCAGGGGATCACTACGCTGGAGGAGGCGGAGCTGCACGAGATGCCGCTGAGTGCGGCGGGGCGGGCGGCGGTGGCGGTGTTGCTGGCGGATCAGCGGATGTTGCGGGAGCACGGGCTCGCGCCGGTGCTGGATTGTGTGAATGGCTACTTGCCGAATGATGAGCCGGAGCCGCTGCGCACGGATGTGTGCTCCTTTCACGCGGATAGCGCGACGGTGGAGGCCGACACGTATTTGTGCACTTACTTCGGCGCACCGAGTGAGGGGCTGCGGAATGAGGAGGCGGTGCGGCGCGTGGACATCGCGGAGACGCGGGCGGAGCTGCTGCGGCTGTTTGGCGGCGAGGACGATGCGGATTTCTGCGAGCATCTGGGCGACCACTGCTACGACTTGCACTACGCGCCGCTGCCGCACGCGCAGCCGTTTCTTTTTGGCCTCGGCAATCTTTGGCGCATCGCGCTGGCATACCCTGGCAGCCCCGTGCCGCCCTGCATCCACCGCGCCCCGGACCCCGTGCCCGGCCAGCCGCCACGGCTCTTGCTCATCAGCTAGCCCGCGCGGTGCAGGCGGCGGGGCGTGGTCACTTTTAGATGTGAAATGGCATGAGTCTCCTTGCCGACTCGCCCGGCGCGCGGCACACAAGGCGTGTGCTCACTCGCGGCTCCACATTCACACTCTTGCTTTGTATTTTCGCCATCGGTCTCGCGCTTTTTACGCGGCACAATGACTTCGAGTATTACTACCACCCGGATGAATTCGGGAAGGTGGATCAGCTCGTGAAGAACAAGCGCAATTTCCATCACCCCATGCTCATGCTCACCACCGTGGATCTCGCCCGCCGAGCGGTGCTGTGGGGCGATGCGCGGAAGAATCAGCAAGCCGTCGTGCAAGTCGGGCGCTGGGTCACGGCGGCGTTTGCAGCCCTCACCGCCGCCGCGCTGGCGCTGCTCGCCGCGCAGCACTACGGCTTGCTCGCGGGCTGGCTGGTGGGTGTGCTTGCGCTGTCGAATTCTCTGCTCTTCGAGCTGGCGCATTACTTAAAAGAAGACCCGTATTTTGCCGCAGGCATCGCCCTGACGGCGCTCGCGCTGCACGCCTTTCAGCGCACTCCAGACTCGGCGCGGATGCGCTGGCTGGCAGTGGCCACGGCGGCGGCGGCGGCGGGGAAATTCGTCGGCTTTGCGCTGCTCCCACTCGTGCTCATCGCTGTGTGGGTGCCAGCGGTGGCATCGCCCCTCGGCCCACGGCGCGCGCGCGTGTTGCGCTTCCTCGGCACGTTCCTGCTCGTGTGGCTGGCGCTGAATTACTGGGTCTTTAAATCCCCGAGTATGCTCTGGCACAGCATCGGCGAGGAGATGCACAAAGCCTACGGTAACGACGAAGTCGTGCGCGCCGTGCCGCACGCCTACTACCTCCGCGTGCAGGCCGAGAATGGCGGCTGGTGTGCGCCCCTGCTCGCCGGCCTGTGGCTGCTATGGGCTGCGCGCAATGTGCGCCGCGTCTCCGCCGCCGAATGGCTGCTCGCAGGGACATCGCTCGCCTTCCTACTGGTCTTCACTTTCACCCCCAAGACCGCCCCGCGCTACTACCTGCCCATCGCTACGGCACTCAGCTATTTCGCTGTAGCGGGGGCGATGGTGTGGGCGCGTGAGTCCCGGCGAGAGTGGGGGAAATGTGTCGCCACCGCGCTAGTCCTCTTCACCGTGGGGATGCAGTCGCGCGCGCTTGCCGAGTCGTGGCGTGGATTCGCCACCGATGACCGCGAACAGCTCCAGCAATGGATCGCCGCGCATCTCCCCGCCGACGCTGTGATCGCGCAAGACGAGGCCGTGAACCTCCCCGAGCCCGTGCGGATGCCCGCCAAACACGCAGGTCGCACACCATTGCCACAGCGCGTCATCGGCGAAAAAGAAGTCGCCGACCTCGGCGATCTCGCCGCGCTGAAAGCCATGGGCGTCACCCACGTCGCCCTCTGCACCCGCACCTACGGGCGCTACATGAATGGCTCGCGCACGATCAAAGAAGACAGCAAAGCCGCCGCCGCGCAGCAGCTCTACAGGACGCTGAATGAACGCGGCCAAGTGCTGTGGGAATCCCCCATGGGCCGCATCAGCTATCTCCAGCCGGGGCTTCGGTTGGTGGACATTCGGGCAATACTGTAGGCGGCGTGCGCCGCACCACTACACGCTTCACGGGCGCGACGACGCCGTGCATCCCCTGCCGCACCTCGTGTGCATACCAGCCTTGGATCCGCACGCGCGCCCACTCCGTCTTGCGCAGAAAAGTGAGGCTGGATTTCACACTCGGGTTGATTTCAAAACAGCGCACCGGCACCCGCCGCCACAGCTCTTCCCAGCCGTGCGCCTCCATGAGTTTAGTGACGATGGTCTCCAGCGTCACGCCGTGCAGCGGGTCGCGGGGATGTTCAGTTGGTGATGACATATAAAATTAGTCCGCTTTCCCCGACTCCATCGCCTTCTGCGCGGCGGTGAGGTATTCGAGGATGGAGGCTTGTTGCGCGCCGCTGAGGCTGGCGCGGCGGGACATCCCGGCGACGGTCTTTTCCCACGCAGGGATGGAGCGGGAATCGAGCATCTCCAAGTCGTGACACTCCGTGCAGTGCTCGGTGTAAAGCGTGCGCGCCTCGTCCAGCGCATCCTTGCCAAGTCGCGGCTTTGCAGCGGCGAGAAAAGCGGGTGTGACGGGCGGTGCAGTGCGCTCCTCGAACGCCGCCTGCATCTCCTTTTTCAAAGCAAGAAGCTGCGGATGATCGGCGCAAAGACGAAGCCCATCGTCGAGCGAAGACAGCGCATGGATCACTCCTTGGTGCCCGCGCGTGCGGAGCTTATCGGCGTCCTTGAAGCAATCGTCCGCATCCTCGCGCCCCTTGCGGATGCGGGGCTGGAGCGCGATCAACTCAGCGCGCGTCGGCTCGGCAGCGAGCCCCGCTTCGACTTGCTTGGCGGCTTCCACGAGGCGGTGCAATCCGAGGGCTTGGCGGCCCAGCAAAACGGCGCGATTTGAGATGGCCACGCGCTTGGCGAGGTCGTCGCGGGCGATCTTTGCGGGCGGGACGATGGTGCCGGGGACGAGCGCCGCAAGCCGCTCCGCGCCTTCATCAAGGGCGACGGCGAGGCTGCTGTGGTTCAGCTTCACGAGCTGCTCCGCCGTGTCGCGCAGCCCTTGCAGCGTCGTGGCAAATGCCTGCTTTGCCACGGGCGCGTGCGCCGCATCCGAGCTGCGAGCCGCGCCCGCCGCAGCGAGCGCACCGGCGATGCGTGTAGCGAGTGCGGCAGCGATGGGCTTTGCCGCAGCGTCATCGAAAGGCCGCGCGAGGGTGCGCTTACTTTCATCGAAACGCTGATCGCGAAACGCCTCCACGCCACGCAGCACATCGCCCCACACATCGCGCGGTCCGGCCTCCAGCGCCTCGGCGGGGAGCGTCGCGGGAGTGAGCGTGCTGTCGTCTTTGTAAAACTCGACCGTCACCGCCGCGCCGAGCCCACCGAGCACAGTGAACTCCATTCCCTTCGGTGCTTGCAGGAGATTCTTGCCGTTCACTTGGATCATCTCGCGATGCGCGAGCTTCACCGTATCGCCTTTGGAAAAACCAGCAGCGAGAGCAGGTGTGGCGAGGCAGAGCAGTGCGGCGAAGAGTGAGTGCGACATGATTTACAGCGCCCAAGCAGGCGGTTCAGCGGTGAAAGTGACGCGCTCTTTCGTTAGCGGATGCGTGAAGGTGATGCGCCATGCGTGCAAGCACAGTGGCGGCGCGGCGAGCGCGAGCGTCTGCGTGGTGCCAAGCTGGCGAGGCAGCAAATAAGCGGGGTCGCCACACACGGGCAGGCCGAGTTGCCACAGATGCACGCGGATTTGATTCGTCCGGCCAGTGAGCGGGCGGGCCTCTAGCAGTGCCGTGCCATCCCCATCGCGCCGCAGCACGCGGAACTCCGTGTGCGCCGCCTGCCCCTCCTCATCCACCGTGCGCGTGCCCATCGCGCCGGGCTCATCGGTGATCGCCGCATCGCACGCGAACGCATCCTCCGCCGGATGCCCCGCCACTCGCACGAGATAGATTTTTTCCACCTCACCCCGCGTGAACTGCGGCTGGAGCAGCGTGGCGAAATGCCGAGAGCGCGTGCAGACGACGACGCCCGTGGTGTTCGCATCCAGCCGATGCGCGGCGCGCAGCTTTTGCGGAGCGTAGGCTTCTCCGAGGATGTGTTGGAGCGTGTTGCGATTGAAGCGCCCGCTCGGGTGCATCGGCAGCGGCGCAGGTTTGTGCAGCACCACGAGCGCAGTGTCCTCGTGCAGCACGCGCAAGTCCGCGCGCACCTCCGGCTCCACCGTGCCCGGCAGGAGGTGAAAGAAACGCTCCCCCGCGCGCACTCGCCGCTCGGGCGTGGCCAGCTCCCCAGCTTCATCGCGCACGCGCTCATTTGCGCAGCGTTCTCGCCACTCCGCCGGCCCCATGTGTGGGAAGATCCCCGTGAGCCACTCGATCAGCGTGCTCCCTTCGTAAGCCGCTCCCACATTGAGCGGGCGGCGATTATCATACGGCGCGCAGCCCGGCAGCGGCGTCACGATTTTACGGATGCGCGCCTCGCGTTTCACGATGGCTTCCGCCATCTGTTGCGCCGTCGTCTTAAAGCAATACGGGCACGACTCGCCCGGCACAAAGCGTGCGTCCGCCTGATCCTCATTCGTCAGCGGCGTCTGGCACTCGTAGCAAATCGCCGTGGTCGTCTCCCGCAAACTCGGGTCCACGCCCACGCGATGATCGAACACGAAACACTCCCCCTCGTAGTGATCGCTCCCGCACTCCTCGAAGTATTTCAGGATGCCCCCATCGAGCTGGAAGATATTGCGAAAGCCCTCGCGCTCCATAAATGGCCCCGCCTTTTCGCAGCGGATGCCACCCGTGCAAAACATCACAATCGGCTGCTCCTTCATCGCTTCCGGCATCCGCCGCACCGCTTCGGGGAACTCCCGGAACGTATCGATCCCAGGCACCAGCGCCCCCTTGAAAGTCCCCAGCCGCACCTCGTAATCATTGCGCGTATCCAGCAGCGTCACCGCGCGCCCCTCATCTAGCCATTGCTTCAAAGTGCGCGCCGACAGCTTTGGCGAAGTCCGCTGTGAGGGATCAATCCCCTCCACGCCAAACGCGATGATCTCCTTTTTAATCCGCACGAGCATCCGCGTGAACGGCTGCTCCTCGCTCTCGCTAACCTTCGGCCTCAAGTCCGCCAGACCCGGCACCTGCTCGATCTCCGCCACCAGCGCATCCACACTCGCCCGCGCTCCGGCGACAAACATATTGATCCCCTCCGTGCTGAGCAAAATCGTCCCCCGCAGCCCCGCCTCCTTGCACAGCGCCAGCAGCCGCTCACGGAGCGGTTTCAGCTCGGTGAGGTGCGCAAATCGGTAAGTAGAAATGTTTGTAATCGCAGGCATCGGAAGCGGCGTAGCCTAGAAAGCCGAACGCTCGCACGCGATGAAATTTGAGCGCCGAGTGAAAAATCAGAGGGTGCCTGCTTCGAGCTGCTCTAGGTAGATAAACTCGGGGGATTGGACTCCTGCTTCTGCCCTGATTTGGACGAGTCTCGGGGACTCGAAAAACCTCTTCGCATCTTCAATCGAAGTCCACGTTGAGAAGTGGACGATCTTGTTGGGGTGGTTCTGAAACATGAGGACTTGATACGTCCGTTCGCCCGCCTCTTTCCGAATGTCCGCCGCGCCGTCGAAGACCTTCTTCCAAGTGGGGTAGTCTGCGACTTCGTGGATGATTAAGACGTGTTGCATCACAGCTTCCCGAGGATTTGCTCCAGCTCCTCCACGCGACGGGCGAAGAGTTGCAGCGTGGCTTCCACGGGTGCTGGCGTGGACATATCCACACCTGCCGCTCGCAGCGTGGGGATGGGAAATTTCGACCCTCCGCTGCTGAGAAAGCCGAGGTAGCGCGTGGCGTCACCGCTCGCGAGCACTTGCTGGCTGAGGGCGACGGCGGCGCTGAGGCCGGTGGCGTATTTATAGACGTAGAAAGCGGAGTAAAAATGCGGGATGCGCAGGCACTCTAGCTCTAGCTCGGTGTCTATCGTGAAGTCCGGGCCGAAGTAATCGGTGAGCAGCCCGCGATAAGTCTGGCGCAGCGTATCGAGCGTCACGGGCTCACCGGCTTCCTCCATGGCGTGCGTGAGTTTCTCAAACTCGGCGAACATCGTCTGGCGATAGACGGTGCCCCGGATGTCGTCGAGTTGGCGATTGATGAGGTAGGCGCGCATCCGAGGATCGCTCGTGTTTTCCAGCAGATGATGCGTGAGCAGCTCTTCGTTAAAAGTGCTGGCGACTTCCGCGAGGAAGATCGGGTAATCGGCATCCTGCCAGCGTTGCGCGCGGTTCGAGTGCCAAGTGTGCATGGAGTGCCCGGCCTCGTGGGCGAGCGTGAAGACATCGGAAAAAACGTCCTCTTTGTAGTTCATCAAAATATACGGCGGCGCGCTGTAGCTGCCGCTGCTGAAGGCTCCGCTGCGCTTGCCTTTGTTCTCGTAGCGGTCGCACCAGCGGGCGGTGGAGAGGCCCGCGCGGAGAGTGCTCACGTATTCTTCGCCGAGCGGCTGGAGCGCGGCGAGGCAGAGCGCGGAGGCTTCGTCGAAGGTCGTGTGCTTCTCCACTTTCCCCACGATGGGGAGGTAGGTGTCGTATTGATGAATCTCCGCGAGCCCTAGCACGCGCTTGCGCAGGCCGTAGTAGCGGAAGAGCGGCGGGAGATTCGCGCGCACGCTGGCGATGAGGTTGTCATACACCGCGACCGGCACGTCGTCTTGAAAGAGCGCGGCCTCGCGGGCGCTGGGGTAATTGCGGGCGCGGGCGCGGAAGACGTCGGCCTTCACCGAGTTCGAGAGCGTGGAGGCCAGCGTGAATTTATGATCGCTGAACTCCGTGTAGAACTGCTGGAAAGCGCGCTTGCGCAGCTCGGGGTCGCGCTTTTGCAGATACGACGAATAGCTGCTCTGCGTGAGCGCGCGCTCCACGCCGGCCTCATCGGCGAGCGTGCCAAATTTCATATCCACATTCGTGAGCTGCGAGAAAGTCTCGTCGTGCCCCGTCATCGCGCTGTGGCCGAGCGCGAGCAGGCGCTCCTCCGCAGCACTGAGCGTGTGCGCTTTCAGGCGTCGTGTTTTTTCCAAACGCAAACGCCAATCGGCGAGCGCGGGGTCGGCGAGGTAGGTGGCGAAAGTATCGTCGGGGATCGCTTGGATTTCCGGCGAGAGAAAGGACGCGGCTTCGCTGATCTTTGTGAGGAGATTTTGGAGCTGCGATTCACGGGCGAGGTTCTCAGAGTCGCTGGCATCTTCCGCCGCGCGCAGCGACGCGTAGTGGTAGAGTCGCTCGATGAGTTGGCTGAGGTGGCGGTCACATTCCATCACCTCCCGCAGCGTGCCCGCCGACTCCCCCACCCGCCCGCGAAAGCCCGCAAATGCAGGATACTCGCGCCCCAGCCGCGCAAAATCCTCCGGCCACGCCAGCGGCGTCGCGTAGAGCGGCGAGAGATCCCAAGTATCCGCCACATTCACCTCGACCCGAGTGACCACGCCCGAGCCCGCTTCGCTTTTATCAAAATAATTCATCCTCCGTGGATACGCGCGTCCAGAGGTGGAGTGCAACGCTCCTTGTCATCACTTGTTGAATAATTGACGGGCACCAGAGCATTGCAGAATCGCGCGCTTGCACAGCAGGAACTCATGGCAGTCTCACGGTTTAACGCCAAAGCACCGCACTCCAGCACTAAAGTCTCAGACTTTAACATCAAAGTTCAGCACTTTAACATTAAAGTCCCGCACTTTAATATCAAACCATCAAGGTCTAGCCAGAAAGCCTCTCGCTTTAATACTATTTTAAAAATTAACGAGACGAGATGGTATTAGCCGACGCTGCTGTTTGAAGCGCGGGCGGCGAATTCTCGAATCCGTGCGCGCACTTCTGCGAGTCCGTTTAGGCGTGTGGGGGTGACCATTCGAGTGAAGCCTAGGGCATCGAATATCGTGGGCTCTGTTGTGGCCACGTCTTGCGGGGTGGCTCCGTCGTATAGTTCGCAGAGCAGCGCGACGAGGCCCTTTACCATCGGGGCATCGCTCTCCATGGGGAAATGGCAGACGCCTTCTGTGAAGGTGGGCGAGACCCATACGCGGGATTGGCAGCCTTGCACGCGGTTCGCCTCCACGAGTTGCTCGGCGGGCGGGGCCGGCCATTTTTTGGCGCGCGAAAGCAGTGCGCCAAGGCGCTCTTGTGGGTCTTCGATGATGCCGAGCCGGGCTACGAGTTGGCGCTGTTTTTCAGCGACGGTCATGCCCTATTTCTTGGCCAGTGCTTCTTCGATGGCCTTGGTCACTTCGGCGGAATCCGGCTGCGTCTTGGGCTCAAAGCGGGCGAGGACTTTGCCGTCGCGACCGATGAGAAATTTACCAAAGTTCCATTTTACATCGCCTGGGAACGCTGCGCCCGGGCCGGTGAGCGCGGCGTAGAGTGGGTGCTGCTCTGCGCCTTTTACGTGGAGTTTATCCATCATGGGGAAGGTCACTTTGTATTTGGCGGTGCAGAATTCTTTTACTTCCGCATTGGTCCCGGGCTCTTGCGCGCCGAAGTCGTTGCAGGGGAAGCCGACGACGACGAGGCCCTGCGCTTTGTATTTAGCAAAGAGCGTCTCCAACCCAGCATATTGCGGCGTATTACCGCAGTGCGAGGCGACGTTCACGGCGAGGATGGCTTTTCCGGCAAAGGCTTTGAGGGATGTATCTTTCCCATCAATGTCCTTGAGAGGGATGGATTGGAGCTTTGCCTCCTGAGCAAAGGCGCTTGCGGCGAGTGTGATGATGGCGGCGGCGGTGTGTGCGATTTTCATGTCGGGACAATAGCGAAAGCGGGCGTTGCTTATACCATTTTTAAAAAAAGGCGAGTTTCCGGCGTGAAATGTTCACAGATTTTGCAAAATACGGGTAGTGTCTGGCAAGTCCTGTGAAGCCACTTTTGATTACACCACTGCCCCCTTCGCTCTAGCCCCAGCGAGCTTCGATTGCCGATAAAATCCTCCATACCCTTCCCAACGACGCTCCTACGATCTATCTGCCTCCTTGCCCTAGCGATGACGAGAACACCTTTTCGCAACCCACGCATGGCCTCCTCAAAGAAAACTGCCACACTTTACAGCTTCAGCGGCGGGGCCTTTTTTGTTTACAAAAGCGATCTAGCTCCACAACTTTCCAGCGATGACTTTTTCGCGCAGACCCGTTCTTAATGGACGCCTTGTCCAAATATTGGCCGTGGTATTCATCCTTCTCGGGTTTCCGACGTCGGGCTGGTCTATTTTAGATTAGGATTCCGACGGTATGTCCGATCTATGGGAGCGAGCATTCGGGTTCCACGTTGGCACTTTCCTTGGCCAGTTTCCCGAGAAGTCCCCCGACGCCGATCCCGACGGAGATGGTCTTACAAACGCTCAGGAGGCGCTCCTCGGGACCGACCCACGGAACGCCCTTTCCAGGTTCCGGGAGCCAGTCATCCGGATTATGGACTCCCCAGCACACCCACCGTCCGAACCCATGCGATTTGCCATAGACTTTGCCACAGCCCTCGGCAGGCGCTACCAGCTCCAAACCAGCTCCGACCTACAGACTTGGCTCCCCCTCGGCCCAGAGTATCTCGGCGACGGCTTGCCACAGAGCTTTCTCAGCGTTCTTGAGCCGGACCAAGCCCAAGGCGCTGCCACGCAGACTTACTTCCGGCTACGCTGCATCGGCCAGATGGACGCGGACGGCAACGGCCTCACCATGTGGGAAGAATCCCAGCTCTCCAGCAGCGACCATTCCGAGGACTCTGACCATGATACGATGCCCGACATCTGGGAAATAGCCAACGGCCTCGACCCGAGCACTTCCAGCGACGCCTGGGCAGACGCCGATGGCGATGGCTTGAGCAACGCGGCGGAATTCTTCGCCGGAACCAACCCACACAACGCGGACTCGGATCAAGATGGCATCCCAGATGGTGCCGATCCAAATCCTACGACGCCAAATCCCACCGCCCCGACCCCGTTCACCAGTGTGGCCCCCGATGTCGAGGCAGCGATCGAAGATCCCGATCGGACCCGGATCGAATTGCGCTGGCAGACGGATTCCCAGTGGGTCACTGGGTTTATCATTGCGCGCCAGATCAGCGGCAAAAACTGGACGGAAATCGCGCGCCTAGGCCCGCAAGCGCGCACCTGGCCAGAGACCAATCTCCTCGCCGGCCAACGCTATCAATATCGCATCACCGCCTTCCACCGCCCCGACGACGCATCACCCGACGCGCTCTCCGAACCGACCTTCGCCTCCTATGAAGTTCCCTTCCTGCGAAGCCTTTCCGTGCGAAGCAGTTCGGGGAGTGCGTCGCTTTACCTTGAGCCCTTCCTTTCACAGAATGGCGTCACTTACGGCACTGTCCACTTTACCGCATCTAGTGACTGGTATCACATGGATCTTACATCGAATAGAGATCAGGATGGGGCCACCATTAATGCGACGCAGAGTTATGGCGATGTTGTAGGAACCTATCGGCAAGATTTGGGCGGTTGGCTTTGGGGCGAAGCCTTGATATCGAATAGCATCAACTATCGTAATTACATCCCTAACGAAGCGGAGCTTATCGAGCGGACGGCCACACACGAGGTTTGGAGGAACATCACAGTAAGTGAGACTATAGATGGCCGAGTGATTCAAGATGAAACGAACTATGAGGTGACCCTGAGCAATCCCCTCACCACCGCAGCTCTAGCAGCTCAGGCCTACAGCAAGTTTCTTCCCTATCCTGCGGAGATGTCCTTCCATCCGTTGGCAGATCGTATTACCATGCCGTTCGCCATGGCTGATAGCTTGTTTGGAGGTGACGGGAAATACTATGCACACAAAGCAGAATACCGAATCAAAACGAACCCTTCCATCCCACGTCAGTTTTCGTGGTGGGAAGTATTCACCGCCCAAGCCGATGATCCCGCTACCCTCGGCATCAATGAATCTCATTCCACACGAGTCATCGCCGCCCACACTTGGCAGGCTGGCCCTAGTGCTACCGAGACGCCAGTCTTGGAAATAGACCCCAGCAAGCGCAGTGACGGACAAGGCACCTATTCCTTAGTCATGGGCCCCGAGTTGATCGGGCTCGACCCCAGCGGCCAAGCCATTGAAGACGAAGATTTGGAAGACTCCTGGCTCCCCCTACTCCCCGTTTCCTCCAGTTCCACATCCACCGAAGCGACCGTAACCCTCCGCCCCAGTGGCATCTCCGGCGGTAAATACACAGTCGAATGGGACGACCCCACCTACGAAGTAAATCTAGAACTCACCGTCCCCTTCAACGACGGCGTAAATAGCAACAGCATCAACCACAGCAACAGCCGCACTGGTAAAACAAAACCCCCGCTGCAAACCACCACCAGAGCTGGCTCCAACACCGTGGTTACCCGCCCCCTCCATACCGGCGACGTGATCAACGCTACGGAATTTAAAGGAGCCACCGCGATTCGCCTGCGCAT
>JAYVQK010000274.1:0-4261 GCA_043757005.1 Verrucomicrobiaceae bacterium
CTTCCCGGATCGCTTCCCGTTTAGACAATTACCAACAAACTGGGTCCCCGGCACTGAAGAAGCCGCCAACCTCGCCCAAGTAAAGATGGGGGCGCCCCATAAAGTCGCCCTTTTAGAACAACTCTGGAAGGGGGGCGCGAGCATCGGAGAAATCTCCCAAAAGACTGGCTTCAAGGATGTCATTCATGCTGTCGGCTACTATCGGGAGCGCTTCCCGGATCGCTTCCCGCACAGAAGTATGCGAAGAAAGCCGATCTCCTGCACCCAACCAACCGCCGGTGCTGCCCAATGGACGGTGGAGCAGTTCCAAAGAGTCGCCCTTTTAGAACAGCTCTGGAAGGAGGGCGCGAGCATCGCAGAAATCTCCCAAAAGACTGGCTTCAAGGATGTCATTCATGCTGTCAGCTACTATCGGAAGCACTTCCCCGATCGCTTCCCGAGCCGCGTGGGGAAGGCTAAATAAAGCGAAGCCTCTGGGAACACTGCGCGGCCTGCGTGCATAGAGCGCGCTTGCCGGCACCCTGCTTGGCTTGACGTGGGCGCGGGCGCTGCTTTGCTGGGGGGCGTGTTTGGCCAGCCTATTTTCTTCCTGCTTTTTGCTTCGTTTGCATTCGTCCTCGGGTGCTCTATCGGGTCGTTTTTGAATGTGTGCATTTACCGGATGCCGCTGGATCTTTCCGTGAATGAGCCGAAGCGTTCTTTTTGCCCGCACTGCAAATATCAGATCCCGTGGACTTCGAATTTACCGCTCGTGACGTGGATCGTGCAGGGGGGGAAATGCAGGAACTGCAAGGCGCCCATCGCTGTGCGCTATTTGCTGGTGGAGCTGCTCACGGGGGTGCTGTTTTTGGCGACTTGGCTGCGGGTGTCGGGGGCTGGGGAGTCGGTGGGGCAGTGGAGTGTTTTCTTGCCTTTGGCGGTGTTTGTTTCGTTGCTGATTGTGGCGACGTTTATTGATTTCGAGCATTTCATTATCCCGGATGAGATCACGTGGGGCGGAGCGGCGGCGGGCATTGTCTTTAGTCTGGCGCTGCCGCAGATGCAGGGGGAAACGCTGGGCTCGGTGCAGGGGCACCTGCTCGGCGGGGCGTGGGCGCTGGGGGGGGCGGCGCTGGGTTTTGCGCTGCTGTGGCTGGTGTCGGTGCTGGGGAAGATGGCGTTTGGGAAAAAGACGCTGCGCTTTACCCCGGCGCGCGCTTTCACATGGGCGCTGGAGGGGGAGCGGGCGAAGTTGCGGATGGGGGAGGATGAGGATTGGTGGGATGAGCTTTTTTCTTCGGAGAAGGACGTGCTGGTGATGGATTGCGAGCGGCTGGAGGTGGAGGGTGTGGTGAAGGAAAACTATACGCTGCGCACGCGCTACGAGCGGCTGGAGGTGGATGGGAAAGAGCACGATCTAAACGTGGTGAAGTCGTTCCGGGGGGTGGCGAGGAGTGTGACTTTCCAGCGGGATGCGATGGGCTTTGGGGATGTAAAATTCATCGCTTGTATCGGGGCGTTCCTGGGCTGGAAGGCGGTGCTTTTTACGGTGATGAGTGCCTCGGTGATCGGCGCGCTGGTGGGCGGCATCCCCATGCTGATCGGCAAGCGCGAGTGGTCGGCGAAGATCCCCTTTGGCCCGTATCTCTCGCTGGGCGCGCTGCTGTGGATGTTCCGTGGGCCGGAGCTGGTGGCGTGGTATTGGTCGCTGAGTGCGCCGGTGGGTTAGAGGCAGGAAAACTCGCCGAATACGGTGAAGTCGGCGGCGTTGAGCGTGAGGATGGAGGTGATCCCTGCGCTGCGATACGTAGCTGCCAACATCGTATCGAGCACTCGCTTGCGCCCGAGGTGGTGCTTTGCCATCGCGTCGAGGAACCACTTCATCGCGTCATCATTCGCTTCGACGCGCTCGACTTCTTGCGAGTCCCACAAAGCCCGCGCTCGCCCGAGCGCTTGCTGCATCGTGAGTGCCTCTGTGAACCTCCTCGTATCTGTGACGATGTGAATAAACTCCGTCATCACCTGCGCCGCCACCGCGAAACGGTCGCCCGCCTGCCGCAATTCCGCCACCTGTCGCCGCACCCTAGCGTGCTCGGCGTGGCCTGTGACTTCGTGAGCTACGAGCAGGCTCGTATCAAAGCCGTGCGTCACGCCCGTCCCTCCAGCATTTCGTCATACCACTCCTCGCGCGTGCCGAGCGGGCGGAGTGTTTGCCCGAGATCGAGAGGTGCTAAATCGAGCGCGCTCTGCGGTGCTTTCACGGCTTTTTGCTGTTTCGATTTGCGGATGAAACGCTCCAGTTCCGACAGTTCCTCGGATGAGAAAGTTGCGACAACAGCTTCGACTTCAAGGAGCGTGCTCATGCGCGGGAAGGTGCCCGACTTTCCGTAAGGCGTCAACGAGAGCGAGCTAGGAGGTGTATCTTTTGCGGACGCCGTCTTGTCTTTCTCCAGCGGCCCGCGCACAACACTGCGATGCAGCAATTTGACTACGTCATCATCGGCAGCGGGCTCGCGGGGCTCAGTTTTGCGCTGAAGGCGGCGCGCTCGGGGACAGTGGCGATCATCACAAAGAAGGCGAAGGCGGAGACGAATACGGCTTGGGCGCAGGGGGGCATCGCGTGTGTGACGGATGAGGCGGATAGTTTTGCCGCTCATGTAAAGGATACGCTGATCGCGGGGGCTGGGCTGTGCGATGAAGGCGTGGTGCGGAGTATTGTGCGGGATGGGCCTTCGAGGATTGCGGAGCTGATCGAGCTGGGAGTCCACTTTGACCACCTCCACAATGGGCAGCCCGATCTCACTCGCGAGGGCGGGCACAGTGCGCGGCGGATTCTCCATTCGCGGGATGCCACGGGGCGGGAGATCGAGCGGGCGCTGCTGGATGCGATCAGCCGCGAGCCGCGCATCACTTTACTGGAAAACCACATGGCCGTGGATCTCCTCACGCTGCGCAAGCTCGGCCTGCGCACGCCTGCCGACCGCTGCGTGGGCGTGTATGCGCTGGATGAGGCGCGCGCGGAGGTGCTCACGCTGCGGACGGATCGTGTGGTGCTGGCGACGGGTGGGTGCGGGAAGGTGTATCTTTATACGACGAACCCGAGCATCGCAACGGGCGATGGGGTGGCGATGGCGTGGCGGGCGGGGGCGCGGATTGCGAACATGGAGTTCATCCAATTTCACCCGACGTGTCTCTTTCACCCGGAGGCGCGGAGTTTCCTCATCAGCGAGGCGGTGCGGGGCGAGGGCGGGAAGCTGATCGGGCGGGATGGGAAGGAATTCATGCACCGCTACGACGCGCGCGGAGCGCTCGCTCCGCGCGACATCGTGGCGCGGGCGATGGATGCGGAGATGAAGCGCACGGGCGCTCCGTGTGTGTATGTGGACATCTCGCAGCAGCCGCCGGAGTTTGTGAGGGAGCACTTCCCGACGATCTACGAGAAGTGTCTGGCGCTCGGGTTGGACATCACAAAGCAGCCCATCCCGGTGGTGCCCGCCGCGCATTACCAATGCGGCGGCGTGCAGACGGATGACCACGGCGCGACGAGCTTGCCCGGTCTTTTCGCCATCGGCGAAGTGGCCTGCACGGGCCTGCACGGCGCGAATCGTCTGGCGAGCAATAGTCTGCTGGAGGCGGTGGTGCTGGCGCATCGCGCCGCTGAGGTGCTGACGCGGTGGACGCCGCCGGACTCGCCGACGCCACTCACTTTACCGGAGTGGAAAAGTGGCGACGCGAATGACGTGGATGAGCTGGTGGTGATCTACCACAACTGGGATGAAATCCGGCGACTGATGTGGGACTACGTGGGCATCGTCCGCACGGGCAAACGCCTCCGCCGCGCCGCCGCCCGGTTGCAAAATCTCCAGCACGAGATTGATGAGTTTTACTGGGGCTTCAAAGTGACGACTGATCTGCTGGAACTGCGCAACCTCGTGACCGTCGCCCGCCTGATCGTGGATAGCGCGCTACTGCGCCGCGAGAGCCGTGGCCTGCACTACACGCTGGATCATTTGGAAACGGACGAGGCTTTCTGCAAAGCAACCGTGCTGGTGCGGGGGTAAAAAAAAAGCGGCCCGGCTGGTATGCCGGGCCGCGAGAAATTGTGCGCGCACTCTCTAGCCGTTCTTCCAGTCGAGGACTCCCTTTTTCACCACATAGACGTAGCCGACGGTGATGATGCTGAGGAAGCCGACCATGCTCCAGAGGATGGAGGTGCCGTAGGTGTGGAGGAGTTCTTTGTAGTTCACGGCCCACGGGTAGAGGAAGACGACCTCGATGTCGA
>JAYVQK010000275.1:0-16732 GCA_043757005.1 Verrucomicrobiaceae bacterium
GTGCGGCGACCACGCTGAGGCGATCTGCGGCTCCCACGGCAGCGATCTTCTTTGCCGAGACGAGCTGCTTTTCCTGCTCCACGAGCAGCGACTGAGTCATGGTAAATTTTAGCCGTGCGGCGTTGATTCCCGCTTCTGCGCGCTCGACTTCGGCGAGGGCTTTGGCCTGCACGGAGTTGAATTTTGCAGCCGCCTCCGCCCGCTTGCCCTCGGCCTCGGCGATAGGGCCAGCATTGTGGCTGAGGAGCGGCGGAGTGATGGTAAAGCCGAGCGCCCACTTGTTTAGCCCGGCGTCGAATTGGTAGCCGGGGTTGAGGTGGATGTCCGGGTATTGCTTGGCGATTTCCAAGCGCAGCGCAGCCTCCGCCACTGCGTAGTCCGCGAGCGACGCGAGCACATCGGCGCGCTGGGTGAGCGCGGCCCTTTGCAGCGCGCGGATATTGCGGGGGGCGAGCCGATTTTCAAACGGAGCAAAGGCGAAAGTCGCCCCAGCCAGCCCCTCCACACTCATGCCGAGAGCCTCTGCCAGTGCGGCTTTGCCGAGGATGCTGGCTTTCGTGGCGTCGGCGGATTGGAGCTGGAATTGCGCGAGGAGCAACCGCGCCTGGATCGTCTCCGGGCGGCCCAGCTCGCCAGCGGCGACGCGCACATTCATCGCCGCGACGACTTGTTGCTGCTGCACGACTTCGGCCTCGATCAGCACTTTTTTGCTCTGCCCCGCGTAGAGATCGAGCAGCGCCTTGCGCACGCGGCTGCGCACTTGCCACGAGGCATCCGTGATTCGCAGAGCCGCTGCGCGCACTTGCTCGTGGGCTTGCGCGAGGCGGTGCCCGCGCTTGCCAGCGGTCTCGATGGGCCAGTCGAAATCGAGCGCGTAACTTCCGGCATTGAGTTTGAAGGGCGTGACGATCTGCGGCCCCACGGTGATCGTCGGGTTTAGCCGCTCGCCCGCCGTCACGATGGTCGCCTTTGCCGTCTCATACTGCGCCTGTGCGAGCGCGATGTCGGTGTGGTTTTTCACTGCCTCATCCACCAGCGCCGAGAGCGTCCACCGCCGTGCGCCGAGCCGCCGCGCAGTGAGCTGCGTGGCAGTGTTCCTCGCATCCAGCGGGCGCGGGGTAAAGTGCGCACAGCCCGCGCTGGCGAGCACAAGAGCGGTGGCGATGAGAAGGCGGTGATTCATTTTTATAAGAGTGGTGCGAGGAACCGATTTCGCGCAGTAAAAAAACGTGGAGGAGCGACCGTGAGCCGCGCGGTAACTGCGCGACTCACAGCCCACCTTGGACACAAAACCTAGAAGACGAAATTGAAGCCGGGGCGAACATTAAACACGCGATCCGTGTCGCAGCCCACGCTCACGAACGCATTGAAATGCTCGGTGAAGGCATATTCCGTAGCGACTGCTCCGGAGAATGTGCCCTTCGCTCCAGCCTCGGGCTTTGAATTAGCAAAGACCTCGGCGAAGACGCTCCACTTTGGCGTGAGTTTGCGCTCTACGGAGAAGTCATAAATGAGCTGATCCTTGCGATGCGCCTCGCCACTGGTCTGGCCAAAAAAGTTCACGCCGAGGTTGGCGTTAAAGAGCCAGTTGCCGATCTTTTTTCCGAAGATGAAATACGGGTAGTAATCGTATTTGCCGGTTCCGATGTCTCGATTCCGCGCGGTGGGCACCTTGATCTTGAAAGCAAGGACGACGGCGGGTTGCCATGTCTTTTCGTTATCCAGCACGATCATGTAGGAAGGGGTGATTTCGAGGTCGCCAGCTCCATGAAAGCTCTTCCCGCCTTTTGGCTTATCCCATTCTTGGAAAAACGGCTCGATGAGGATTTCTGAACGATCCGTAATGGCATACTCGAATTGAAAGAGCGAGAAGGTCGTGCGCCCATCGGGTGTGTGCTCGAACTGCATCGAGTTGCTTATTAGCCCCTCGCCCTTTTTGCCCAGCTCGGCAGTTTCCGTTTCGAGCACAGTATCCGCGCGGAGCGCTGGGGCGACGAGCGCCACGGCGCAGAGCGCGGCGGCGAGTTTTGTTTTAGTTGGTAGTGAGATGGTTTGGTTTTTCATCGGCCCCACATCTACCTGCGAGTCTTAACAAGTCCGCTCAACGGGGGATGACAGAATTGATGAAAGTTCACGGCTGGCGATTTTGACGCCTCGGTGGAGACGAGGATCGGATCCGCTAAGGAACCGCTGAATAAAGCGAAATGCCGACCACGGAAGACACGGAAAAGACATACAAACCCTGCGATTATTACTTGGAAATAGAACCTTTCCCGTGTCCTTCCGTGCCTTCCGTGGACTCAATCATCTGAGGCCACCATTCTGTCCCCTCCCAGCAAGTTCCTACTTCCCCTTCGCCCGAAAGGCGTAGAGATCCGTCATCGTCTTCACGTAGAGCGTGCCATTCGCCGCCACCGGCGTGGCGCTGATGGGGCTGCCAAATTCCGTCGTGAAGATCAGCTTTTTCTCCCGGCTCGCGGCGAAAATGTAGAAGTCACCTTTGCGCGTGCCGATATACACCTTCCCATCCGCCACCAGCGGGCTCGCCCAGAAGTCGCCCTTTGCGTCATGCGTCCACATCACCTGCCCACTCGCCGCATCCAGGCAATGCACCGTGCGGCCCGTATCGGCGATAAAGACCAGCCCGTCGTGGACGGCGGGGGTGGACATGACGTGCTTGCCGAGCGGGTAAGACCACGTCTCCTTGCCATTCGCAGCGTCCACACATTTCAGCCAAGCCTCATTCTTTCCCCACCACAGATCGCCGCCGCCCGCCACGTAGAGATGATCGTTTGCGAACACCGGCAGGCCATACACATTGCTCGGGCCGATGCTCTTGTTTTGCGTAAAGCGATGGACTTCTTCCTTCGGCCCGCTCGGGTCGAGATCGTAGCGCCACACGACCTTCAGCTTCCGCACCTCACCCACCGGCGGCACCTCCGCGAGCGGCTCAAAGGCACGCACGATGCCATCGCCTCCGGCGAAAAAGATCAGCTCTCGTCCGCCTACTTTGCCCACGGAAGGCGACGACCAAGTGCAGTGGAAAATATTCGGCGCGATGTGCTCATCGTCCCGCGCCAGCAAGCGCCCCGTCGCCTTATCCAGCACCACGAGACTCGCCGCATCCGGCGTGCGGATCTTGCGGTGCGTGTTATCCACACCCGTCCCGGTATTGAGCCAGAGCTGTTCGCCGTGGATCAGCACAGACGTATGCGCCCCATCGTGCGGCCAGATGCCCGCCTCCGTGCGTAGATCCGTGCGCCACAGGATGTCCGCATCCAGCGGCCCCACCTCCATTGTCGGCTCGCCCTCCACGGTCTGGTGCGCCGCCTCATCCATGAAAGGCCCATCGTTCCCATTCGCCATCCCATGCACATCCAGACACAGCACCTCCGCGCGATTGCTCACGATGTAAGCCCGGTCGCCCTCGACCGTCGTCGGCGAAGACATCCCGCTCTTTGGCCAATCATAATAAATGTCATCACTCAGCTTCGGCACCGTGAGCTGCCACAGCAAATGCCCATCCTTTTCATCCAGACACATCATCACACCCCGGTCGCCCACGATGCGCGGGTCGCGCGGCTCGCCATT
Organism: Verrucomicrobiaceae bacterium; assembly: GCA_043757005.1. Taxonomy (GTDB): domain Bacteria; phylum Verrucomicrobiota; class Verrucomicrobiia; order Chthoniobacterales; family Chthoniobacteraceae; genus SXWH01. The sequence continues at coordinate 3,592 of JAYVQK010000275.1, forward strand.
ATTCGTGCCCACAAAAACACGCCCCCCCGCGATCGTCGGCGTGCAGTGCCCCTCCGTCCCCAGCTTCGCCGACCACAGCAGATTCTCCCCCGACTTCGGATCCAGCGCCTCCGGCAACCCCCTCTCCCCCGAGACCATATTGCGCGACCAAGCCTCCCCCCACTGCGGCTGATCCGCCGCACCCGCCACACCCAGCAGACAAGCCAGCGCGAGACACTTGGTGATAATAGTGCGAGTGGTAGAAAAAGAAGAGTTCAACATCGGAAAGAAATCGTGAGTAAGAAAAGACAAGCGAACAGAAAACCGAGCACCCCGCCAATCGTTAGAACCAGCCTACGCAAACACAAGCAGCCACATCCTACCGCCCAAGCCCCCACAGAGCCCAAAGAACATACTGATTTGATCAGCTAAAGACGCTAAAAACGGCGGAAATGGGATGAGGCAGATGCTTTTTTAGCTCCTTTTAGCAGCTTTAACTGACCCTGTTCGATTAAATCAACATTCCCCTAAATAATTTTGCTTGCCCCCATAGCAAAACACCCTATTCCTCGCATTGTGATCCTCACTCACCCAATCCTTACCAGCACGATGCGCCGCACTCGCGGAGCGCTCGCTATTCGGAGCGTCGGCGCGTATCGGCTCCATGGGAGTTTTGCAAGTTTTGCCGAGCCCTTCGTGGCGGCAAGCGAGCTGGGGAGGTTTCACCACCCGTCTTGTCCTCTTCGCAGGAGCGATTTTTGGAACTGCTTTGTAAGTTCCTCTGCCAGAGCCGTGCCGCCCAAACGTCAAATGACATTTTGCGGAGATCAAATGGCTTTTTCCGCTCATCAAATAACATTTTTATCCGGTCAAACAATCGGCTGGAGGGCTCAAATGGATGCACGGGAGCATCAAACGGGAGCGGCTGCTCATCAAATGGTAGCACGGAGGGCTCAAATCACCTTAGCTGCTTATCAAGCCATAGCCGCCACCCATCAAACCACCCCACACGCTGCTCAAACAACAGCGCACACCGCTCAAGTGATAGCGCAGCGGCATCAAACCACTTTTCAGCCCGTTCAAACGATTAAATACCGCTCTCAAACCGCACAAACCACAAAAAACTGTCCATCAATCAACCATCAACCATCAACTATCAACCACAATGGAATACTGGCAATCAATCTTTGACCGCGCAACTGCGACCATCCCCGTATGGCAACAATTTTTTCCCACCCTCAAGCTCGGCACCATCGGGCTGGCAGAGTTCACCACCATGGTAGGGGCACTTCCCAGCCAAGCACAGTCGCGAGATAACAAAGTGCAGACGGTGGATAATGCCCGGCAAGCGGGCGATTTCTCGTGGCTAGAGCTGCGGCTCATCTCGCTCAAAGTGCCAAAGATCATCGAGGGAGTCATTGATCCCGGCAGTGGATTGCTAGACGATCTCGGCAAGGTCTATGGCATCGTCCCATGGTCCGCAGATAAGACGACTGCGCGTTGCGGCCTGCTCGGCCCCGTGTGGGACTCCGCAAATATCTGGCAAGCCGCCCAGATCCCAGCCCGCCCAGCAATCGTGCGCAAAGGCGTGAGCCAAGGCGGATTTATGATCAAAATTGCGCTCTATTTCCAGCTCGCCCAAGCGGAAAAGACCGCCGACCACCTGCTCGACGACGCCCGCCGAGTCCTCCGCGAAGCCGCCCGCAGCCTAGAGATCTATAGTATGCGCTTCCTCACCGCCGCCCTCGGCATGAGCGACCCCGGCTCGCCCGAAGAGCAAGCCCTGCAAACCATCCCCACCACCACCACCTCGCAACTCCCCGATACGCTAGGCATTAAATACTTCACCCAAGGCGGCACGAATGGCCTGCAACTGCTCATCACCTACGAACCCTACCACCTAGAACCCGGCGAGACCGCCAAGATCGAGTGGATGATCCTAGATACCGACCCCAGCTTCACCCACAGCGCCCCCTACGACGCCAGCGGCAACGCCCTAGGCCCCTTCACCATCGGCCAAACAGTGCGCATCCGAACCACCGTGACGAATACCCACGGCACCCGCACCGGAGGAGTCCGCCAACTAACCCTCATCACCCCGCTGGAGTAGAAGGAGAACCCCAACCCACTGAGAAACTTAAAAAATGCACACACCACTACCCCAACCCTATCAACAGAGAGAACCCGCATCTCGCCGAGACCCCCGCTATACGACCGCCGAGCCACGCCAGTCGTATAACAGGGAATTAGTCGCCTTCACGCCATGAACACTGCAGAACGCATCGTCGAATCATACTTCCGCTATTGTCGCGGCTGCCTCACGATTCCCGACGTGAAGATTGCGGGAGGTAACAACCGGCAGATTGATCTACTAGCTTGGCACGCGAAGACCGGAACAGCCTATCACGTTGAGAGCACCGTCGTCCCCTCGGGACGCTACTTCAACAAGAGCTCTAGTTGGCGGCCCGTAACTGAAATCTTCCAGAACAAGTTCTTCGCCCAAAAGAAAGTCCGGCAGACGGACGCTTTCATTCCAGCGAACGACGACATGGAGTATTTGAAGCTCCAACGGACGTATGAGCTCTACAACTTCGTGCCCAAACAACTCAAACGAGTTTGGGTCTGCTGGGACCTTGACGACTACAGGGTGACGGTGCCGGACATTGTTTCCTACTTCGCCGCTCGTGATGTGCCTCAACACTTGGTCGAGGTCATCAGCTTCCGCGACGAGGTAGTTCCGGCTCTCGAACGTGAGATTGGATCATCGAACTACGAGGACGACGTTCTTCGGACTTTCAGCTTCTTTTCCGAGCGCGCCGAGCAACTCAAAATGCGACCAACGGCACCTCGATCACTGAAGAACTGAGCGCCGAGGGCACCGAGGGACTAATACCATCTGCCTGAGATAAAGAGACGGTAGAGAAAAGAGGCGCAGCCCAAGGAGCGGCGCCTCCGCTCTTTGCGTCTCTTTATTTGTGGAAGTTGGTATGACTGATTATTGGTCCCCCGCGGACACGCACGAAGGCACGAAGGGGGTGACTGTCCTTTGGTGCTTTCGGCGGCGCTCCAAAAGCGGCAGAGGACTGCGGCACTCCAAAACGCAAGCTCGGGGGGGGGGAGCCTCACTGTATGCGGAGGGGGGCGCTTTTTCCGTGGTGCATTTTGCTGCGAAGGTAACTTTTTCGTAAAAACATTTCGCGGGGGTATTTGAAAAGTTCGATTAGTCTGCACAGACCGTCATGTATTCCATTTTCCGCTCCACCCTGCTCGCTCTTCTCGTCACTGCTTCTGCTTCGGCGGGTGTGGTCCTCAATGAGATCATGTATCACCCAGCCACGGAGCTGACGTCGGAGGAATACATCGAGCTGTATAATAATGGGGCGGTTTCGGTGGATCTGAGCGGGTGGAAGATCACGAGCGGGGTGAATTATACGTTCCCGGCGGGCACGAGCATCGCGGCGGGGGCTTATTTGGTGGTCACGGCGAGTCCGGCGGTCTTTCACGCAAAGTATCCGGCGGTGGCAAATTACATCGCGTCTTCCGGCTGGCAGACGGTGGTGGCGGGACTGGTGCAGCCCAATGGCGGCATCCTCAGCAACAGCGCGGATCATATCGTGATGGTGAACGCGGTGGGGGCGGCGATGAATGATGTGAGCTACGCGGACGATGGCGATTGGGGGGTGCGGCGGAGGGATTATTTTGCGGATGGCGGGCATCGTGGGTGGACGTGGGATTCCCCGGCGGACGGGGGGACGAATCCGACGCCGGAATTCCAGAACGCGGCGATCACGGATTCGTATGCAAAGAGTAAATCCATGGAGCTGGTGAACCCGCTTTTTTCCAATAGCAGTGGGCAGAATTGGCAGGCGAGCACGGTGGTAAATGGCACGCCTGGGGTGGTGAATTCGGTCTTCGCCAGCAATATCGCGCCGGAGATCACGAAGGTGACGCATTTCCCCCTGTTGCCTACGCATACGGATGCGGTGGTCATCACGGCCAAGGTGACGAATGATGAGGTGAGTGTGCCGACGACGACGCTGCATTGGCGGGTGTGCGCGACGGTCTCGCCTTACACGGACGCGGCGTTCACGACGGCGGCGATGTTTGATGATGGCGCGCACGGCGATGCGCTGGCGGGCGACGGCGTCTATGGGGCGACGATCCCGGCGCAGGCGAATGGAGCGATGGTGGAGTTTTACCTGGATGTGGTGGACGCGGGCAGTCACGCGCGCACTTGGCCCGCTCCGGCGCTGGATGTGGTGCTGAATAGTTCGTTTGTGGTGACGGGTTTGGTTTCTGTGCAGTCGCAGAACTGCCTCTATCAAGTGGACGACACGGTGTATGCGGCGGCGCAGCCCATCTACCGCATGGTGATGAAGCCTGCGGATAAAGTGGAGCTGGTGCAGATCAATGCCGCCACACCCGTCCCGCCGTATCCTTACGGCCCGACGGAGTCCACGGATCAGAGCTACAGCCATGCAAATTTCAACACGACGTGGACTACTGTGGATGGCACGGGCAGCGAGATGCACTACCTCACGGGCGTGCGCAATCGCGGGCACGGCAGCCGCAAGTATCCGCCGCAAAACTTCAACATCGCTTTTGCCAACGACGACAAATGGAAGAGCCGCACTTCGCTGAATCTCAACACGCGCTACACCTTTTCCCAGCTCTTCGGCAGCGCGCTTTATCGCAAAGCAGGACTCGCCGGGCCGGAGTCGCGCGCGGTGCAGATGCGCTGGAACGCGGTGAACGCTCTCAGCGCCGGTGGCTCGCCGAGCTTCGGTTTTTACGCGGCGAATGAAGTGCAGAACAGCGACTTCTCCGCGCACCACTTCCCGCTCGATAGCTCTGGCAATATCTACCGCGCATCGCGCTACGACTTCACCGCTAATCAGCCGCCCAACACGATGGCCGAAGGTGATCTCACTTACAAAGCTCCAGCGGGCGCGCAGACCGCCGCCGATCCGTATCGCACGGTTTGGTTTAAGCACACGAACTCCAGCGAAGACGACTGGAGCGACCTCATCACCCTCACGCAGACACTGGGCAAAGGGCACTCGGCGGCGGATTTCAGCACCACCTACGACGCCGATTACCAGACCGCCGTGGAGGCCAAAGTGGACGTGGAGCAATGGATGCGATTCTTTGCCGTGCAGACCATCGTGGACAATAGCGAGACGAACATCTCGAACGGCTACGGCGACGACTTTTACCTCTACATCGGCAAGACCGATCTGCACGCCAAATTCGTCCCTTACGATCTGGATACCATCTGCGGACAGGGCGACATCACTCCGGTGGTAACACCGACACTGCACGGCCTTTTCCGCATGGTGAATAAAGACGATACCGTGGGCAGTGGCCCGGCGGTGGTGATGAACTCATTCATGAAATTCCCCGCCTTTGCACCGATCTATTACAAGCACCTGCACGAGCTGCTCACGGGGCCTTTCACGACAGCAAACTTCAACCCCGTCGTGGATGAGTCGCTGAACTCCGCAGGAACGGGCGTAGATCTCACCACGCAGATCGCGAGTATCAAGACCTTCCAAACCGCACGCACGGCGTATCTGACTGGGCTTGTCCCGCTCGCCATCGCGGTGACGACTGGCCCTGCCGTAGTGAGCGGCTACCCGCACACGACCACGGCGACCACGAGCCTCGTCGGCGTGGCCAATTCCATCACCACCCGCTCCGTGAAAGTGAACGGCGTCGCCGCGACTTGGAGTGCGTGGCAGGCGCAGTGGACGGCGAGCAGCGTCGCGCTCGTCCCCGGCATCAATCGCATCCTCATCCAGGCTTTTGACGGCAGCAGCGTGGAGACGGAGCGCGCGACTTACGACGTATGGTATGACGACGCATCCGTCGCCAGCGTCTCCGGCGCAATCGCTGCAAACACGACGTGGACGGCGGCGGCGGGCCCGTATTTGGTCACGGCAAATCTCACCGTGAATAGCGGCGTGACGCTCACCATCAGCCCCGGCACCACGGTGTATCTCGCCTCCGGCGTGAACATCATCGTCGCCAGCGGCGGCAAACTCATCGCCGAGGGAACGGAAACGCTGCCCATCCGCTTCTCGCGCACGCCCGGTGCCGCGACGAGCTGGGGCAATCTCCAGATCAACGGCGCAGCAGGCACGCCCGAGACGCGAGTGGCCTACGCACACTTCGAGTTTAATGGCGGCTCCCCCGCCATCCTCTGCACAGGGGCGACCGTGTTTCTCGATCACCTCACTTTCGGAAATACAGCGGTCTCCTACATCCATCTCGACAGCAGCGGCTTCGTCGTGAGCAACTGCAACTTCCCCACGCCGACCGGGAATTTCGAGCCAGTCCACGGCACAGGCGGTGTGAAAACGGGCGGCATCGGCGTCATCCGCGACAACTACTTTGGCCAACCGAATCTCTTCAACGACGTGATTGATTTCACTGGCGGCAATCGGCCTTCGCCAGTCCTCCAAGTCATTGGCAACGTCTTCAACGGAGCGAGCGACGACTGCCTCGATCTCGACAGCACGGATGCTTGGATCGAGGGGAACATCTTCATGCACGTCCACCGCGACCCGGCCCGCACCGACGACGCGCGCGATACGGGCAGCGCCATCTCCGGCGGCACGGACACAGCGGGCGTCTATAACGAATGGACGATCATCAACAACCTCTTCTACGACGTAGATCATGCTGTGATGACCAAGCAGGGTGGGCGCGTCGCCTTCCTTTACAACACCGTCTCGCACGTCGCAAAAGAAGCAGGCGCAGGCACAGACATCTCCGCTTTTAACTGGACCGATAACGGCATCGCACTACCCGCCTCGACGCTCGGCTCCGGCGCGTATCTCGCGCACAATATCATCAACGACTGCCCGCTGCTCCAGGCCAATTACAACGTGGCGAATCACACCGTCATCATGGATAACAACCTCCTCTCCGAGACGTGGAGCGGGCCCGGCAGCGGCAACCAAGTCGTGAACCCGAGGCTCAATCTCAGCGTGCTCAACGGCATCCCCGTGGCGAGCGTCACGCCCGCACAAGTGCGCCAAGCGTTCCAGCTTTTGACTGGCTCGCCCGCTATCGGCACAGGTTTTGGAGGGCGGAATATCGGCGGTCTCGGCGCACACGGCATCGCCATTTCCGGCGAGCCCATCGGCACGACTAGCTCCACCAGCGCCACGCTCACCGTCGGCCTCGGCGGCACGATTAATTGGGGGACGATCCCCGTCTTCCCGTGGGGCTGGACGGCCTATAAATGGAAGCTCGATGGCGGTGCTTACAGCGCGGAAATCCCCGTCACCAACAACTCGCCTTTCACCTCGCTGCCCACGATCAGCCTCACCGGCCTCACCAATGGCACCCACACCGTCACCGTCATCGGCAAGAGCGACGTGGGCTATTACCAAGACGACACGGTGATCTACCCCGCAAACTCCGGCACCCCTGCCGCCGCCAGCGTCTCGAAAACGTGGACCGTGAACACCGCCTACGTCCCGCCTGCCGCGACGGCCAATGTCGTCATCAACGAAGTGCTCGCCAAGAACACCGAGACTATCGGTTTTACCGGCGTCTTCCCGGACATCATCGAGCTGCGCAATACGGGCACCGCCAGCGCGGACATCTCCGGCTGGGGGCTTACGGATAATACGGCGATCCCGTATAAATACGTCATTCCCGCCAGCACCACACTCGCTCCCGGTGCCTACCTCGTCATCTACGCCGATAGCGCCGCCAGCGTGCCCGCGCCAAAGACAGGCTTTGGGCTGAAGCAAAGTGGCGACACGCTCACGCTCACGAAATCCGTCGTCGCAGGCGGCGGTGTGGCCGATGCCGTCCCATTTGGCGCGCAGCTCGCGGATGTCTCCATCGGTCGCCGCCCGAGCGATGGCCTGTGGGATATGTGCGTGCCCACTTTTGGCGCAGCCAATATCGTCGCCGCACAGGCGACTCCCACGAGCCTCCTCATCAACGAATGGCTCGCCGACGCCCGCGCGCTTTTCTCCACGGACTTCATCGAGATTTTTAATCCCAATACCCTGCCCGTGAATATTGGCGGCTGCTACCTCACGAATAACCCCGTCGAATACGCCAACCAGAGCCAACTCCGCCAGCTCACCTTCATCTCGCACAGCGGCTACGCGGTCTTCAAAGCCGACGGCGACATCGCGCAAGGGGCCGACCACCTCGCCTTCAAACTCTCGCCCCAGCAGGGCGAGATCGGCTTCTTCGATGCGAGCTTGGGCCTCATTGATAACGTCGTCTATGGCCCGCAATCCACCGATGTCTCCCAAGGCCGCACCCCGAACGGCACCACGACCATCGCCTACTTCACCCAGCCCACCCCCGGCGGGCCAAACCCCGGTGCGAGCGGCGGCGGCGGCTCCACGGTGACGACCTCGAACCTCATCTCCACCACAAAATTGTGGAGTTATTTCCAAAGCGCCACCGCCGCTCCCGCCGCAGATGCCTCGTCGCGCCCATTCACCGCCGCCGCCTACACCGAGACGGGCTGGCTCAGTGCAGCCGGGCTCTTTTACATTGAGGAATCCGCGCTCGCGAGCGCCTCTGGCTTTGCTAAAACAACCGCCCTCACAGGCTTCACGCCGACCGCAGGCACACCATCCTCGGGTTTTTACCCCTACCAGACTTACTACTACCGCACCCACTTCACCTATAGCGGCCCCCTCACAGGCGTCACTTTGAGCGCCACCATCATGCTCGACGACGGTGCCGTCATCTACCTCAACGGCGTCGAAGCCTCACGCCTGAGAATGCCCACTGGCACCCCGACCTACGCGACCATTAGTAATACAAACGTGGGCAACGCCGTGGAAGAAACCATCAGCATCCCCACGACCAGCCTCGTCGTTGGCGATAACGTCATCGCTGCGGAAGTGCATCAAAGCTCTACCCAGTCTGCCGCCGCCGGTAGCTCCGATGTTGTGTGGGGATTAAAGCTCGACTCCACCGTGACCGTCGCCGGTGCCGTGAATCCCATCGTCCTAAACGAAATCCTCCCCATCAACGCCACCCTGCAAAACCCCGCAGGCGACTACGGCGGCTGGGTGGAACTCTATAACACCTCCGCCACCACCGCCTACGATGTCTCCGATATGAGCCTCTCCCGCGACGCCGCCGACGCCCGCGAATGGGTCATCCCCGCTGGCACCACCGCCATCCCAGCGGGCGGCTACCTCGTCCTCTATTGCAACCCACTCGCCGCCGCCACCACCGTCACCGGCGCAAATATGAATACCGCCTTCCCCCTCTCCGGCAGCGGCGACCGCATCTACCTCTTCGACAAACTCGCCAGCGGCGGCGCACTGCAAGACTCCGTCGTCTTTGGCCAACAGCTCCCGGATTTCTCCATCGGTCGCATCGCCAATGGCACTGGCGCTTTTGCCCTCAACGTGCCCACCCGTGGCGCACTGAATACCGCCGCCGCCACCGTGGGCATCGCCAACGCCAAAATCAACGAATGGCTCGCCCTCCCTCCCGCAGGCGCGAGCTGGCTGGAGCTTTACAACACCACGACCACCCCCGTTTTACTCAGCGGCAACTACCTCACCGATAACCTCACGGTAAAAAATAAATTCCTCCTCCCGCCGCTCACCTTCCTCGGCGGCACGAGCGCGACCCGCTGGCTGCAACTCATCGCCGATAACGACAGCAGTGGCACGCCGAACCATGTGAACTTCACACTCAACCCCGCAGGCGAAGCCATCGGCATCTTCTCCGCCAGCGGCGTGCAACTCGAAAGCGTCTCCTTCGGCGCACAAGCAGCAGGCATCAGCGGCGGACGCCTCGCCGACGGCACCGTGACCATCCTCGCGCTAAACCCCACGCCCGGCACCGCCAACCAATCCCTCTCCACCGACACCGATGCCGACGGCATCCCCGATTGGTGGGAGAAGCTCTACGGGTTGAATTTCAACAGCGCCGCCGATGCCGCGCTCGATAGCGATGGCGACGGACAGACCAACCTCCAAGAATACCTCGCCGGCACGAACCCGCTGCAAAATGGCAGCAAGCTCGCCGCCGCCGTCGCCACCACGGGCACCGCTGGGCAATTCGCCATCAGCTTCACCGCTATCGCCGGGAAAACCTACACCGTCCGCTACAAAGCCAACCTCACCGACGCCACATGGACGAACCTCCAGCAAATCGCCGCCCCCGCCAGCGACACCTTCACCACCGTGAACGACACCCCTCCCGCCAATACCCCCAAACGCTTCTACCAAGTCGTGACCCCGCAGCAGCCGTAAGCCAGCGCCCCCCTTCGGCGTGGCGTCGCGAGGTCGGAACGTGGCGTCGCGAGGTCAGAACGTGACATCCTGACCTAAAAACATCTCGCAAACACCTTGCTTTCAGTTTTTTATGAAAAAGCGCGTCATTTTGAGTCAAAAGCCAAAAAACACCCGAAACCAACAGAAGAGCCCCCTCTACAGCCGCTCGCGCACCCATGCAAACTCACGGGCGACGCTCTTTACCACATCGCCGGGGTGGATTTCCGGCGGCAGTGAATCGAAATCGTAGGACTCGATCTCCACGTGACTCGTCGCGCCTAGTCGCAGCGCCTGGAAGAAGTCCGGCGTGAGCGTGTGGGCCGTGCTCACGAGTGGGCCGTGGCCATTCCAAAAGAGCGGCACTCGGAAATGCGTGCGCACCTCCTCCATGCCACCACGCCCTGCGCTGTCGGCCAGCGCGAGTGGCAGATCCGTCCACGAACGGATTTCGCCATTCGCTGCGCGGGCCTTGGTCTGGTGGAGATGAGTGCCGCCAGTAAAAGGCCGCAGCGCCTCCCAGCCATCTTCATTCGCGGGCGCTTGCAGTGCCGCGCCGAGTTGCACTTTCGAGATGCGGATGCCCTCATCGCGGTAGGTGCGCAGTGCCTCCAGCGGGGATTCAAATTGCATCGCGACGTGCGCCGTATCCAAGCACACCCCTACGTGTCGCCGCATGATCGCCTCGGCCTCGCCAGTATAGCATTGGCGGATGCGCCGCAGCTCTAGCACGCCCGCCGTCCATAGAGCTTCTTTGAAAAAAGTCACCGTCTCCGCAGTCGTCCCCAAATAGCAATCTGGCTCGGGCTCCAACCCGAGGTGGATTTCCTTCCCCGTATCGTCGCGCAGTGCAGCGAGGTAAGCCGCGATGGAAGCGATATTCTCCGCCATCGCGGACACTGCGGAGGGTTCCAATATCCATTGTTTAAAAGAACACGGCAGGGTATTGATCGAGCCATCCACGCCCTCTGGCAGCCATTCCGCAAGGATGTCGCACACGTCAAAGGTGTAGTTTCTCCGCTCCGTCATCCGCCAATCTGGCGAATACGCTTTCTCCTTTGCCGGCCCGCCGTGGAATCTGCCATCAAGCGACGCATTGATCGAAAAAGGATAGAGCTGATGCTCATCAAAAAGATCAATCGTCGCGCGGCGTGTGATGGGATCATCGGCCAAATCCTCCACCGATTGTGCCCCAAGCCGCAGCCCGAGCCCGAACCAATTTTCATGCTGAACAAGCTTCGCCACGAGCGCCGCTTTTTCAGCGATTGCAGCGCGCTGCTCCGCCCACGTCTCGCCTGGGTGAATGTTCAGGCAGTAAGTGAGATGCAACGGTGGTTGGTGCTGGAATATCATACCGGAAAAAGGTGTCGCAGACAGATACGGACTCCGACGAAACGACGCAACTTCTTATATGTGGGATGTCGCTATCCCGCTCGATGCTTGCCAGTGCGCTGGGATGCCGGGGGAAAGAAATCCGTTGACGCCTCGGCGGCGTGCCCGTAACAACGCCGCCTGCTCTTATCAAGAGTGGCTGAGGGTTCTGGCCCGATGAAGCCACGGCAACCGCTCGCGAGGTGGTTGATTGTTGAAAGTTGTGTGGTCCATCAACCATCAACCAAAAACCATCAACCCACTCAAGGGGCCAAGGTGCCAAATCCAGCCTCGTGCTCGCACGGGGGAAGATGGGAGCGAAGGGAGGGGCCTCGTCTCTTTCTTCGCCGCCGCTTGATGGGGGTTTCACCTACTTACACGAAACGCCATGGACTCAACGAACCGTCCCTTTTTTAGCAATCTCAAGTGCCGCGAGTGCGGGAAGCTTTACGAAAAGAAAGCCATCCACGTCTGCGAATTCGACTTCGGCCCGCTCGAGGCCGCTTACGATTATGATGCCATCAAAGCATCCATCTCGCGCGAGGCGATCCTCAGCCGTCCGCAGACGATGTGGCGCTACCGCGAACTGCTGCCAATTGATGGCGAGCCGACCGTCGGCGCGCAGGTGGGTTTTACGCCGCTGGTGAAGGCGGATCGTCTCGCGGAGAAGCTGGGCATCAAGGCGCTCTACATTAAAAACGACACCGTGAACTACCCGACGCTCTCTTTCAAAGACCGCGTGGTGAGCGTCGCCCTGAGCCGCGCCATCGAGCTGGGATTCAAAGTGGTGGCCTGCGCGAGCACGGGCAACCTCGCCAATTCCGTCGCCGCCAACGCCGCCGCCGCCGGGCTGAAAAGCTATGTGCTGATCCCTGCTGACCTAGAGCAGGGCAAGGTGCTCGGCTCACTCGTGTATGGCACCAACGTGATCGGCATCCACGGCCCTTACGACAAAGTGAACCGCCTCTGCTCGGAGATCGCGGGCAAATACGGCTGGGGCTTTGTGAACGTCAATCTGCGCCCCTATTATGCCGAAGGCAGCAAGACGATGGGCTTTGAAATCTGCGAGCAACTCGGCTGGCGCATCCCTCGCCACACCGTCGCTCCCATGGCCAGCGGCTCGCTGCTCACCAAGCTGCACAAGGCCTACAACGAATTCGTGAAAGTGGGCATCGTGGAGAAAGCGCCCTTTGCCATGTATGGCGCACAGGCCACCGGCTGCGCGCCCATCGCCCACGCCATGAAGCGCGGCACCGATATGGTGAAGCCCGTGGCAGAGCCCAACACTATCGCCAAGAGCCTCGCCATCGGCACCCCCGCCGACGGCTACTACGCCATCCACGTCATGCGCGAAACCGGCGGCTGCGCCGAAGACGTGACCGACCCGGAGATCGTGGAAGGCATCAAGCTCCTCGCGGAATACACCGGGATCTTTGCCGAGACGGCGGGCGGGGTGACGGTCGCTTGCGCGAAAAAGCTCATCGAGAGCGGCAAAATCCCGCGCGACGAAGAAG
>JAYVQK010000276.1:0-16675 GCA_043757005.1 Verrucomicrobiaceae bacterium
CATTCCGATACCTGTTCAAACTGTTCTTTCGTGAGTTCCATCCCTCTCTTTACTCTTTTTTAAGAGGTTGTCAATTAGTGTAAACACGCCCTAGCAAAAGGCGAGTTTTCTCGGGGGCTCGTAAAAGGTTCGGGGATGAGCAACCCCGAGCGCACCGCGCGTCGCATCGCGAGTATCGAGCGTTCTGATGAAGACAATAACGGTGCGGTAGGCGAAGCGGCTGCACTTTGGGCGAAGCAAGATCGCGCCGTCGCACTGGCATGGGCGCAGTCGCTTCCCAGCCCGTCCACACGAGCGACGGCGCTCGCAGGCGTCTATGAACAGTGGTTCGAGACTGCGCCCAAAGAAGCCGCCGCAGCAGTTCTAGCGGAGAGCCGCAACGGCTTGGACTTTGAGAGCATCGCCAGTCTCGGTGTGAACAAATGGCCCCACGACGACTGGACAGGAGCAGCCACTTGGGCGGGGCAATTACCCACAGAAAAAGAGCGTATCGCAGCCCACGGCGCGCTCGGCGAACGGATCGGAAGAGACAATGCCAAAGCGGGCGCGCAATGGCTGGAGACACTCGCGCCTAGCCCCGAGCGAGACGCAGCTATCGCTCGCTACACCAACCAAACCGAGAGAGAGGATGCCCTCACCGCGATGGAGTGGGCGCTCACCATCTCCGACGCGCCGAAGCGAAAGGAATCGGCACAGCAACTCGTGAAATCATGGTTCGAGCGTGCCCCCGCAGAAGCCTTTTCATGGCTACAAAACAACCAAACCCTCACCCCCGAGCAGAAGCTGGAAATCCTGCGCTGATCTAAAAGACGCTACCTCGCAAGCGGGCGAGGCGAGGGACGATCTACTTCCGCCCGAAGAGGCTCCAGCCGGTCTTTTCGTCGCCCTTGTTTTGCTGGACTTTGAGCTGGCCGAGGAGGCTTTGCAGGGTGAGGTAGATGCGGTGCCATTGGCCCTCTACGCCGGAGATGCTCTCGCTCATATCGGCGAGGTAACGCAGGCTCGGTGCGGAGGCAAAGAGACTGAGCACGTCTTCCTTGCGTGGCCCGCCTTTGGCCCCGCTGGCGAGGATGGCCTCGGTGCCTTGGGTGATGAGGCTTTTGAGATCGAGAAACTGGGACTCGTCCTCGGGCGTGAACTTTTTGTCGCGCGCGAGGTTCACGAAATGGTTGAAGTGTTTCCAGCACTCAATGTGGGTTTCGAGGTGGAGAATGAAGTCGTCGAGATTTTTGTAGCTCATAGAAGTTGGTGGAGCTTTGCGCACGAATTGTGGCTGGCGTGGATTAAGGAAAATGAGTGCGCCGCCGCGAAGTTCGCGGGCGACAATGGCGAGGCCGCTGTAGCTGATGGTGAGATCGGTGAGGGGTAAATTGGCCTCCGCCGCAGAGTGGAATGCTTCGAGAACGACGTGCGTGATTTCCGCGAGCAGCTTCTCGGAAAAGCAGCCTGGAAGCGTGTTGCTGACAAGGCCGCCGTCGCGGTGGACGGCGAAGCAACCGCTGGGGAGGCGGTCGGTTTGGACGGGGACGCTGGTGCGCGAGAAAGGTCTTAAAATGCCCATTTGGCTTCGATTTGTTTGAGGGTTTCTTGGATTTGCCCGCGCCCGAGCGCAGGCGTGAAGCCGATGGCGAGCACCTCATCGTCTCCAGATAAAATAGAGAGGTGCTGCTGTGGGCCGAGGCTTTCGATGTCGTGGAGTTCGCCCGCGCAGATTTTGGTGCCGAGCTGCTTGAACGCCTGCGTATTCTTGGCGACCCAGCGCGCCATGGCATGAGGATCGTCGCAGCCCCAGTGCTCGCTCTTTTGCCCATCGCCCAGCTCCACGGCCATGGCAAATTGCACACCGGTAAAGCGTGAGAAAGCGGCGAGGGCGGACTCGGGCGTCTCGATGGGATTTAGGCTGGCCTCCTCCGCCTCATCCATGTGCTGCGCCGTCTCCATGAGCAGGCTCTCGTAATCGAGATGGATCGTGCGCGGACGCGGCAGGCCGTAGGGCAGCACCTCGAAGTTCCCAGCTTTCCACGCCAGCATCTCTACGATGGCGGGTTTGCCGGATTTATCCTCCACGAGCGCGTCGAGGATTTCTCCTTTTTGGATCCAGATGCGGCCATCGCCCGCTGCACTGCTGATTTTGAGAACGCAGGTATTTTGCGTGAGACATTCGAGCTGGAGGATGTCGAGGAGCGTCTTGCTCTGCACGCCGCGAAAACCGCCCTGACTCTCTCGCTCCAGCAGGCTCTCGATGCAGTCCACAAAAAAGATGATCTCGCGGCCTGTCTTTGGTTTCTCGATGTAAAGATCCACACCGATGCGGTAGGCGCGTCCCCGGAGGTCCTCGTCCGTCGCACCTGTCATCACGACTGTTCGCAAAGTTGGGAAGCGGCGGCGAACGATGGCCAGCACTTGAAAGCCGTCCATCTGCGGCATATTCAAATCCACCAGAATGAGAGCCATCGGGTCGTTCTCTAATAGAGAGATGGCCTCCTGCCCGCTATTGGCCGTGCGGATTTCGGGCTGGCTGGGGAGTCGGGCTAGAATCTCCTGGTAGATTTCCAGAAGCTCTTGCTCGTCATCAAGAATGAGAATTTTTTGGCGGGCTGCCATGCGGTCGGTGTGAGAGAAATGGTTAAATCTGCAAATATGCTGTCGCGTATTTGCAAAGCAGAACGCAAGCCTTCAAGTGATAGAATTAAAAATGCAGAAGGCAAGTGAATGGTGGCACACCGGCTGCTAAACACTCTTTTGCAAACCCAGCCCAACGATGTTCAAGCTCTTCAAAAAACTCTTTGGTAAGGCCGATACTAAAATCGCACCTTCACCATCCTCAAACCAAGTCACACCCGCTTCCGGCGCTCAAAAGCCCGATGCGGCCTCCGGTGTGGAAGTCGCCTCGCTCTCGCTCCGTGCGATCCTCGACCGCTTCCCGGCGGATCTAAAATCCACGATCAACGAGATGCCCGGTGCCGACGCCAAAGTGGTGCTCCCCGTGAACGCCATCATGAAGCAACTGCCCAGCGGCACCGTAAAGATGTCGCTCGCCAGCCTCCACCGGCAGGCCCCGAGTGGGACTTTCCGCAAGACGAACTTTGAAGAAAAGCGGATGGTCGAGGTGCCACTCGCGGAGGTCTTCAAGAGCATCAACCCCGCACGTCTCCAGCGCCGCACCGATCAGCGCCACTACGAGGTGCCGGAGGAAATCACCGGGCTCTTTGGCGAAGACGGTAGCTCCCGCAGCGTGACGCAGCCCGTCTCGCAAATCCCCGCTCCTGCTCCCGCAGCACCAGCGTCCACCACCGTGCAGCCACCGAAGGCACTCAAGATGCCTGCGACTACCGCCGCCGCCGCCGTCGCCGCTCCTGCCCCGAGCAAGGTTGTAGCGCCCACGCCTGCGCTCAAAATGCCTGCGCCCTCCTCCGTCGTCACGCCACCAGCCCGCTCTTCGATGATTAAGCCCCCATCTGCGCCTGTCCCGGCAGGAGACGTGCTGAAGCTCGAAGGCGACCTCTCCATATCCCTCACGGAAGCCGCCGCGAGCTGGGATGAAAGTGTGCGCAACCAACTCTCCGTGCTCTCTGGCGATACGAAAGTGGCCCTCCCCGTCGCCGACGTCGGCCCCGGTCTGCAAAAGGGCAAAGTCATCTTCACTTGGGCGCAAATCCGCAACTGGCTCCAGCCCGCCGCGAGCGCCTCTATCACCATTGAGGACAGCACACAGCTCCTCTTTCCACTGAAACTGATCGCCCCCGCCTTCATTTTAGCGACTGGGGCAAAGAAGCGCCAATCCGCCAAAGAGGTCTCCAACGAAGTGTTGCCCGACTTTTTCGGGCCCGCCGCTGGGCAAAAGCCAAAGCCTGCCCCCGCGCCTGCCGCGCCAGAGCCAGCACCAGAGCCAGCGCCCGAGCCAGTGCCGCTGCCAAAAGTGGAGACGCCCGTGGCCCTCATCGCGCCATCCTCCGCGCCCATCGCCGCACACGAGCCGCAAAATATCGGTGAACTCTTTAACCAAACCGACAAGACCGACTGGACGCCGACCGAACTCATCAAGGCCACCTGTTCGCTCCCCGGCGTGGCAGGCGCAGTCATCGCTCTGGAAGAAGGCCTCGTCGTCGCCCAAAAGCTGCCGGAAAACCTTGCGGCGGATACCATGGCGGCCTTTATGCCGCAGATTTTCAGCCGCATAGATCGCTACACTGGCGAGATGCAGCTCGGCGACACCACCGAAGTCAGCTTGCAGACGGCCCAAGGCCCATGCCGCTTCTTCCGCCTCGGCAAAGTCTTCTTTGCCACCCTCGGTCGCAACGGCGAAAACCTCCCCGCCGGACTCAAACTCGTCGCGGAAGAAATCGCCCGCCAAAACTCCTAAAACCACAGCCCAAAACACACCATGGCAATCATCAATCGCGCCACCAAAGAGCTGCAACTCAAGATCGTCTATTACGGTCCAGCAAAGAGCGGCAAGACCACAAACCTCGAACAGGTCCACGCCAACGTGCAAGTGCCCGACACGACCACAAAAGGCAAAATGACCAGCCTCGCCACGAGCAGTGATCGCACACTCTTCTTCGACTTTTTCCCCCTCGAAGCGACGACGATCAAAGGCTTCAAAACGAAGTTCTCACTCTTCACCGTCCCCGGCCAAGTCATCTACAACGCCACGCGCCAAATCGTGCTGCGCGGGGTGGACGGCATCGTCTTCGTCGCCGATAGCCAATACGACAAGATGGGCGAAAACATCGAGACCTTTCAGCATATGCAGGACAACCTGAAATCGCTGAATCTCAACCTCGAAGACATCCCCTACGTCATCCAATACAACAAGCGTGATATGCCCGATGCTGCGCCCGTGGAGTTCCTCGAATACGTGCTCAATAATCGCGACATCCACGTCCCGAGCTTTGAGGGCGTCGCCAATAATTGCGACGGCGTTTTCGAGACCCTCAATATGATCACGAAGATGCTGATTCATCGGTATCTCAACAAGTAACTTCCCACCACCAAAGGCAACTACCATGGGCTTTCCACAACTAATCGAAGAAGATCTCGCGCAGTTCGACCGCGTCCTCGGCGACCTCGTCAAAAAGAGCGAAGCGATGCTCTCCATGATCGTCGAAAAAGCGGGCTACCTCATCCACCAATTCGGCAATACCGCCGACGTGGATTCCGTGACCTTCGCCACGCTCGGGTCCAACGCATTTAACGCCACGCAATTCATGGCGCAGCTCGTGAATGAGCCGAACTTCACGAGTATGTATCAGCAAGGCGAGACCTACAGCACGCTGATCCTAAACATTGATGAAAACTGCTTGCTCGTCCTCGTTTTTGGCACCCAGCAAACCGTCGGCTCCATGAAGTATTACGCCACCCCCGCTGTGAAGCAAATCGCCGCCCAAATCGCCTCCGCCTCCGCCCGAGGCGAGATGCCGCTAGACCTCTGCGACATGAACCCCGAAGACGTGCAACGCCTCTTCACCCGCACGACGAAGTAGGCTGGCAGTTTATAAAGAGCCGGGGGAGTAGGCCAAAATTTATTCCGCCAGCACCCCGCTGAGGATCGCCGCGGCTTCCTCGATCTCCGCGCGCTTCACATTTAGCGGCGGCAGCCAGCGCAGGCAGTGCGACCCGCTCGGGATCGTGAGTAGCCCGGCATCGTGCAGTTTCTCCACCAGCCAGATGCTCGGCAGCTTGCCCTCGGGGAGCTTCTTCCGCCCGGCGAAATCCTCCACCAGCTCGATGCCCACCATCAGCCCCAGCCCACGCACTTCTTTAATGAGCGGGGAACCCAACCCCCGCAGCACCGTGAGCGCGTGCGCACCGAGCGCGCGTGCGTTCGATAGCATCCCTTCCTCCTCGATCACCGCCAGCACCTCATTTGCCCCCGCGCACACCAGCGGCGTGCCGCCGAAAGTCGTGCCATGGGTGCCTGGCCCGAGCAAGTCACACAGCGGCTTCTGCGTCCCATCCGCCAACGTCACCACGCGCGGGCTCACCCAAAACGCGCCCAGTGGGAAGCCCCCGGCGATGCCCTTGGCCCAGCTCACGGCATCCGGCATGACCTCTGGCGCGATGCTGCGCCAGCCGCACCAATCGCCCGTCCGCCCCAGCCCACACTGCACTTCGTCGAAAAAAAGGAGCAGCCCGCGCTCATCGCAGAGCCGCCGCGCCAGCCGTAGATATTCCGCCGTCGCGGGCATCACGCCGATCTCGCCCTGCACGGGCTCCAGCAGCACCGCGACCGTCCCCGGCACTGCCACTGCCGCTTGCAGCGCCGCGCCATCATTATACGGCACGTGCCGGAAGCCCTCCACCATCGGCTCAAATCCTTTCTTCACCTTCTCCTGCCCCGTCGCCGAAATCCCCCCCAGCGTCCGCCCATGGAAACTCCCCAGCATCGTCACGATCCCGATCCTCGGCGCGCCCGCCGTCTCATTCCCAAACTTCCGCGCCAGCTTATACAGCCCCTCATTTGCCTCCGCGCCCGAGTTGCAGAAAAACACCTTCCCCCCTGCCCCCACCAACCGCACCAGCCGCTCCGCCAGCACCGCCTGTGGGCGCGTGTAGTAAAGATTCGACGTATGCACGAGCTGGGCGATCTGCTCCTGCATCACCCCCACCACGCGCGGGTGACAGTGCCCGATACTCGTCACCGCGATCCCCGCGCCAAAGTCCAGATACCGCTTCCCCTCTTCATCCCACACCTCACTCCCCAGCCCACGCGCCAACTTCAGGTCAAACCGCCCATAAGTCGGGATCACATATAAATCGTAAAGTTCGCGCGTAGTTTGATCATTCATAAAAAACGGAGCATCCCCAGTCCCTCTACGATTTCCAACGAAAAAGAGACATCCACTAAAAAGGGTGAGGATCAGTTTAAATGAACCGCAGCGGTATCATACCGCCGCTCCGGCATACAAAAAAAACGCAGGCCCTTTCGGTGCCTGCGTTTTTTGAAAGGTATCGGCGCGACTTATTATTTCTTGGGATAGAGAACTTTGACGCCGTCGCCGTTCAGCCAGGTTTCATCAGGCTCAAAAGCGTTTGAACCGGGACGGTCTGGGCGCTTCACGAAGGTCGCTTCGCTCTTGTTGCTGGTTTCCGCGATTTCTGCGGTGCCTCCTGCATAGATGACGATGGCTTTTTCACCCTTCCAGACGCCGCCGGGTTTGGTGGTGTCTTTTACGTAGGTAGGGCTGCCGGGGTTCGCAAAAGCGTTTGCGAGGATCGGCCAACGGGAGTCGGTCGTGTCTTTTAAGCCGGTGACGTAGCACCAGTCGCACTCGCCGGAGAGCACTTGGTTGGCGGTGGAGACTTCTTTGGCGACCAGTTTGCACCAAGCGGATGCTTTGTTGTAGAAAGCTCCTTTTGCGTCGAGGTAACGGGGGACGAGGACTTCGCCCAAGTCGTTGGTGGTAGCGAGCGCGGTATTCGCATCATCCGGGTCTTTATACGAAGGGAACGCGCCTCCGTGGGAAGTCTCGCTGGCATAGTTGCGCATGGCGAGGTAGATGGAGCGACCATTGTTCATCTGATCGGTTTGACGGCCTCGGGCCATGATGCTCGTGAAAGCAGGCATGGCCATGGCGGCGATGATGGCGATGATCGAGATCACGACGAGGAGTTCGATCAGTGTGAATGCGGATTGTTTGTGAGTTTTCATAGGTTTGAGGTGGGAAGTGAATTGAATTGCAAAGTAGAAGGATGAAACGGCGGCGGCAAAGGAAAAATTATGAATGTGTTGAGAATTTTGCGGAGCGAAATGTGCCACAGGCTTTCCAGCGAGTGCTTCGCGCCCTTCGCGCTCTTCGTAGTCACCTCTTCATTTTTTCACCCGAGCTTGAAGGCCACTACTGCGAGCGGTGGGAGGGTGATGCAGATGGAGTGGCTGCGATTCATCCACGGCGTGGGCTCAGCGTGTTGGCCACCGTAGTTGCCAGCGTTGCTGCCGCCGTAGCTTTCGCCATCGGTGTTGAGGATCTCTTTCCAAAATCCCTCGCCGGGGACGCCGAGCCGGTAGCCCTCGCGGGTGCAGGGCGTGGCGTTCAGCGCAAAGACGATGGTGCTGCCGTCGCGGGCGCGGCGGAGGAAGGCGAGCACGCTGTTGTCGGCGTCGTGCAGATCAATCCACTCGAAGCCCTGCCATGTGTCGTCTTGATCATAAAGTGCGGGCTCACTTTTGTATAAAAAATTGAGGTGCTGCACGAGGCGCTGCATCCCGGCGTGCAGCGGGAATTGCATCACCCACCAGTCGAGCGCGCGTTCGTGGCTCCATTCGCAACGCTGTCCCCATTCGCTGCCCATAAAGAGGAGTTTCTTGCCTGGGTGGGCATACATCCATGCGTAAAGGAGACGCAGATTTGCAAACTGCTGCCACTCGTCGCCGGGCATTTTATTGAGCAGCGAGCCTTTGCCGTGGACGACTTCATCATGGCTCAGAACGAGGGCGAAGTGCTCGTGAAAAGCATACACAAGCGAGAAGGTCGCCTGCCCGTGGTGGTGCCGCCGGTAGATGGGATCGAGCGCCATGTAGTCGAGCGTATCGTGCATCCAACCCATGTTCCATTTTAGGCCGAAGCCGAGCCCGCCCAGATACGTGGGGCGCGAGACGCCGGGCCACGCGGTGCTCTCCTCTGCGATAGTGAGGATGCCGGGGTGGCGCTCGTAGCAGACTTCGTTGAAGCGTTTCAGAAAATAGATCGCGTCGAGATTTTCGCGACCGCCGTGTTGGTTCGGCACCCACTGGCCGGCTTCCCGCGAGTAGTCGAGGTAGAGCATGGATGCGACCGCGTCCACGCGCAGACCATCCACATGATATTCGGCCAGCCAGAAGAGCGCGTTTGCGATGAGGAAATTGCGCACTTCATTACGCCCGTAGTTGAAAATAAGCGTGCCCCAATCCTGATGCTCGCCCTGCCGTGGGTCGGAGTGTTCGTAGAGCGCAGAGCCGTCGAAACGCGCGAGGCCGTGCGCGTCTTTCGGAAAATGGCCGGGCACCCAATCGAGGATCACGCCGATGCCGCGCTCGTGGGCGGCATTGATGAAAAAGCGGAAGTCATCCGGCGAACCATGCCGCGAGGTCGGTGCGAAATAACCGCACACTTGGTAGCCCCAAGAACCCTCGAAAGGATACTCCGCCACGCCCATGAGCTCGACGTGCGTGTAGCCCATGTCCACGACGTAGCCGATCAGCTCCACCGCCAGCTCGCGCCATGTGAGGAAGCCGCCTTCGGCATTGCGCCGCCATGAGCAGGGATGCACCTCGTAGATGCTCACCGGCTCGCGCTGCGGCTGCCGCGTGGCGCGCTGCGCCATCCACGCTTCATCGCTCCAGTGGTAATGATCCAGCTCCCATACGAGCGACGCCGTCTTCGTCCCGTGTTGGCTGAAAAATGCGAACGGATCGCTCTTCACATGGAGCTGCCCGTCGTCGCCGAGCAGCTCGAATTTATAGTGCGCCAGCTCCGCGACATCCGGCACGAAAAGCTCCCACACGCCGAGTGGGATCAGCTTGCGCATCGGCTGCGCGCGCCCGTCCCAGCCGTTCCAATCGCCCACCACGCTCACGCGCCGGGCGTTCGGTGCCCATACGCGAAAAACGGTGCCACGCACGCCCTCGTGCGTCTCGATATGAGCGCCGAGTTTTTTCCAAAGCTCCCAATGCTGCCCCTCGGAAAACAAGTGCTGATCGAGCGCCCCGAGCATCGTGGGAAAAGAATACGGGTCGCGCGTATCCCACTCGTGCCCGTTGTGCGCCGTGCAGTGCAGCACGTAGCGAGTGGGCGCTTTCAGCCCCGTGAGCGTGGCGACGAAGAAGCCCGCCGCATCCACGCACTTCGCCTGCCAGACCGTATCCGTGGCGAGGTCGCGCACGGCGATAGCCTTGGCGTCTGGGCGAAAAATTCGCACCACCAATTGCCCAGCATCTTCGTGCAACCCGAGCAATGAAAACGGGTCGCCGTGGTCTGCGTGAAGTAAAGAGGAGATCGAAGAGGAAATGCTCATGCCGCAGACAGTGCAACGCCGCAGCCCGCGACGGCAAGCCTTTGGGAAGCTCGCGCCCCACTCTTTCCGCTTCCCACACTCCCCCTGCTTCTTACACCCTTCTCAAATGATGCACCGTCGTGGAGCGTTTTTCTTTCCTCTAGCCGTCTTGCTTGCTGGCGCCTCGCTCATTCGCGAAGCGGCAGTGGGCGTGCTCGCGCCTGTGGAAGAGACGTGGGGTGCCATGCTCGCCCAGCACCTTACCAACAGCGTCGACCCCGCCCCGCTCACCCTCGTGCAGATCAGCGACGACACACTCGGCAAACACGTCTGGCCCTGGCAGGCAGAGGACTTCGCCGTCTTCTTCCACGCCGCGCTGCCCTTCGAGCCCGCCGTCATCGGCATCGAGCCCGTGCTGGAATTTGAGCGCGGCGCACTCGCTGGCGACGAACGCGGCGGGCTCTTTGAAAAAATGCTGCACGACGGCATCCTCCGCACTCCGAAGCTCGTCCTCGGCGGGCGACTCGGCTGGTCGCGCGACTCCGACCTCGTGCAAGAACTCCAGCCCATGCCCGTCCTCCACCACATCCGTGGCGACCTCGCGCGACTCCCCGCATTCACCGCCGTGGAAAACTGGGCCGAAGAAGACTACCGCCTCTCCACCAAGCCCGGCTGGATGAATGTGCCCGACTCCATCGGCCCGCGCGGCACCTGCCCGCTGCTCCTCCGTTACCGCGGCCAGCCCGTGCCGACCATGGCCCTCCAGCTTGCCATCCAGTGGGCCAAAGTGACCGCCGATGAGGTAGAGATCACGCTCGGTTCCCACATCGCCCTCGGCTCCGCCATCCGCATCCCCATTGATGACGAGGGCCGGATGCTCGTCAATTTCGGAGCCCACTTCGACCGCGTCAGCTACGACGAACTCCTCCTCGCCCGCGAACAAAAAGAACACGGCGAAACTCCTGCCCTGCCCGACGCCTACCTCCGCGACCGCGTGCTCCTCCTCGCCCGCAGCGACGCCAATTCCGGCCTCCTCACCACCCCCACTGCCGCCCATATCTCCCCCGGCGAACTCACCGCCGCCGCCCTCGCCACCATCCAGCTCGGCAGCCATCCGCAAGCGATTGGCGCATGGTTTAGCTGGCTCTTTATCCTCCTCGCCGCCGCCGCCGCGTATTGGGTTCCGCGATTAAAAAGCGCACGCATGGCCCTCCTCGTCATCGCCGCCGAATCCGCCTACCTCCTTGCCGCCATCTACATTTTTAAAACAACCCGCACCGAGCTCCCCGGCGTCCTCCCCCTCGGCCTCACCCTCTGGCTCCTCCTCCTCCGAGTCTTCGCCAAACGCATCCAGCGAGTCATCGCATTCTAAGGTAGCGGATTGACTTTCCCAACGCCCTGCGGCCTTTGCATCCACCATGAGCACAAAAGCAATCGGCATTGATTTCGGCGGCACTAGCATCAAATCGGCAATCGTCGTGGATGGTCGCATCGCCCAGCGCGGGGAGCGGATAGATACGCGCGAACACATCGCGGACGGCACTTTGCTCGAGGCTATTTTCACCGGCATCGCCGCGCTCCGCAGCGGGCACCCAGATGTCGCGGCTGTGGGGCTCGGGCTGCCGGGGTTTGTGGATACGGATCGCGGCATCGTGAATGGCCTCGCCAATGTGCCGGGGTGGGACAACGTGCCGCTCCGGCAAATGCTTCGCGAGCGCATTGGCCTACCCGCCACCATCGAGAATGACGCGAACGCCATGGCTTACGCCGAGTTCCGCCACGGTGCGGCGCGCGGGGCGAAAAACGCCATTTGCATCACGCTCGGCACGGGCGTCGGCGGTGGGCTCATCCTGAGCGGGCAGCTCTATCGTGGGTCTAATTTCGCAGCGGGTGAGCTGGGCCATGCCAGCGTGGATTTGCACGGCCCGCGTGGCGTCTATGGCAACCCCGGCGATCTCGAAGTGTATGTGGGCAATCGCCAAATCGGCGAGCGCGCTGCCCGCCTCTACGCCGCCGCCGGGCAGCCGCGAGCGGAGGAAAATTGCACGCCGCTCGATCTGCAAAAGCTCGCCGAAACAGGTGACCGCATCGCCATCGCGCTGTGGGACGCCATCGGCACCGAGATCGGCGCGGCACTCGCAAACGCTGTTTGGCTCATCAATCCCGACGTGATCGTAGTCGGCGGCGGCGTAGCAGCCGCAGGAGATCTGCTCTTTCTCCCTATCCGCCGCACCATCCGCGAACGCACTAGCAAACTCTTCCACGAGCAACTCAAAGTCCTCCCCGCTGAACTCGGCAACGATGCCGGAATCCTCGGCAACGCAGCTCTGGCGCTGGAGGCAGCGTAGCGGCGCGCTGGCACTTCGCGGAGCGTTTTGGAGTGCGGCAGTCCTCTGCCGCTTTCGGCATCGCACGCAGGGCGGCGCTCCCAAAGCGCCAGAGGACTGGCGCACTTCAAAACGCAAGCGATGTGCGGGGACTCCTGTGGGTTTCCTCGGGGTGCTGCTGTCGTTACTGTTTGCGGTATTTACGCACGGCTTCGGTGCGGGAGTGGGCGTGGAGTTTGTCGTAGATTTTCTTTACGTGGCTGCGCACGGTTTCGAGGGTGATGGAGAGGCTTTGGGCGATCTCTTTATACATGGAGCCGCTGGCGAGGAGCTCGATGACTTCGCGCTCTCGGTCGGTGAGGCCGGTTTGGTTGCGGGACGGGGTGGGGCGGTGGAAGAAGCTGACGACTTGGCGGGCGATGTGGGGGGACATGGGGGAGCCGCCGTCGCAGACTTGCTGGATGGCGGCGACGATCTCGGCGGGCGGTGTGCGCTTTAGAAGGTAGCCGTTGGCTCCGGCTTTGAGGGCATCGAAGATGGAGGCGTGATTATCGTAGCTGGTGAGGATGAGGCAGAGGAGGTCGGGGCACTGGAGCTTGAGGCGGCGGATGCACTCGATGCCGTTCATGTGGGGGAGGTTGATGTCCACAAGGGCGACGGCGGGTGGATCGCTGGGGAGCAGGCGGAGGGCGTCTTCGGCGCTGGGGTAGAGGGCGCTGCACACGATGGGGGAGCCGCGGAGGGCAAAGTATTTTGTGAGTGCGCTGGTGAAGGGGGCGTTGTCTTCGATGATGGCGATGCGGATGGTGGGCATGGGTTCTTTTTAGTGGGCAGTGGCTATTTTGAACCACGAAGGGCACGAAGGGCACGAAGAAGAAGGATGAAATCTCGCGCCTTCCTTTGTATTTCCTTCGTGTTCTTCGTGTTCTTCGTGGTTCAAATTTAAACGATGCATCTCTCGCTTTTAGTGGGGTAAAGGCACGCGCATTTCTACGATGGCTCCGCCTGCGGTGGGGCTGTGGATGGTGCAGTCTCCACCGGCGAGTGCGAGGCGTGCGATCATGTTGCGGAGGCCGTCGTGGCCGGGGCCTTGTGGGCGCTCGGGCAGCCCGCAGCCATTGTCTGCGAGGCGGATGGTGAATTGTGTGGGCTCGTGGCAGAGGGTGAGGGTGACCTCGGTGGCGTGGGCGTGTTTGATGACGTTTTGCAGGGCTTCTCTAAAGGCGAAGATGAGTTCGTGGCGGACTTGGGCGCGGATTTCCACATGGGGCCAATCAATGGGGGCGACGATGCGGCAGGGGATGCGGAGCGGGGCGAGATAGCTGCTGGCGTATTGGGCGAGGTGCTCGGCGGTGGAGGCGAGGGTGTCGTTTTGTGGGTCCACGGTCCACACGACTTCGTCGAGCGAGGCCACGGCCTCGCGGGCGGTGCGGGAGAGCTGGCGGAGGCTGTCTTGTGCGGCTTCGGGGAGGTCGTGTTCGCTGGCGAAGATGTCTTGGAGGACGGCGAGCTGCGCCAGTCGCGCGCCCACGTCGTCGTGCATATCGCGGGCGATGCGTGTCCTTTCATCCGAGAGCGCAGAGAGCGCCTCTAGCATAGCGATGCGTCGCCGAGTGAAGGTGCGCGCGAGCAGCACTCCAAAGAGGAGCGCCGCGCCCACTACCAGCCAGCGGAAGCCGGGCGTCTGGATGAAAGGCATCTGCACGGTGAGGGGGAAGGCCAGTATCGTGGCGTCCCAAATGCCGTCGCTGTGGACGGCTTGCGCCTCGAAAGTGTAGCTGCCAGGAGGCGGGCAAGAGGTCTCCAGCGCAAGGCTGTGAGCGGGTTGCCATTCATCGTGGTGCCCGAGTAGTCTCCAGCGGAAGACTTGCTCGGGAGGCCTCCCGGCCTGCGGGATTTGCATGGCCAGCAACAGGCGGCGCGTGCCGGGCGGCACGGAAAGCGGGGAGCCCACGGGGATGGCAAGCCCATCGGCGCGCACGGTGGAAAGCACCGGCGTGCGAGTCTCATACACCTCTACTTCCGCGAGCTGGGGCGATTTCGGCACGGGGCTATCGCTGCAGATGCGCAGGTAGCGGCCTCGGAATTCCCCCTGCCCAGCCGTGGCCCGCAGCACATCCACTGCGCCGACGATGGGGTGCGAACCATCCGCGCGATCCATGGCTTTCCAGAGCGGTGCGGCGCTGCTCGCAGGCTCGCGGTCGTAGAGCTGGACGAGCACGCGGCTAAAGCGATCAATGTCCCAGTTATCATTGCGCTGGCGCAAAGCGATGTGGTCGAGGACGTGAGCGCTGCCGAGGTCTATTTCATAGAAAAAGGCCGCGCCCAGATCAGGGTCGTGCGGGTGCGCGAGCGAATACGGTGCGCCATCCGTGAGTGTTGCGGCACTCGTCATCGAAGTCTCCACGGGATTCGAGAGGCGCGCAGGCTCGCTCGAAACGATCTCGTTGAGAGACAAAGAGAAAGTATCCACAGGATGCGAGGTGCGCACTGGCGCACCGAGGGCCACATTCGTGGAACTGGAGGCGAGCGGCTCCGCGCCCATATTTGCTACGACGCAAGTGAGCAGGAGTGTGTTGAAGAGATGAAAGCACTGGGGCATAAACGGCAAGAAACTATGGCGCACGCCGATGCTGGCAAGACCGCAGCCAGATTTTACTCCCCACCCCGTATCCCATCTTCATGGGATAGACGATTTTTCAGCCTACCCTACTTTGCCAAAGTTAAAAACCACCAAACCACCTGAACTCCATTCATGAAAACTCCAAAACACACCCACTCCCGTTCCATCCTCGCTACCGGCGCTCTCTCTTTGCTCGCGCTCTGCGCGTCGGCTCAGGCAGGCACCTTTAATCTCTACACGCTCACGGGCGATTCGGATTCCGGCATCAGTGCCAATGACGCTTTCACGCTGGCCATTGACATCAATGGCAACGGCAACACGACCGTGAACGGTGCCGTCTTTTCCTCAAGCTACGGCGGCAATCCTGGGTCGCAGGCGAACAGCACCGGCACAAATAATTACTCCACCACAGGACTCGACAATACGTTTGGCGCCTATACTCCGCCCAACGTAACGGGAAGCATCGGCTCCATGATGCAGAACTTTAACTACGTCGGAAACCCAGAGACGATGACGATGAAAAATCTGCGCGTAGGCCAGCAATACACGACGAGTTTTTATAGCGACGCATTTGGCGCACCGAGTCCACGCAACGTGGATTTCACCACGAGCGACGGCGGTTCGTTCTCTTCTTTCAATCAAAATCAAGGCGGCACGCGGTTGACTTACACGTTCATCGCAGCGAGCAGTTCGATGACTTTCACGATCACCCCTGCGGCTCCTGGAGACACCTTCCACAGCTACGCATTTTCCAATCGGATGGACGGCTACAAGTCGCTCTTCACGGATAATTTCCGCGCAAACGGCAACCCGAATACGAACGATGTGAACTTCAACATCGCGGCACGTCAGGGCGGCTCGGTAGTCCTCGCAAATGCTGGGCCTATCAGCTACTCGACGGACGGCAACACACAGGTCGGCAATGACACCGGTTTCAGCGGTCAGCCTTACGGTGGCGACTACCTGCTCTCCGCGTTCGGTGCGCGCACGGCGCTTAATCACAACTTCGGTGGAGCCGAGTCCGCCGGTGGCCAGTCCATCAGCTTCGACTTCGCCCCAAACACCGTCGGCAACGGCGACACGACCGTATGGGAATCTCTCGAACTCGGTATGTCCAACGCCGATAAACTCGCTGGCGTGAATGGGGGAGAAACACACTTCGGCATCCTCTTCCGTGGCAACGGCGAGATTCAGGCATTTGACGGCGGCTCGCTGGTATCGAGCGGACAGAATTGGGGTGGAACCTCGACGAATACGTTTAACCACATCGAACTGCTACTCACCGACCCGACGGACTCGAACCCCTTCGACGGCGTCGGCCAGACCAATATCGCAGTCTATTCCAACGGCTCGCTCATCTACAGCTACATCAAAACTGGTGGAGGCTACGCGAATAACTTCGTGAACTTCAGCAGCACCTTCATCGGCGGCGCGGACAATTTCTCCGTCGCCCAAGCGGTGCCTGAGCCTGCCACCGCCGTCTCGCTCCTCGGCGGTCTCGGTATGCTGCTCGGCCTCCGCCGCCGGAAAAATAGCTAATCGTAACCTGCGAAAAACGTCCTTAGAAGGAGCCACGGCAAAAGCGCCGTGGCTCCTTTCTTTGTTTAAAACCCGAACGCCGCGATTGAGGGCCGAAGGCCCGGCTCTATTACAGCCTAGGGCGTGTTCACACTATCGAAGAGCCTCGACAATGAGGACAAAGTGAATGAAACCGATGAGCATGACATCGAGTTTCTCGAAGCGTGAAAAG
>JAYVQK010000277.1:0-4232 GCA_043757005.1 Verrucomicrobiaceae bacterium
TATCTTTTCACGCTTCGAGAAACTCGATGTCATGCTCATCGGTTTCATTCACTTTGTCCTCATTGTCGAGGCTCTTCGATAGTGTGAACACGCCCTAGCTCGTATGCCTTCACTTCGCTCCACCACGCAGCTACCGCGCCACGCTCCGCCGTCGCTGAGCTTGGGGTCGTTAGGCGTTGCTATACGTCTCCTGTGAAATGAAAGCCTCCAAAGTCACGCGCAAGCCGAAAGCCGACCCAGTTGCCTTGCCTGTCGTGCTCACGATTGGTCATTCCACGCATCCGCTCGATGAGTTTGTGGACTTGCTTCGGGCACACGGTGTGACGCGCGTTGTGGACGTGCGCACGGTGCCTCGCTCTTTCCACAATCCACAGTTTAACAAGACTTCGCTGCCAAGATCATTGAAGAAGGTCGGTCTGGGATATGTGCATATGCCGGGACTCGGCGGCTTGCGCCATGCCAAGCGCGATTCCATCAATATGGGATGGCGAAACGCCTCTTTCCGAGGTTATGCCGATTACATGCAGACACCAGAGTTTGAGGAGAGTCTCAATGAATTAATCCAACTGGCAAACCAAGACCGGATTGTATTGATGTGCGCCGAGGCGGTTCCGTGGCGCTGTCATCGCTCGCTCATCGCTGATGCCTTGTTAGTCCGGGGTATTCGCGTCGAGGACATCATGACGCTGACTCGCAGCCCAGTTCACACCCTCACCTCTTTTGCCGAAGTCCACGGAACGCTTCTCACCTATCCAGCCGAAGCTTCACAAGACACCCCCAATCAAACCGAAACGCAAACGCTCCCGGTCACAACCCGCAACGGCTAAGAACTTCTGATGTCTATGCGCGTAGCCGCATAGTCATTACTGGTTGAACTATCCGTGGGGGGCAGAGGGTGGGCGACTGGCGGGGGGGGCTTTTATACCATCTTCTGCGAATGGGCAGACACTTTTGTTCTTAAAGTTGGTCTCACGCTTTGTCCGACAGTGCCTCCATCGCGCGGACGGCGGCGGCGCTGCGGTTTTCTACGCCGAGGGCGAGGAGGACTGCGCCGACGTGTTTTTTTACGGTCTGGATGCTGATGCTCAGGATGCTGGCGATGTCTTCGTTTGTCTTGCCCTGCGCGATCCAGAGCAGCACTTCGGCCTCGCGCTCGGTCACTCCTAGCGCGAGCAGCGGTTTGGGATTGGTGAGGAGGGTGTTGAAGTTCACGCGCTGCTGGCTCTTTCGCGCGAAGCGTGCGGTGAGGGTGGCGAGGAGTTCGTCGCGGCTGGCGGGCTTGGTGAGGTAGTCGTCGGCACCGAGATTCATGCCCGCGCGGAGGTCGTGCTTTTCGCCTTTGGCGGTGAGGAAAATGAAGGGCACGGCGGCGGTCGAGGCATCTGCGCGGAGGGCGCGCAGGACTTCGTAGCCGTCCATCTGCGGCATCATGATGTCGCAGAGGATGAGGTCGGGTTTTTCGCTCCGCGCGAGGTCGAGTCCGTCGCGGCCATTGGCGGCGGCGAGCGCGAGGTAGCCTTCCATTTCGAGGATGGTGACGACGTTGCGCCGCATGAGGGCGTGGTCTTCGATGACGAGAATTTTTTTCATAAAAAGAGTGGCAGGGAGACGGTGACGAGTGCGCCGTGGCTCTCTTCGCTCTCGATGTGGATGGTGCCGCCTTGCAGGTCTGTGCAGCGTTTTACGATGGCGAGGCCGAGGCCGGTGCCGGGGGTGTCGCCGACATTCCCGCCGCGCGAAAAGGACTCGAACAAATGCGGGAGGTCGCCCGCCGGGATGCCGATGCCGTGGTCGCGCACGGTGAAGATGGCGGAGTCGCCTTCGCGCCGCGCGGTGAACTCGATGGGGGCATCCGGCGGCGAGTATTTGCGGGCGTTGGAGAGCAGATTCAGGAGGATGTGGCGGAGGAGCGCCTCGTCGCCATTTGCGCCCGCGAGATCGCCCGTGAGCGTGAGCTGGATGGGTGCGCCGCCGCTCGCGGAGTGGCTCTCGTCGGCGATGCGCTGGAGGAAAGCAGTGAGGTCGAGCGGGCGCGGGGCGCTGGCGAATTTGCCCGCGTCTATGCGCCCGAGGTCGAGCACTTGGTCGAGCATCCGCGCCATTTGGCGGCTGGAGGTGTGGATGTCGTGGAGATGCTCCAAGCGCGTCTCGGTGGGGAGGCGGTCGAGGTAATGCGTGAGGATGTCGGCGGAGGAAAGGATGACGCCGAGCGGTGTGCGGAATTCGTGGGAGACGGTGTTCACAAACTGCGATTTCAGCCGGACGAGTTCGCGCTCATTGGCCAGGGCTTCGCGCAGTTGCTGATCTAGCCGACGGCGCATCGTGATGTCCCGCGACATGAAGCCCAGATGCAGCGGGCGACCTTCCGGAGACTTGATCACAAAGCCCACGAAGGAAACTGGCAGCTCACTATTGTCACGATGCCGCATGTGGACCTCCGCACTCCATGATCCGTGCGCGATCGCGTGCGGGATACCTTCCCGTGCAAACAGATCCAGAGTGTCCTGCGGATAGATGCGGTCGAGCGGGTAATTCCGTAGCGACTCATGCGGTTCGATGCCGAGGAAAGCACGTCCCGCCTGATTCATATAGACTGGCGTGCCGTCCAGTTCGCATAGCCCGACCAAATCACTCGTCGTCTCGACAATGGCTTCAAAGCGGGTCAGTGCCGCATTGGCCTCGCGCAACTGCAACTCCAACTGACGCCGCTTGGTGATGTCGCGCGCCATGCTGCCCATGTGCAGCGGGCGGCCATCGGGAGACTTCACGACAAAGCCGACGAAGGAGACGGAGACGCTGTGCCCATCGCGATGCCGGAGATCGAGGTCGCTGCTCCACGGGCCTTTCTCCATTGCGTGAGCGAAGCCCTCGCGCTGAAAGAGCGCCATCGTTTCGGGGGGATAAATGCGCGCAAACTCGAACAGGTGGATCGGTTCTTCCGGCGCGATGCCGAGTAGCGCGCGGCCTGCTTGATTTACGTAAAGCGGGGTGCCATCCAGCTCACACATCCCCACAAAGTCGCTAGTGGTTTCCGCGATGGCTTTGAACCGCACTAGTTCTTCATTGGCCTCCAGCAGTTTGGCCGTTTGCTTCTGCACCTGGTCATCCAGCACGCTGCCCTGCCGCGCCTGCATCCATACAAGTGCGGCGAGCAGCAGCGCCACGAGAGTGCCCGCGCCGCCTGCCAGCCGCGCCTCGCTGGCCAGCGAGTCGGTGGAGAATTTCGGGCCGGGGCGATAAACGAGATGCAGCTCGCCCAGCGGCCCATTCAGCCAGCGCGTCGCGGTGAGCCCGCCTGCCGTTCGGACCCGCCGCCGCTCGGCATCGCTGACCACTTGCACGATTACGTGCCCCTCGCCCACGCCGGGCAGGAAGCTCTCCTCCACCCTCATCGCGCCGTAGGAGCCATCGGGATTTACGCCCTGCACATTGTGTCGTTCGGGTAAAAAGAAATCCTCCGGCAAAGAGAGCGTAAACAGCACGCCGCGCGTCACGAAAATGCCGCGCGATGGCTCATCAGTAATCTGAAAGCTCATCAGCGAAATCACGCGCTCGCCTTTCCCCGGCAGCACGATGCGCGGTGCGGTAGCGTTCTGCACAGGCGGCTGCGCGAGCATCGCGACGACCTCCGGCATCGTGGCGAGATCCGTCCCCACATCGGGCCCCTCCCCTCGGCAAAAGCGCACCCGCAGCCGCTCATTCCCCTCCCACACCGCGCAGCCCACCGCGCGGAAACGCCCCAGCGCACCCCGCTCGAAGGCACCCTCCCACGCAGCGGCATCCAGCGCAGGCGCAGCCTTCAAGCGTGCCACCCACGCCCCCATCATCCGCTGATGCGCCAGCCGCTCACGGGCGAGCTGCGACCAGCCCGCCGAGGCAAATTCATTTAGCCGCTCGCCATCCCGCCGCACCGCCGCCTGCCACATCCGCGCAGACAGCCACCCCAGCGGCGCGAGCGCCACGAGGAAGACGAGCAGCGCCGCCAGCACAGGCCAACGATTGCGAGGACGGATAAATTTCACACCGCACATCTAAACACATCACCCCTCGAACGCGAATAGCACTTTAGTAGCATAAGCCCCCCGCCCCGCCCACCGCGCCCACCGCATTTCATTCCTACTGCGCCACTGCCCAAAAGACCGACTCCTTTGCCCTTATTTCATTGCCACTTTTCTCCGCCCGCTTGTCTTGGCTTGTCCCCCTTTTCCTAGGGCGTGTTTACACTAATTGAC
>JAYVQK010000278.1:0-16558 GCA_043757005.1 Verrucomicrobiaceae bacterium
CTCACCAATTCCGGACTCAAAGCAGGATCCCTCGGAATCGTGAACCTCAAAGGCTCCATCACCAATGCCGCCATCAAAGCCGCAGGCAACATCACCGCCGTAAAAGTCGCAGGCAACGTCAACAAATCCGCCATCATCTCCGGCGGCTCTATTAAAAATATCAATATCGGCGGCAACGTCATCAGCGACGACCCAAACCTCCCCAGCGTCATCTCCGCCTTCGTCAACACCCGCACCGCCGCCTCCCGTGCCGTCAGCACCCTCACCGTGAGCGGCAACGTCACCAACACCGAAATCCTCATCGGCTACGACGAACATTTCGTCGGCATCAATTCCGATGTCTCCATCGGCACCGTCACCGTGAAGGGCACCTGGACCGCCTCCAGCCTCAGCGTCGGCATCACCGACTTCACCCACGACGGCTTCGGCAGAAATGATAAACCCATCTTTGCCGGCATAGACGGTCTCGGCACCGACGTCACCCCCGCCATCATCTCCCGCATCGGCACCCTCACCATCGCCCGCCTCGCCCAAGGCACCGACCCCGGTGTGAACGCCAGTGACCACTTCGGCATCATCGCCGAATCCATCGGAGCCGCCACCATCAACGGCGTAAAATACAAACTCACCGCCGCCAAAGACAACTTCCTCATCGGCCCCACCGGCGACTTCCGCCTCATCGAAATCTAGCATCGGCGATTGACGGGCTTGGCGAGGGGCTTACTACTCGCGCATGGCCAATCCACGCACCATCGAAATGAATATGCCGAACTGGCAAAACCTGCGAGCGGCGCGCTTCCTAGCACCGGTGCTCGTCATCGCATGGGCGTTACTTTCCACCTACTACACGGTGCCCTCGGACTCGGTGGGAGTGGTGCAGCGGTTTGGAAAATACACGGCTACCGAGCAAGCGGGGCTGCACTTCAAACTGCCCTTTGGGATAGATGTGGTGACGAAGGTGCCAGTGAAGCGGCAGCTCAAGTTGGAGTTTGGCTTTGGCTCAAAAGAGGCGACAAATCCTGACCAGATCGGCGACGACCAGCGGGCGGAAAAGAGCATGGTGACGGGCGATCTCAACGCGGCGCTCGTGGAGTGGGTCGTGCAGTATCGCATCGAAGACCCAAAGCTGTATCTCTTTCACGCACGCGATCCGGGGTGGACGTTGCGCGATCTCTCGGAGGCGACGATGCGCGAGGTGGTGGGGGATCGCACGGTGGATGAAGTCATCACCGTCGGGCGGCAGGACATCGAGATCAGCGCGCTAGAGCGGTTGCGTGTGCTTGCCAAAACTTACCAGCTCGGTCTGGCAGTGGACCAAGTGCAGCTCAAAAATGTGAACCCGCCGAATGAGGTGCAGGCGTCCTTTAACGAAGTGAATAACGCGCAGCAGGAGCGCGAAAGCATGATCAATGTGGCCAATGGCGAATACAACAAAATCGTGCCACGCGCGCAGGGCGAGGCGGCGCAGAAAATCAGTGTGGCAGAGGGCTACAAGCTCAAGCGGGTGAACGAGGCGATGGGCGATGTGGGGGCTTTTAACGCGGTGCTGGAGCAATACGTGAAGGCACCGGATGTGACGCGAAAGCGCATCTTTCTGGAGACGATGGCGGAGGTGCTGCCACTGGTGCGCAATAAGACTATCGTGGATGAGAAGATCACACAGTTGCTCCCACTTTCCTCGATCAACAACACCCCACAGGAGGCACGGAAATGAAACTCAGAGGCGCACTTTTTATCGTCATCGCTATCGTCCTGCTCGGGCTTTTTGGCGGTTGTATTTATTCCGTGAATGAGACGGACACAGTGATTCTCACACAGTTTGGGCGCACCATCGGCGCGCCCGTGAGCGAGCCGGGGCTGCACTTCAAGATGCCTTTTGTGCAGACGGTGAACCGCATCGAGAAGCGCGTGCTGGAGTGGGATGGCCCGCCGAATGAGATGCCGACAAAGGATAAGACGTATGTGGAGGTGGATGCTTTTGCGCGCTGGAAAGTGGGGGATGCGACGGCGTATTTCCTCGGTCTCCGCGATGAACGCAGCGCGCAGTCGCGGCTGGACGACATCATCGGCAGCGAGATCCGCACCGCTGTGGCCAAGCACGAGCTGCTGGAGATCATCCGCAGTGATAAGTCGCGGAAGCTCACGGTGGACCCGCAGGCCAAAAGCGCGTCGGGCCTAGTCACGGTGCTGCCAGCGGTGCAGCGCGGACGTTTAGAAATCGAGAGCGACATCCTCCGCGAATCCGCGCCAAAGCTGGCCCCGCTGGGGATCGAGCTGCTGGATGTGCGGATCAAGCGGGTGAATTACAACAGTCAGGTGTTGCGCCGTATTTTCGACCGTATGACGAGTGAGCGGATGCAAATTGCCGAGCGGTTTCGCTCGGAAGGGCAAGGCGAGTCTGCGCGCATCAAAGGCCGCAGCTCACGCGATTTAAACGAAGTGGAATCCACCGCCTACAAACAAGTGCAGCAGCTCCAAGGCGACGCCGACGCCGAGGCCACGCGCATCTACGCCGAGGCTTACAATAAAAGCCCGCAAGCGGCGGAGTTTTATGGCTTCATGAAGACGATGGAGACTTACAAAAAAGTGCTCGGCGGAACGAGCCTCATCCTTTCCACCGACAGCGACTTCTTCCGCCCCCTAAAATACGCGCAGCCGAGCGGGAAGTAGGGCAGCGGAGGGTCGGTATGATAGCGCCTCTCCTCGAGTTTCCCCCCACTTGACGGACCGCACGCTTTCCCGCACGTTTCGAGCATGACTTCATTTCCCGTTACGCAGGCGCGGTCGAGGCTTTATCAGCTCCTCGATGAGGCGGCTGATTCGCACGAGCCCATCCAGATCACGGGCAAACGCTCGAACGCTGTCCTCATCTCCGAGGAAGACTGGCGCAGCATCCAAGAGACTTTGCATCTCGTCTCCATCCCTGGGATGCGCGACTCGATCCGCAAAGGAATGGCCGAGCTTCTCAGCAAAAGCTCCACCAAGCCCGGCTGGTGAACTGGGCCGTCGTCTTTACCAAACAAGCGCAGAAGGACGCCAAGAAAGTGGCTTCCTCTAACCTCAAGCCGCAGACCCAGCGGCTGCTCGACATCCTCGCCCAAGACCCTTTTCAAACCCCGCCGCCCTGCGAAAAACTGATCGGCGATTTGGAAGGCGCGTATTCACGGCGCATCAATATCCAGCATCGGCTCGTCTATCAGGTCTATACCGCCGAAAAGACGGTGAAAGTTTTGAGGATGTGGAGCCACTACGAGTAGTCGGGCGGCGTAGTTTCGTCGGCAAAGCACTCGCTCTCGGCGGGGGCGTTGTTTTATGAAAGACGGCGATGAAAGATATTGCTCGTTCACTTTCTCGGCTACTAGGCGCGGGGGTCGTCCATACGGATGCGGAGACGCTGCGCACGCACGCAAAGGATCGCTGGTTTGCCGCGCGCGAGCCGGAGGTCGTCGTGCTAGCGACGCAGCGGGAGCATGTGGAGAAGACGCTGCGCTTTGCGAATCGCCACGGCGTGCCAGTGACGCCGCGCGGGGCGGGGATCGGCTACGTGGGGGGGTGTGTGCCGTGTGAGGGCGGGATTGTCTTGAGCGTGGCGGGGATGCGGGCGATTCGCGAAATCCATGTGCCGGACGGCGTGGCGGTTGTGGAGCCGGGAGTCATCACAGGCGAGCTGCAAGCGGCGGTGCGAGCGATGGGGATGTTTTATCCACCCGACCCCGCTTCGCTGAAAGAGTGCAGCATTGGCGGAAATATCGCGACCAATGCGGGCGGGCCGCGCTGCTTGAAATACGGAGTGACGCGCCATTACGTGCTGGGTCTAGAGGTGGTGCTGGCGGATGGCCGCGTGCTGAATTGCGGCGGGCGCACGCACAAGAATAAGCAGGGCTTTGATCTCGTGGGGAACTTCGTGGGCAGCGAGGGACTGCTCGGCGTGGTGACGCTGGCGACGCTGCGGCTGCTCCCCTTTCCTCCTGCACGCGCGACGTTGGCGGCGAGCTTCGCGACATTCCGCGAAGCGGCGGAGGCGGTGCAGGGGATTTTTGCAGCGGGCTTCCTGCCGAGCGCGGTGGAGATTGCCGATCCTTTTACGCTGAAAAGTGCGCGGGAATATCTCGGCAAAGAGATCGCTCCGGGCGCGCAATCGCTGGTGCTCGTGGAGCTGGATGGGCAGCCGGAATCGGTGAAGAGCGAGACTGCCACGCTGGCGAAACTTTTGCGCAAGCAACACGCACTGCGAGTGCTCACGGCGCACGGCGAGGAGGCGTGCGAAGAGCTGTGGGGGCTGCGCCGAGCGTATAGTGCTTCGCTAAAAGCGACGGGGCTCACGAAGCTGAATGAGGACATCGCCGTGCCGCGCGGGAAGCTCGTGGAGCTGGCGGAATTTGGCGAGAGGCTGGCGGCGAAATACGGCTACCCGGTGGCGTGCTTCGGGCACGCGGGGGATGGAAACATCCATGTGAACATCATGGCCGCGCGCTACCACGAGGATGGGAAAGTGCGGGCGCAAGTGGACAAGGCGCTGGACGAGCTTTTCACCTGGGTGCTCGCGGCGGGCGGGGTCATCACCGGCGAACACGGCATCGGCCTCGCGAAGAAACGCTGGTGGCCGCAGGCGGTGAACAAGGTGGGGCGCGACGTGCATACGGCGATCAAAGCGGCGCTGGATCCAAAGGGGATTTTGAATCCAGGGAAATTCGTAGGCCGGGCGTAAAGCACGGCACGATTGTCCCACTTGAATCAGCGAAATCGGTTTTTAGAAAGTGCCCATGAAGACATCCAGTCCCTCATGTTCGGGAGTCCCCGTTAATTATTTCTTTCGGAAGAAGGCATGATGTCGGTGAGGTCCATGCCGCCGGGGAGGAGGCGGGCGAAGAACCAATCGCGGGTGTCTGCGCCGCCGGAGAGGGTGTCGGCGATCATATCGTCTTGCACTTTAGCAGCAGTGAGGAGCGTCGCGCCATTGAGCCCGCCGCCAGTGGTGATGTGGGCGATGCGGGCGAGGTAATCGCCCGCGCTGCGCCATTCTTTCTGGATGGCATCGAGCGCGGCGGGCAGGGCGTCGTAGTCCGTCGCGCCGCCGATGAGGAGGTCTTCGCCGGTGCCGCCCGTGAGCGTGTCGGCGCCGTAGCCGCCGATGAGGATGTCTTTGCCCGCGCCGCCCGTGAGGACGTTGGCGAGGGCGTTGCCGACGAGTAGATCTGCGCCTGCGCCGCCATTCGCGTTTTCGATGTCGCTGATGCCACTGAGGACGTTCGTGGCTTTTGCGGTAAGGAGATTGACCGTCACGGGGCCAGTGTAGGCGGCGTAGTCGAGCGTGTCGCTACCCGTGCCGCCGCCGATGGTGCCGGTGACGCCTTTTGCATTTGCGAAGATGAAGCGGTCGCTGCCGGAGCCGCCGAGGAGGTTCGGCATTTTGGCAAAGCGGACGCTGCTATTCAACGTGCCGGTGTCGGCGGCGGTGATGTTCCAGATGTTATTCGCAGCGGGGCCGCTGAGTTGATTTGCGCCGAGTCCGCCGTCGAGATTCACGCTGCCGCTGAGGGCTGGCGCGGCGGTGACGGCGAAGGTGTCGGCAAATTTCCCAGCGAGCACATTCGCCGTCTCCAGCGTCGCATCGAAGCCCACGATGCCGATGCCGCCAAAGGTCACGGATGCTGCGTGGATGCCGAAGCTGCGCGCTGCGAGGCTCGCCGTATCGTCGAGCGTAAGCGTATCATTTCCAGCGCCACCGGAGAAGTTCACAGGCAGGATGAAGCCATCGAGCGAGTGGAGGCCCGCGCCGAGTGTGAGCGTGTCATTGCCCGCGCCGCCGGAGAAAGTGAGCGCGCCTGAGAGCGAGAGCGCGGCGACTTTTACGATGTCGTCGCCGCCATTGCCGTGGATCGTCACAGCCGCTGCGGGCTGGAGGACGGTGAAAACATCCGCCGCTGTATTCGAACCCTCGATGGTGAGGGCGAGCGTGCCATTCGTCGCCGCGTAGCTCACGGGCAAGGTGTCGCTCGAGCCTGCAAGGAAGACCACTTGCGTCGCGGTGATGCCGACGTGCGAGTTGCCGCTGGCATCATTCACATCAATGAGCACGAGCTGATTTGCGCCCGCTCCAGCATCCACGACGAGCGGCCCGCCGATAGCATCGAGACTGCCGCTGCTGGCATTTGCGCCGCCGATATTGATTGTGTCGTTGCCCGCTCCACTCAGCACGTTCGTGGTCACTCCCGTGAGCGTCCCAGCGGCGAAGAGCGTGTCTCCAAATTGCCCGCCCTTCACCGTGACTCCGCCTTTATACGTGCCGCCCGTGGCGATGAAGTCCACCGCTGGGACGAGCGTGCTGTGGAATTGCGTCTGCCCAAAAAGCATCGTCTCCGCGAGCACACTGCCGCTTTCATCGAAGACGATTTGATTCACTCCAGTGCCTGCATCCACGCTCACGGCGGCGAGGTAGTCTTTCGGGTTATCAGGGTTTGCGGGGTTCGCGAGGTCGCCGAGTTTTGCGGCTGCGATGGTGAAGCTGTCATTGCCCGCGCCGCCCAGCAGCCGCGTGGGGCCTGTGTTTGAGAGCAGCGTGGTCGTGTCGTTGCCGCCGGTGGCGTTGTAGGTGAAGTCGTCGTCCACATTGGCCAGCCGCACGATGTAGGATTGCAGACCGCTGACTTTCATCACGCCGCCGAGGATGATGGCGTCGTGGATGCCCTTGGCGATTTCCACCTGCTCGGCTTCGATCTGCGCGGTATCGGCGAGTGTGCTGCCGATCACGGTGATGATGTCCGTCGCATTGTCGCCGAGGCCCTGCGAGTCCGAGAGCACGTCGTTGAGATTCAGGCCCACGCTGTGAATGGGCGTGCCGGTGAGCGAGAAGATCACCATTTTGTCCGCCCCTTTTCCGCCCTCGATCATCACGTTTTGGATGCCGTGCGCGACGAAGTTGAACGGGTTCGCCGTTCCCGTCTCCACATGGAAGCGCGCCCGCGTGTCGCCGGTGTTTTTTGCGATGGAGAAAGTATCGCTGTCATCGCTGCCGGTCATCTGGAGCGTGTTGTTTTCACGGATGTCGGAGCCTGCATCCATCAGCGTCGGCACGCCGTCGCCGTGTTTCCAGAGGATCGTGTCGTCGCCTGCGCCGCCGAGGA
The DNA here is from genome assembly GCA_043757005.1 of Verrucomicrobiaceae bacterium. Lineage (GTDB taxonomy): Bacteria > Verrucomicrobiota > Verrucomicrobiia > Chthoniobacterales > Chthoniobacteraceae > SXWH01. The sequence goes on from JAYVQK010000278.1 coordinate 7,125, forward strand.
AAGTGGAGGTTCCCGTATTCGCCACGAGCTGGTCGTCGCCGCGTCCGCCGGTGAGCGTGTCGCCGTTCGTCTTTCCGGCAAAGAGCGCGTCGTCGCCGTCGCCGCCGTCGCTCGTATTCAGCCCGTCGCCGCCGATGAGCGTGTCGTTGCCAGCCTCCGTGTAGTCCACGCCGCCGAGCACGAAATGGCCGAGCAGATTTGCGCCTATGCCGCCCGTGAGGTTGTCGTTGCCGTCGCCGCCGTTGAGGTAATTCGCGCCCGCACCGCCGATGAGCACATCGTCGCCTGCGCCGCCAAAGAGCTTCGCACTGCCGTCGCCGTGATAGACGATCTGATCGTTCCCAGTGCCGCCGCTGATCTCCACGGCTGCCGTCAAATGCGGGCCGTCTTTTACCGACTGGAAGATGATCGTGTCGTCGCCATCGCCCGCGTCGCCGATGATCTTGGTGATCCCTTTGAAAGTCTGCGCGTAGCCATACGAATACACGACGACATCGCCCGGCTCACCGCCGACGAATACTTGGTAGTGCTCGTTCGTATTATCCTGCCCAGCCGTCTGGTTCACGCTGCCGCGATGCGCGGCGTTAGATCCCACATTGAGCCGCAGAGTGCCCGCCGCTACGCTCGCATCGTCGGCGAGTGTGGAGGCGAGATGTAGGTCGCTCGGTGGGGTAAATGGATTTGGAATAATGCCGCCGCCGAAGCTCAGGATATTCACATGAGCGATGTCGAAGTGCTTATAGACCTTGAACGGCCCGATGCCCACGCCGAGCGCGACATCGAGGAAGGCATCCACGCCGCCACTTGTCAGGAAGAGGGCGTCTTTCAGCTCCGAGCGCAGGTGGACTTTGTGAATGTCGCCGTCCACTTCGTTGAGACCCGCGCCCGTGGGTAAATCAATGTGCAGGCCGATGGAGACGCCGCCTTCGACCTCTACGCTCGCGATCACGACATTTATCTCCGCACTTGCGGTGATGCTTGCATCGAGGTGGAGATGCGTGGTGTCGCGCAGATAAAACCCATCAAGGAAATCGAGCGGGCTCGCTGGCTGATTCTTGGCGAGGTGGGTCACAAATTCGCGCACGCCGAATGTGTCGTAGCCGAGGTGCAGTTGCAGATCCGCGCTGGCCGCTCCGGCGAGGCCCACGCTGACTCCGAAGCCGAGAGGGTAGCTCTCCTGAAAGTTGCCACTCACCTTCAGCTTTGCATCCAGCGTGAATAAATCCGCATCGCGCCCGAGCAGCATCCCGAAGACGGAGTCCGCCGGATGATCGAGGAATGGGAAGCTGTAGGTGATACCGTTGGGGTGGATGAATTGATCGAGCGTGTCTTTCAGTTCTTCGATCAGTGGGTTGCCCTTGAGCGGGCCGTTGCCCACGGCTTCGTCTATCTTTGCATTGATGTCCAAGCTGGCGAGGAAGCCCGCTGGCACAAGGCCGGAGAGGTTTTTCCCGTCCGACGCTGCGCTTGCCACATCGAGGGCTTTACCCAAAGTGCGCAGGTCTTGCGCGCTGTTGCCCTCGGCGAGTGCTTGGAAGTCGCCGAAGTTGATCGAGAGATTATGCGTGTCCGGGTTCACCTTAAAGGAGTCCGCAAACTTCAGCACTTTTGCAGCGGTGGAAATCAGCTCGATGGTCTGCTGATACTCCAGCGGTGCCTGCGTCGCGGCGACATCTGCGATGCCGATAATCGTGATGTCGCCTGCGCCGACAGCGTGGCTGAGGTCGCTCAAGACGGGGATCGGCGCGGAGATGAAATCTAGCACCGGTTTGATGGGAGTGAGGATCGGCGTGACGACATCGAAGATGGGCGCGAGCACGTTGCTGATGATGCCGCCGAGGTTCACGCGCACGTTTTTGAAATTCACCGTGGGCGCGGCGTCTGCCGCGTCGAAGCCCGAGTAGTGCAGCCGGAAGTCCGCGCCGATGCCGGGGAAGTTGTCGTCAAACTGCGCATCAATTTGCAGCGCGATGTCTGCGGTCACGTGGAAATTCGCCGTCGAGCTGGCGATGTCGCCCGCGTTCACATCCACCGTCAGCCCTGCCGAGAGCTGCGTGTGCGGGGCGTTTGCGGAGGTGTCGCCGAAGGCACCGTCTTTGATCGTGGCGGAGAGAAAGCCGACGGTCGCTGTGAGCGAGGAGCCTGCGGTGAGACCCGCTGTGATGTTCACTTGCAGATCATTCGGGTCATTCGCGTAGAAGACAAACGCCCGGTCGCTGATCCCGAATTGTAGGTGGTGATAATCGAGCGACGCGGTGACGGCCACGGCTGCGTTGCTCTCCAAAGTAATCGGCAGCGCGCCGAGCCCAATGTCGAACCCGAGCGACTTGCTCACCGCCACGGCTGCGTGAAGGCTGATGTCTATGAGGATGCCGCCGAGGCCGGGGTGTTGGATCACCACGTCGGCCTCCGACATGCTGCCGTCGCCATTGGTATCGCCGAGGATATTAAGCCCCGCGCCGACTGGCCCGAGCAGGCCGTAGAGCGCGCTGCTCACGAGCGCGTCTGCGCCGGTGCCGTTTTTCAGCGCATCAATCTCCGCGCGGAGCTTGTCGCTAAACATATCAATCACCTTCCCCGCGCTCGCGATTTTGTCGCCCACCACGGGCAGCAGGGATGCCACGCCCACGGCGGCATCAATGACGAGCTGGATGCTATCGAGCTTCGTTTTCAATCCGTCCGCGAGGCCGACGAAATCAATGTTGGCGGGGGCGATGCGGCTTTCGAGGATCTCGATGGAGTAGTGGCGATGTGTTTTCATGGTGGCGTGGTTTTTGGGTAAAATGGAGAGCTACTTGTTGTTCCCGGCGTCAGTCCCACTGACGTAAGGATTGGTGCAGTCAGTCGTGAAGTTGTTGCGAAACTTGGGCGTTCCGGCGTTCGTGAATAAGATGCCGTTTGTGAACCCGGCGATGCGGTTGTTCTCGACGAGGTAATTAGCGGGGAAGGCAAAGAACATTCCGATCGAGGCGTGGCTGCTCGGGTCATTGAGCACGCGATTATTTTCAAAGACCGCCGCCTGTGCTCCGCAATGAATGCCTTCGGCTTGCTGTCCCGTGCCGGCCAGCGTGGCTAGGACGTCGTTATCGATGACTGTTGCAAAACCGAGGTCGAATGACATGCCTACCGCGGAGCTGGCCTGCGTGTTCCCTGTATTGGAGACGACGCAGTGCTTCACCGATCCGATCAAGCCCAGGACTTGAATCCCGAGCGACTCACTGGCATCGACACGGACGTTTTCCACCGATACGCCGCTCGCTGGCGACTGAAAGCCATTGAGCCGGATGCCAGTCTTATATTTCCGCACGGTGCCGTTCAACACGAGGATGCCTCCGTGGCCTTGAGCGAGGATGCCAGTCACATCGGTGCCAGCCGGCAAGCCGTTTGTGATGACGTGTCCGCCGAGGTCGAGCCTTACATCATCCACAGTGATTGTGATCGCGGCGTCGGCGACCTTTTTAAGGACGAGGTCTTTATTGAGCACGTAGCGCCCCGGCTTCGTGATGATCGCGGGGAGCGAGCTGATTTGTTTAGCGACCTGCGCCACAGCGTGGGACGAGATGGCGGCGGAGATGATGAGGATGCGAAGTGCGATAGTTTTCATTTCGCCGCCATCATAGAGCCCCGCAGCGATCTGCCTATAGCACTAAAGGGTTATGCACTGCGCGGTTGGACGGCGCGTGCCTTTGCGACTACTCTGCACGCCATGCCGACAACACAGCCGATTCCGAAGAACCTGCGCGAGCAGATGGTGAAACGCATCGAAGCTGCGTCTGAAGAGGACTTGGTCGAGGTTTACGAGTTGATGATGCTCAACGAACGGCTCCGTGTGCGTCGGGAAATTTCACAACAAGCGGAGGCCGAGCTGCGCGGGCTGTGGACGGACTTGCCCGAGCTGATTCGGGCGTATCGCGCACGCAACAAGAAGGCATGATCGTTTGCGTGGACCCCAATGTGCTCGTGCAGGCGCGGGCGATAAACCACGCTTACGGGCCGATCCTCAATGGCTTTGCGCTGGGCACCTTGAGCTGGGCGGTATCCGTCCGGGTAATGCTGGAGTATGAAGAGATCATCCGCAGTAAAGCGAGCGCTGCGGCTTGGGAGACGGTTCTACGGTTGATGAACCTCATGGAGATGAATAGCAGGCTCCTCCTCGTCAGCCCGCACTTTCAGTTTCACGTCATCGGTGCGGATCCCGACGATAATGCGTTCACGGATTGCGCCATCGCAGTCGGGGCGGATTTCATCATCACCGAAGACGCCCATTTTGCTCCACTAGCGAAGGCGGGCTACAAGCCGCTACCGATCCACCCGATTGATTTCATCGAGCGCTATCGCGGGGAATACGTGTGAGAGGCGCTCCGTGAGAAAAGCGTAGATGCTTTGCGCCACATCCGCGTGGAGGGCGCGCTCATTGCAGGGTGACTCGTAGACGGATGAAGTGGGAGGGCTGGGTGGCGATGGTTGTGTTATCGCCGATGGTGATGAGTTCTAGGCCGCCGAGGATGGTGCGCGATAGCTCGGAGGTGGCGGCGGTGCTGGGTGTATCGCCAGTCGGGCCGTAGCTGGAGCCGAGCGTCCACGGCTGGAGGAGGTCGCTGGTGACTTCCACGGCGTAGAGGATGTCGGCGGCGCTGCGGGTGAAGCTCAAGGTGAGATGGTTGTTGGCGGTGCTAATGATGGGGAGGGCGGCTGGGCTGGCGGTGAGGGGGTTGGTGCCGAGGGCGTATTCGAGGAGGTTCGAGAGGCCGTCGCCGTCGGGGTCGGCGTTGGCATCCGCGTAGGGGAAGTTCGCGGCTGCGCCAAATGCGGCGAGTTTCCACGCATCGAACGGGCGCTCGTGGAGGGTGAGGGTGCCGGTGGTGGGGGCGATGAGGAGTGCGCCGCCGGTGGCGGTGGCGAGGGTGAGGGTGAGGGTTTCATTTCCCTCGATGAGGGTGTCGTCGAGGATGGGGATGCTCACATTTTTTACACCGACCTCGCCATCGAGCCAAGTGACGGTGGTGGTCACGGCGGTATAGTCGCTGCCTGCGGTGGCGGTGCCATTACTCGTGGAAAAGGTGACGCTGACTGGGCCCCAAGAGCCGCCGGTGCGGACGATGGAAATGTTGGCGGTGCCGTCGCCCTCGGTGGCGCTGAACGCTGTGCTGGTGAGGCTGATTTGGCCGGGGGTGGCGACGACGAGGTCGCGGATTTGTTCAGCGACGCCGATGGTGCCGAGGCTGGCGGCTTGGCCGGTGGTGGTGTCTATGACGTAGAGATTGGAGGAGGTGTCGGCGGTGCTGGTGAGGACGGCGAAGGCGGTGCCGCCGGGCGTGAAGTCGAGGCCGGTGAGCCCTTCGGTGTCTTTGCCGAGCAGGCCGATGGTGGTGATTTGGCCGCTGCTGGCGGAGCCGGGGGTGCCGATGCGGACGAGGGTGTCGAGCGTCTTATCTATGGCATAGACGGTGGGCGAAAGGCCGGGCGTGAAATCCGCGCCGACGATGCCGGGCGTGGCTCCGAAGTGGGGGTCGCCTGCGGCATACGCGAGTGCGGTGTCGGTGGCGATGATGGCTCCGGTTGTGGGGTGGATGCGGAGGTGTTGGCCGGTGCTACCGAAGAGGTGGAGCTGGTCGGTGGTGGCATCAAAGCCGAGATCAAAACTGGGGTGCGCGAGAGTCATGGTGGCGATGCTGGTGAGGACGGCGGTGGCGGGGTTCAGGAGGTAGAGGGTGGCGGCGACGTTGCTGGTGCCGCCGACTGCGCCGACGACATAGAGTTGCCCGGTGCTGCGGCGGAAGGCGAGGCCGCGCATCGTCTCGGGGCTGGTGATTCCGGTGACGGCGACATTGCTCAAAATCGTGCCGGGCGCGCCGCTGGTGAAGCGGATGAGCGCGCCGCTGGCGGTGATGGCGACGATGGGCTGGGTGGGTGGCACGTCGTCGTCGCTGATGGTGATGGTGCTTTGTGTGATGGGCCCGTAGCCCGCGCCGCCGGTGATATTGGAGAGGGTGACGCTGAGGGTCTCGGCGAGCTCGGTGGCGGTGTCGTTGATGATGGGGACGGTGAACGTGCGCGGTGTGGTATCGCCCGCAGCCCAGGTGAAAGTGGTGACGGCTGCGGTGAAATCCGCCGGCGATGTTGCAGTGCCGGAAGTGGAGGCGCACACGATGCTGACGCTGCCCGTGGAGCCGCCTGTGCGCGTGATCGTCGCGCTCACGCTGCCAGCATTTTCCACGACGGAATAAGTCGCGGCACCGAGCGCGATGGCTCCACCCACGGGCGGTAACGGCGGGTTGCCCGTGCTTTCCACCGCGCCGAGATCGAGCGCAGAACCAATAACAGTGCGGGCGATGGAGGATTGCGGCGCGCTGTATTCCTCCAGCACGGGCGGATCGCCCGCGCCGAGCGAGCCGCTGGCATCGAGCACGTTTGAGCCGGTGAGGACGTGGTAGTCGCGCGTGGCCATGTTGACGAAGTGCGGGTTATTCGCGCCGACGCTGTCGCCGACGAGGAGGTTATTCGTGCCGACGAGCGTGCCGCCCCAAGTGGCACCGGGCGCGGTGGTGCGCCAGCCGGGGCTGACCCAGTTTTTGCTGAGGATGATGTTGCCGCCGCCATTCGTCGCGCCGCCGATGCTGAATCGCATCGCTTGGTAGCTGCTGCTTTGCACGGTGGTGTCGGTGAAGAAGATGTTGTTCCGGCAATCCACCGTCTCCTGCACGACCGCGCCAGCGGGCATATAGTTGGTGCTGGGCAGGAAGAAGAGCGAGACGCCGCTGTGGTGGTTCACGATGGTGTTGTTATAAAAGTGCAACACGTTGCGGTGTTCGGCGGCGTAGTCGGCGGGGCCGTTGTAGGCTCCCCACCAGATCATATCCATGCTGCTGGCGTAGCTCTCGATGGTGATGAGATTTCCATAGACGTAGCTGTCGCGGAAGTCGGGCAGGGTGTTGAGGTAGCCGTTGCCGCCTTGCGGATCGATGAGCGCCATGACATTGGATTGCCCGACCATGTCGAACTCGTTGTAGCGGATGATTTGCCCAGCCGAACGATCCTTGATCGCAACGCCGTAACAGTTGGGCCGCAACTGGCCGAAGCGGTTGTATTGATACGTGACGCCTGCGCTCTCGATGTAGCAGTGGTGCTGGGCGTAGCCGTTGCTGATGATGTGCGAAGCGTTCGCGGGATCGACGGTGTAGGGCATCGAGTTGTCATGAAAATAATTGTGCTCGATGAGCAGGCGGGCGCTGCTCTGCGCGCTGCCATTCTTGGAGTTCGCAAAGAGGCCGTTGCAGCAGTTGCTGATCTCGCAGCCACGCACCGCGAGGTCATGCGCCCACTCAATGTAGATGCCGCAGCCGAAGCCATCCCACGGGTGAGTGACGCCAAACTTGTCGGTGTAAGTGATGCTGCTGTTGGCCGTGTAGAGCACGTTGCGGATGTCGAGATTCTCGATGTCTATGAAGCTCACGTGGTCCACGCCGTAATGGTAGGACGCAGCGCGCGGGCTCACGACGATGACGCTGATTTGCGAGAAGATGGCGTTTCGCCAATCGGTCGTCGGGTCTTCGACTGCGCCATTGCCATCGAGAATCGGCAGCGCGCCCGTGACTGGATCCGGCACGCCGTGGATGACGATGTGCTGCGCCGCCGTGCCCGAGCGCGAGACTTGGATCATGTCGTGGTAGCCGCCGGGCTTGCTGTGGACGTTCACGATGTCGCCGGGATTCAGCGTGGCCCACGGCGCATCGCGAAGGTTCGTCAAAGCGTAGCCGGGGCCGATGTCGTAGGTCGTCGCATTTGCCGTGAGGACGGAGAGCAGAGAAAGTAAAAGACAGCGCAGAAATTTCATCACGTATAGATACATGGGCGCTGGCTTTTTCCTATGGGACTAAAGTGTTATACTATCTTCAGGGATGAAACAGACGGGGAGCGATGCCAAGGAGCGGCGCCAACCATTTTGGGAAGTCTGTTTTATTGCTGGAGATGGTATAAGTCCCCATCAGTTTTCACCAATTCCCCTACTACTGCACGGGGCGCTCACGAAAAAGAGCGGCGGCAATATCGCTGCCACCGCTCCCTTATCGTGTCCGACTCGGGGGCGGTGAGCCTACAGGCTCATGTGCTGCACGGCGTCGCTCCAGTCCGAGTAGCCCGTCGAGCCGCCCACGGCGCGGATTTGGAAAACATACATCGTGCCGGGCGTGAGACCGTTCACCGGCATACTCCGGCTATTAGTGATGAGCCCGGCGCTCTGCCACGGCCCAGGCGCACCACCGGCACCGATGGCGGCAAAGCGCATCTCAAAGCAACGGGCATTTTGCACCGTCGAGCCACGTAGGATGAGCTGGCCACTGTTGCCGTTGAGGATTTCTTTGATGTGCGGCTTCTCCAGCGGCGAGCTTGCGCGGCTAGTGCTCACGGCTTCAAACCCACTGGAAAGCAGCACCGCGAGATCATTGCCGTGCATTTCCTGCACATAACCGGCAAGCTGACGCAGAAGGCCGATGAGGGCATCGCGCTTATTATTCTTATCCGCCGTGGCTGCCGTGCCCCCCTGGGCTTGGGTGGCGATGGCTGCGGTGAAGCCCGTGAGAGCCGCTTGCAAGGCCACTTGGGTGACGGGTGGACTCGGGAAGGCTGGTTTTCCGAATAGGTTGTCTATTACAGCTCCAGAGATTTCTTCGAGTGTGTGGTCGGGCGCATTCGCAAACCCTAGATTGACGCGTTGTTGCATTGTTTTTTGTTTGGTTCTGGGACAGTGCCACCCCAGACAAGTCCGGGTTGGCCCCATCAGAGAGGGTTGCCTTGGGAGTCCGTCCCGTTCCAAGTGGCTTTTTGTGCTGGCATAAAGTCGAGTCGCTCGCGGAAGCTCTTTTGTCGGCTGGGAAAACGGTCGTTTTCTCTATAAATGCTCCGATTTTCGCCGCGCAACGATCTTTATTCGCTCCGGAGGGAACTCCCTTCACACCGGAGTAAAGCCCCTCCGCGCCGGAGTAAAGCCCCTCCGCACCGGAGTAAAGCCTCTTCGCAATGGAGGGAAGCCCCTCCGTAGCAAAGGGAACTCCCTCCGTCGCGGAAAGAGTATTGTCCATGCCGAAATAACCTTTTCCATGACGGAGAGAGTATCCTCCAAGCCGGAGAGAGTTGCCGCCGACGCGGAGAAAACCCCCTCCAGTGCCGACAAAACTCCCTCGGCGGAGCAAGATAGGGGAGGCGCAACCACGGCCATACGCGCCGCTCGGGCGTCTGGTAAGGCGAGCTGGAAGAGTGAAACAAATGCTGCTGGTGATATTCACGCGCATGGAGGCAGACATTAAGAGGGTGAGAAGAGTTGGCAAGTGCGTAATTTTCCTGCTAGGGCGTGTTCACACTATCGAAGAGCCTCGACAATGAGGACAAAGTGAATGAAACCGATGAGCATGACATCGAGTTTCTCGAAGCGTGAAAAG